>JANXWC010000058.1 GCA_025351355.1 Hyphomicrobiaceae bacterium
AGCCAACGACGTTACCCACGCATTGGCGGATGCCGGATTGCTGCCCAAGTACGCCACCGCAGGCACTGAACTGGTGCAGCTCATGATCGCCAACAACTTAGCGCCGGCAGAAATTGCCGGCGTCATGACCCCACCAGGACCCGCGCTGAACCTGGGCTCGCTGCGGTGGTCGATCACCAAAGCTGCCGAAACGCTTTATCTTGCACGGAGGGTGTCAGCCACTATAGCCAGTACGGCCACCCGCACAGCCGTCGGCTTCGTGCCACCGCCCCCGCCATCCAACCCCTATCTCTCGCGCGCGTCGTTTTCGGGCACCACCATCAGCGTCGCGTTCGCGCCTGATCGGGATGCCAACGCCGTGATTTCGGCTGCCGGCTATAGTTTTAACCCAGAGGCCAAAGCCTTCACAAGAGAGATCAAGCCGGCGGATCGGACGCGCGAGCTGGCGGTGCTGCTGCGGGCGCGCTTCGAGATCAACACGATCTTGGCGACCAATGACAAAGCGCGCGCCCATGCGAAAGAGGTGGCGAAGGCATTGCGCCGTGAGATTTATGAGCTGGGCATTTCCACCAAGGAGGCGCACATTGCCGTTGCCGACCCGAAAGACTTAGCGTCTCGAGATGCGCTCGTGGACGCCGGTGGTAAAGAGGTGCAGACGAAGTCAGGCGCGTACTATGCGTTCGCAACTCCGGACACAGCCGGCGGCATCGTCCAATTGATCAGTCAGCTGCGGGGCATAGAATGCGGTATTCCATTGGCGGCAAGCGGGCCGGCGCAGGTATTGCCGAGCCGTGTTGGTTATCGGCTGACGGCGCGTGGCATGATATTGACGATCGAGACGGCGCCGCTCCCTCAGACCGATGCCATTCTTGAACGTATTCAAGCACGGCGCAAACCGTCAGGTGCGCTGGAAGTACGCATGGACATGCAGGATCCCCTTGTTGTCAAAAAAACCCTTCAAGAACTGAATGCATATCACCAGAGCATTCTGATCCCACCACATTCGCGGTCCACAGGCATCGACCTGCCACAGGGTACGGTTGACGCGGTGTTGGCGCTGACGGCGGATCAATTGTTGCACGACCGTGGTCGTGCGATTGCAGGGCCGGTGACACGAATGATCGAAGCTCATGTTAAATCGCTGGATGCTGCATCAAATGCGCCAGACCTCCATGCGGCCGCTGTACTAGCAACGGTAGCCCGGCATATAGAGGGAATGCATCGTGTGCTGGCACCCGGACTTGGGTCTGTTCCACATGAGACTTATTTTAGCCGCTGACTATTCATCAAACGCAGACCACATCATCAAGAAACCGGTCAGCACTTTGCGCCACGCATAATCACTCGGCGAAATCGTGTTCCACAGCCAGATCAGCAATGATCGCGTCGTTGGGCACCTATGCAATGCGAAGCCGGGCTTCGCACGACCACTGCGACGCGGGTTTGATGCCTTTTTCTCGACAGTGTGCAACGACAATTACGATGTTTGGTCGGCGACAATTAGGTTGAGCGGTTGACGTGCTCAGGTCGCGGCTTTGTCGGTCGTTTTCTTAGATGGTGTTTTTGGCTCCGACCGACCGTTACGGGAGGCGGCGTTTTCGGCGGCGGCGCGGCGTCGGTGCGTTGGCTTAGGCTGTGACGCCGGAACTGACAGGGGTTCGGGCCTCGAAGCTCGCCTACTGGGACACCAGCGGGACACGGCTGATAATCCGTGGTCGATGTAAATCTTTTAAGTCGTTGAAAACAATGGTAGCGAGACCCAGACTTGAACTGGGGACCTACGGATTATGATTCCGCCGCTCTAACCAGCTGAGCTATCCCGCCTTCCATTGTGGAGAGGGTATAGGGAAAAGGCCGCGCAGGTGTCAAGGACGCCGGTGAATTGCCAGAAATCGCTGTGACTCGCGACCTTTTCCGGATGTCAGCCCCAATCTTGCCTGCATCCGATCGATGCGGCATGGTGGTGGACAGGGATAAAAAAGTCAGCCGTTCGGAGGTGTTTCGCGATGCAATCCCACGGTCCGCCTACCGCGACCCGGCCGCCGGTTCGCTTTGACGCCGACACGGGTGCCGCTGTCGCCAAATCCTTCGACTTGAAACAGTTGCCGGCGCAATTCTACGACAACCCCTATCCCTATTTTCATGCTCTGCGCGAAGCCTCGCCGGTGCGGCAGACGGGGCCGGACAGTTACCTGCTGACGCGGCACGCCGATCTGATGGCGGTTTACAAGGACTCCCGCACCTTTTCGTCGGACAAGAAGGCCGAATTCCTGCCAAAGTTCGGCAACGGCCTCTTGTACCAGCACCACACCACCAGCCTCATCTTCAACGATCCGCCGTTGCATACGCGCGTCCGGCGGATCATCGCCGGCGCGCTCAATCCACGCGCTGTTGCCGATCTCGAGCCGCCGATGATCGCCATGGTCGACGGCCTGCTCGACGCAATGGCGGCCAAGGGGCAGGCCGATGTCATCGCCGATCTCGCGGCATCCGTTCCAATCGAGGTGATCGGTAATCTGCTGGCCATTCCGCACGACCGGCGCGGGCCGTTGCGTGACTGGTCGCTGGCCATCCTCGGCGCGCTGGAGCCGCAACCGACGGCGGGCATGCTGGAGACCGGCGAAATCGCCGTGCGCGATTTTCTCGACTACCTCCGCGAACTGGTCGCGGACCGGCGCTTGCAGCCCGGCAACCCCGAGCGCGACGTGCTCACCCGGCTCATTCAAGGTGAGCAGGACGGCGAAAAGTTGTCCGAAATTGAACTTCTGCAGAACTGCATCTTCATCCTCAACGCTGGCCACGAGACGACCACTAATCTGATCGGCAACGGCCTCTATGGCCTGCTCGAATGGCCCGAAGAAAAAGCGCGATTGATGGCCGATCCGCGGCTGATCGACAGTGCCGTGGAGGAGTTCCTGCGCTACGATAGTCCAGTGCAACTTGGCAACCGCGTGACGACAGCGACCGCCACACTGGGCGGCGTCGAAATGCCTGCCGGCACCTTCGTAACTTTGGCCATCGCCGCAGCCAATCGCGACCCGGCAGCCTTCACCGATCCCGACCGGCTCGACGTTGGGCGGTCAGCCAATCGCCACGTCGCGTTTGCTTCCGGCGTCCACGTCTGCGTCGGCCTCTCCATCGCCCGCATGGAAGGTCGCGTCGCGATCCAGCGCTTCCTCAAGCGCTTTCCGAACTACCGCCTCGCCGGTCCAGCAGTCCGCGGCAATCGCGCCCGCTTCCGCGGTTTTTTGACGATGCCGGTGGATCTGGGAGTGTGACGGATACACGTGGTCTTGTACGTGCGGTTCCATTCTCAATTTCGAGATGTGGGAACGTGGGTAAGAATCTCACCCAGCCAACTTGTTGACTGCCAAAGAACGCGTTAACAAAGTTCGGTAAATCTTAAAATTTCTTTAACAATTAACAAGCCTAATTGCGCTTAAAAAAAGCGAAACCCCGGGAGGAGCTTACGCCTGTCCCGGGGTCCTAACCGTCCGACGCCGTATGCAAACGCAGTGACGGTTGTCGGCTCACAAGCGATACTTAATCCGATGGTGTCAACAAATCAACAACCGATAAGCTCCACAGCAAAGATAGCTGTTGTTCGTGTCTTGTCCAACTCACGTTTCGGAACTTACTTAAATGCTGCGGGGCATGACTGGGACCGCGCATGGCGGCTGTACCTATACAATGCCAAGCTTGGCGACGCGTTCCATCTTCCTATTCAAACCGTTGAAGTTGGTATTCGCAACTGCATCGACCTCGTTCTTAGCAAACATTTCGGGCCCCAATGGGGCACCTCTCCGACGTTTGCAAAGCAGTTGGAAAAAAAGCAAATTAACGATCTCGATGTGGTTATCACCAGGATAAACAAACGCCGGATAACGCTGGAGAACACGCAAATTGTCGCAGGTTTGTCATTTGGCTTTTGGGTGGCGATGCTGCATCGCCGATACGGACCACAAATTTGGAGCCGTGACCTTTCCCTTGCCTTTCCGCATCTGCCTAACACGGTTGACCTGAAGGCTTTGTCGCTTCGATTGGGTGAAATCTCCAGCCTTCGCAATCGAATTTCCCATCACGAACCCATTTTCAAGATGAATACCTCGCATGATTTCAAAAACATGATTGAAGCGATAGAATGGATATGTCCGACTACTTGTTCATTGGTCAAAACGCACTGCCGCGTTTTATCCGTGATGAGGGAGCGCCCTTGATTGGACGAGCAAAATCTGGGGACCGTTTGGAAATCACGTAAGTGGTTGAGAAAAACCTGTGATGCCGATCAGAAATATTTTACGACCGTCGCGACGACACCGAGGTCCCGCATGCTCGAAACCGAATTCGCCAGCCCCCGATACCTGGATCTCGACGCCTGGCCCACTGCCGACGTCGTCGCCGCGATGTTCGAAGGCCAGACTTCCGCGGTCGCAGCCGTGCGCCCCGCACTGTCGGCCATTGCCGCAGCCATCGATCAGGCCGCCGCACGCATCGGCTCGTCGGGCCGGCTCGTCTATGCCGGCGCAGGCACCTCAGGGCGCATCTCGGTCCAGGACGGCGCCGAACTGCCGCCGACCTTCAACTGGCCGCGCCAACGGCTGGTATTCGCCATGGCCGGCGGCTTCGACGCGCTGACACGCAGCATCGAAGGCGCCGAGGACGACCGGGACGCCGCCGAACGGCAAATCCGCGCCGCAGGAATTGGCACTGCCGACGTCGTGATCGGTGTAGCGGCTAGCGGCACCACGCCTTTTACGATCGCCGCCGTGGCGACCGCACGCGCGCTCGGCGCCGTCACCATTGGCATTGCCAGCAACCCCGGCACACCTTTGCTGGCGGCAGTGGAACACCCGATCCTCATCGCCACCGGCGCCGAAGTCGTGGCCGGCTCGACGCGCATGAAGGCCGGCACCGCCCAAAAAATCGTGTTAAATCTGTTTTCCACCGGGCTCATGATCAAGCTGGGCCGCGTCTACAAGGGCCGCATGGTCGATATGGCCGCGCGCAACCTCAAGCTCGACAAACGCGCCATTGCGATAGTCGCCGATCTCGCTGGCTGCGATGCTACCCGCGCCGAACTAGCCCTTGCCGAGGCCAACGGCGACCTTAAGCTCGCCATCCTCATCGCCAGCGGGCACCCCTTGGCCGCAGCCCAGGCGCTCCTCTCACGCCATACCGGCAATCTCCGAAAAGCGCTGCAACATCCCCTTACGCCACCGCTTTGATCACCTTGGTCAGCTTGTCGACGATTTCCCCGACTTGCGCGTCACTGACGACGAGCGGTGGCGAGACGATGATGGTATCCCCCGTGACGCGGACGTAGAGATCGTGCTCGTGATACATGCTCTCAATGGCGTTGTAACCGCGTAGACCGCCTTTGCCGGCGATCGGATCGAGATCGATGCCGCACATCATGCCGATCGGCCGGATATCGGCGACATGGGGCAGGCCCTTAAGGCTCATCATGGCATCGGCGAACTTCGGTTCCATCGCGCGAGAACGCTCGAACAATCCATCATCCTTATAGACTTCGAGCGTGGCGAGACCGGCCGCAGCCGCCAGAGGGTGGCCCGAATAAGTGTAGCCGTGAAACAGCTCGACCATGTATTCCGGCCCTGACATGTGCGTTTCGTACACGCCCTTGCGCACCATCACGCCCGACATCGGCACAGCGCCATTGGTGATGCCCTTGGCGAAGGTGATCATATCCGGCACGACGCCATAGCGCTCGGCGGCGAAGGCATAACCAAGGCGGCCGAAGCCGGTGATCACTTCGTCGAAAATCAGCAGAATGCCGTGCTTTTCAGTGATTTCACGCAACTTCTGGAGATACCCCTGGGGCGGCGGGATGCAGCCGGTGGAGCCGGCGACGGGCTCGACGATCACGGCGGCGATGGTGGATGCATCATGCAGGCCGATCATCCGGTTGAGCTCTTCGAGCGTCTCGATGCCCCATTCCGGTTCGCCCTTGGTGAACGCCTGCTTGGCCTTGTTGTAGGTTGTCGGCAGGTGGTCGACGCCGGTCAGCATGGTGCCGAACGCCTTGCGATTATTCACCATGCCTCCGACGGAGATGCCGCCGAAGCCGACGCCGTGATAGCCGCGCTCGCGACCGATGAAGCGCGTGCGTCCACCCTCGCCGCGCGCCTTGTGGTAAGCCAGCGCCACCTTCAGCGCCGTGTCGACAGCTTCCGAACCCGAATTGGCAAACAGCGCGTAGTCGAGATCGCCGGGCGCCATCAGTGCGAGCTTGGATGCCAACTCGAACACCTTTGGGTGCGAATACTGGAACGGCGGCGCGAAATCGAGTTGGCCTGCCATCTGCTGGATGGCCTTGGTGATCTTGTCGCGGCCGTGGCCGGCGTTGACGCAGAACAAGCCCGCCGACGCGTCCAGTACCTTGCGGCCATCCGGCGTCAGGTAGTGCATGTCCTTGGCGCCGGAGAACATGCGCGGCTTTTTCTTGAAGCTGCGGTTCGGCGTAAACGGCAGCCAATACGATTCGAGCTCGTTGGGCTTCATGTCGAGCGGGGCCATGGGTCGTCTCCTTCGGGGGCGCGAGCGGCATTGTGGTGGCCGGGGGCAGTGACCTGCCACGGCATAGAATTGCGCGGCAATGTCTCTCGTTATGCGCAACCTGACAAGGCGGAAAAGGTCGCGATTGGGGCAGAAAGAACTGCCAAATCGTCCGCGTTGCCCGGAAATGGCTGGAAATGAGCTGAATCGTTCGTATTCCCGCCAAATTGGCACGGCACAACTTGGCAAAGTGAAATCGCGTGGCGGCTTCCCCCGGCCGGAGATATCGATGAGATGACGGACACCTCCTACACATCCGGCGGCGACGACGACATGCCGCGTACCGTCCGCCAGCAAAAGGAAGCCCGCGCCCGTGACCAGATGGCGCGCGAGATTTTGGGCACGCCGCGGTCGTCCCCGTCCGGTGCGCGGGCCTCGGCGAGTTCGTCGTTCGTCGGCCAAGGCGATGCCGGTCGTCGCAGCGATTTTGCGACGAGCCAATCACCGCCAGGAGAGGTTCCGCCGGCAACCGTCACGCGGCTGGAACTGCCGTTTCTGCACCTGGCAGGGTTTTTTCTGAAAGCCGTACTGGCCGCAATTCCGGCGTTGCTGCTGTTGACGGCGATCCTGTGGGGAGGCGGTCAACTTGCCAAGACGTACTTTCCGTCGCTCGTGCAAATGAAGATCGACATTACGTTTCCGCAAAAGACGCGATAGTTGGCAGCAAGAGTGCGGTGGCGATCAGGGCCATTTCACCATGGGGGGCATGGAAGACAGAATGCTGTCGACGTTGCCGCCGGTCTTGAGACCGAACATCGTGCCGCGATCGTAAAGCAGGTTGAATTCCACGTAGCGGCCGCGGCGGACAAGCTGCTCGTCGCGCTCGGCGTTGCCGAAGGGCGTCGCCCAGTTGGCCCGCACGAGTGTTGGGTAGATCGTCTTAAAGGCACGGCCAACGTCGACAGTGAAGGCGAAGCCTGCGTCCCAGCCGCCGTGTTCGGGCGGCGGAGTCAAGTGATCGTAAAAAATGCCGCCGATACCGCGCATCTCTTTGCGGTGCGGCAGGTAGAAGTAGTCGTCACACCACTTTTTGAAGCGGGGATAGTCGGCGACTTGGTGCGGTGTACATGCCGCGGCCATCGCCGCATGAAAAGAATGGGTGTCCGGGTCGGTTTGATTTCGCCGCTTATCAAGCACCGGCGTCAGATCGGCCCCGCCGCCAAACCACCATGTCGTCGTCGCCACCATGCGGGTGTTCATATGCACGGCGGGAACGTTGGGGTTGTGCGGATGGGCGATCAGCGAAATGCCGGATGCCCAGAAGCGCGGATCGACTTCCGCGCCTTGGATCTGCTTGCGGAACTCCGGCGCAAATTCGCCATGGACGGTGGAGGTGTGCACGCCGACTTTTTCGAACACACGACCGGCCATCATGCTCATGACACCGCCGCCGCCCTCCGGGCGCGACCAGGGCGTGCGAACGAAGGTGCCAGCGGGCCTGTCGCCGAGAGGCGCTGCGGCGGGGAGGTCTCGCTCAAGCGCTTCGAACGCCGCGCAAGTCTCGTCGCGCAACGTCTCGAACCAGGCGCGGGCTCTGGCTTTATGCGTTTCAATGCTTATGTTATCTGCCACCGTTCGGTCCTCGCTTTGCAGTTGGCACAAAAGACCTTTATTGCACGGGGGCGCATCCCGCCATCCCGATCGAAACTTCCCGGCACAGCGCAGTTGTTTTGCGACGGGAGACGCCACCCGATCCCAATTAGGTTCTGTCGATGCTGAATGCCATCTATCATTGGTTTGAGACGCGGATCACGGTGTTCCGCGAGGAAGAACCGATCGCGCCACCAGGCACGCTGCTCCCTTACTATCGCCATTTCCTCGACCCGTTGTGGCCGGTGTTCGCGGTGTTGCTGGTGATGGGATTGGTCGGCTCGCTGATCGAGGTGGGCTTGACCGGATTCGTGGGCAATCTCGTCGATCAGATGCGCGCGGCCGAAACGCCGGAGAATTTCCTCTCCGTGCATCGCTGGGAACTGCTCGGCATGGCGTTGGTCGCGCTGTTGCTGCGTCCGCTGGTTTCGACGCTGCACGACCTGACGAAAAATCAGATGATCAGCGCCGCGGTGACGACGCGCATTCGGTGGGACACGCATCGCTACGTGCTGCGGCAAAGCATGGGATTTTTTCAGAATGATTTTGCGGGTCGGGTCGCCAACAAGATCATGCAGAACGCACCAGCCTTGCGCGAATCGATCGTCAATCTGATCGATTCGCTCTGGTATGCGACGGTACATTTTCTCGGCACGATGTTCCTGTTTGGTCGGGCTGACTGGCGGCTGACGTTGCCGCTGCTGGTATGGCTCGGAGCCTACTATGTGGCATTGCGCCACTTCGTGCCGAAGATCCAGAAGCTTTCCACCGAGAGTGCGGAGGCGCGCTCGATGCTCGTCGGCCGCATCGTCGACAGCTATACCAATATCTCGACGGTCAAACTGTTTTCCCACACCGACCGCGAAGATGCTTTCGCGCAGGCCGCGTTGCGCGAGCAGATGGGCAAGTGGAATGCGGCCAACCGCAATCTGACGACCATGGAGCTGGTCATTTTCGGTCTCAACGGCGTGTTGATGGTGGCGGCGACGGGATTGGCGATCTGGCTATGGAGCGCCGGCCAGATTTCGCTCGGTGCGATCGCCGTGGTGACGGGGCTGGTGTTGCGGCTGGTCGCCATGTCGGGTTGGATTTTCTGGGTCGTCGCGGGCATTTTTGAAAATGTCGGCACAGTGCAGGAGGGCATGGAGACGATCAGCCGTCCGCACAGCGTGCTCGATATTCCCGGCGCGAAGTCATTGGTCGCCGACAAAGGGGAGATCAGGTTCGACGCCATTCATTTCGATTACGGCAAGGTGCGGGGCATACCGGGTGCCGATCCGGCGCGCGTCATCGACAACCTCTCGCTGGTGATCAAGCCGGGCGAGCGCGTTGGTCTCGTTGGCCGCTCGGGCGCCGGCAAGTCGACGCTGGTCAACCTGCTGTTGCGTTTCTACGACCTCGAAGGGGGGCGCATCGCGATCGATGGGCAGAATATCGCGGAGGTGCGGCAGGACACGCTGCGTTCCGCCATCGGCATGGTGACGCAAGACACGTCGCTGCTGCATCGTTCGGTGGCGGACAATATTCTTTACGGCCGTCCGGATGCAGGCGAAGAGGCGATGATCTCGGCGGCCAAGCGGGCGCAGGCGCATGACTTTATTTTACGGCTGGAGGACGGCAAGGGGCGCAAGGGATATGCGGCTCATGTGGGCGAACGCGGCGTCAAATTGTCCGGTGGTCAACGCCAGCGCATCGCGATCGCGCGGGTGTTGTTGAAGGACGCGCCGATCCTCATTCTCGACGAGGCAACCAGCGCGCTCGATAGCGAGGTCGAGGCGGCGATTCAGGATCAACTCGACAACCTTATGAAGGGTAAAACGGTGATCGCCATTGCGCATCGGCTGTCGACCATTGCCGCCATGGACCGACTGATCATCATGGACGAGGGGCGCGTGGTGGAAACGGGGGGCCACGAGGAGCTTCTCCGTCGTGGGGGTCTTTATGCGGCTCTATGGGCCCGGCAGAGCGGCGGGTTCCTGGCCAAGGAGGCAGCCGAGTAAGCCGATGTCGGCTCATCACGAAGCGGTGAGCGGAGTTGATTGGCAAACGGCATGACTTCCCGGCAAGAGCATCGGGCAAGTTATGCTAATAAACGCCCTTGGGAGAGTTGAATGTCCTTTACCCGTCGATCTGCGCTCGTAGCGTTCGTTGGCCTTGGCTTCGTTGCGTCAGTGCCCGCGCTGGCGCTGCAAATATCGAAGTTCTCGGCCGGTGCCCTCGCCGAGGCGCAGAAAGCCGGCAAGCCTGTGCTGGTTGAAATTACGGCGCCGTGGTGCCCAACATGCAAAGTACAAAAGCCGATCCTCGATCGCTTGTTGTCGTCGGACAAGTTCAAGTCGTTCGTCACCTTGGACATGGACTTTGATAGTCAGAAGGATGACCTGAAAGCGCTAAAGGCGCAGATGCAGAGCACGCTGATCGTCTTCAAGGGTGATAAGGAAGTTGGCCGCTCAGCTGGCGATACGAATGCCGCGACGATCGAAGCGTTGCTCGCCAAAGCGCTGTAAAATTTGAGATTTTGCGGGGCAGCGTGTTCCTGCCGCGCCGGCATTTCGGCTGTTGCATCGCGCCGGGTGCTGGTTGCCGATGACGCGATGGTCTGTCTGCGTTGAAGGCCCTGTCGACTATGTCAATTGCCACTCAGGGTCTGGCGTTTCTCGCCGGCCTGCTCTCTACACTGTCGCCTTGCGTGCTGCCGATCCTGCCGATTGTCATCGGCACGGCGGCCGCACAGCATCGTTATGGTCCCGCGGCTTTAGCTGGCGGGCTGGCAGTGAGCTTTGTCGCGATCGGCTTGTTCGTCGCGACCGTCGGATTTACGATTGGGCTGGACGGCGCGGTGTTTCGCCAGTTCTCGGCGTTACTGCTGATCGCCAGCGGTGTCGTTTTGTTGTCCTCGCATTTGCAGCAAGCTGTGGCGGTGGCGGCATCACCGCTGGCGAATATGGTCAGCGAACGTTTCGGTGGTGGGCCTGGAAATGGACTGTGGGGACAAGCCGGTGTCGGCGTGTTGCTTGGCGCCGTATGGAGCCCTTGCGTCGGCCCGACGTTGGGGGCGGCTTCAGTGCTCGCCTCGCAGGGACAGAACCTCGGTGAGGTCGCATTGACGATGCTCCTGTTCGGCATCGGCGCAGCGCTGCCGTTGCTCATTCTCGGCATGGTGTCCAGAGAGGTCGTGCTCAGGGCGCGGGGTAGCATGATGTCGGCGGGCGCGGCGGCGAAGACCGCGCTCGGTCTGATTCTGTTGGCAATCGGATTTCTGGTGCTATCGGGTTACGATAAGTCGGCCGAAGCGGCGTTGGTGCAGGTCATGCCGGACTGGCTGACGCAGTTGACGACGCGTTATTGATCGCCCGTTATCAATTTCCGTCAATTTTCCGATGCTGGGTAACCGCGCGTCTGCCGCAGCGCCTCGCCGAGGATGATAGCGCCGGCGACGGCGATATTGAGCGATCTCAGCCCCGCCATGAGCGGAATGCGCACGCGCACATCTGCGGCCTGGTGCACCTGTTCCGGTACGCCGGCACTTTCGCGGCCCAGTAAAAGTACATCGGTGGGCTCGAAAACGGCCGCCGTGTGGACCACGGAGCCCCGTGTCGTGGCGAGCACGAGGCGTGCCCTGGTGGCCACCCGATGCGCCGCGAAAGCTGCCCAATCGGCGTGGCGGACGAGATCGACGTGGTCGAGATAATCGAGCCCGGCCCGCCGGAGCGATCGGTCGGTCATATCAAAGCCGGCTGGTGCGATCACGTCGACGCCGACGCCAAGGCAGGCCGCCATGCGCAGGATTGTTCCGGCGTTCTGTGGAATATCAGGCTGATAGAGGGCCAGTCGCATTTTTGTCGTCGCTTTCGTGCGGCACTGCCGGCCCGTCGCGGTGGGTCGGCATGCGCCAAATTGCCTCAAACGGTTACCCCGTTGAAACGGTGTGCAATCTTGTCACCCCGGGCAAAGGATGCCAAAACATCGCGCGGCGAAACGCCTAGCGTCGGGGGACGCGATGTTGCCGTAGCGTAGCGGTCTGCGTGGCTTTGAAGCTAGGCAGTATGCAGCGTGAAGGGCCTGTTCTCCCATATTTGCGTTGCGTAGGCGCCACGACAACGTTGGTTGACGAAGTCGGACGGCTTGGTGGCCGTGGCGCGGCATCGGATCGAATTTTTGAGGAGGCCGTCTTGGCACCTGAAGCGAAAACGGGCACTGCGCTACCGCCAATTGGTCACGGTGAACCGACACGGCGTGATTTTCTGACGACTGCGGCGCTCGGCTGGGCTGCCGTTGGCGGTGCCATCTCGCTGTGGCCGTTTATCCAACAAATGAACCCGGATGCATCGACGCAGGCGCTGTCATCGACCGAGGTCGATCTGGCGCCGATCAAGGAAGGCCAAGCGATCACCGTGCTGTGGCGCGGCAAACCTGTCTTCATCCGTAATCGCACCAAAGACGAAGTTGAGAAGGCCGCGAACGTTCCGGTCGGCGACTTGCCCGACAAGGGCGCGCAGAACGAAGCACTGGCCGATCGCGCACCGGCCACCGATCAAAATCGGACCAAGAAGGGTCATGAGAATTGGATGGTCGTCGTCGGGATCTGCACGCATCTCGGTTGCATACCCAAAGGTCAGGGTTTGAGCGATCAGCGCGGCGAATACGGCGGTTGGTTCTGCCCATGTCACGGGTCGACCTATGATACGTCGGGTCGTATCAGAAAGGGACCCGCACCGCGCAATCTTGAAGTTCCGCCGTACGAATTCGTTTCCGCTACCAAGATCAAGATCGGTTGAGGATCCCCCTATGAGCGATCACGAACCAAGCTACCATCCGTCTAACCCGTTTTCGAAATGGATGGATAGTCGCCTGCCTATCATGCGCATGATGCACGGGCAATTCGTCGATTTTCCGACGCCGCGCAATCTCAACTACATGTGGACGTTCGGCGGAATCCTGACGTTCATGCTGGTGGTGCAAATCGTCTCCGGGCTTGTGCTATCGATGCACTATCAGCCGAGCGATGCGGAGGCTTTCAATTCCGTCGAATTGATACGACGCGATGTGAACTATGGTTGGCTACTGCGCAACATTCACGCGGTCGGCGCGTCAATGTTCTTTTTCGCGGTCTACTTGCACATGGCGCGCGGTATTTATTATGGGTCTTACAAAGCGCCGCGCGAGATCCTGTGGATTCTCGGAGTGATCATTTTCCTACTGATGATGGCCGCCGGTTTCTTGGGTTACGCGTTGGTCTGGGGCCAGATGAGCTTCTGGGGCGTCACCGTCATAACCAACCTGTTCAGCGCCTTGCCATTAGTCGGCACGGGAATAACGAAATGGCTGTGGGGCGGTTACGCCGTGTCGGGTGTAACTCTCAATCGCTTTTTCTCACTGCACTTCCTGTTGCCGTTCGTGATCTTCGGCGTGGTCATCCTGCACATCTGGGCGCTGCATGTCGTCGGCCAAAACAATCCGACCGGCCTTGACATCAAGACCAAGTCCGACAGCGTGCCGATGCTGCCGTTTGCCATCATGAAGGATGCGTTCGCCCTCGCCATGTTTGCGCTGGTGTACGCGTGGTTCGTGTTCTTCGTGCCGAACTACCTGGGCGATGCCGATAACTTCATCGAGGCCAATCCGCTTTCGACACCGCCGCACATTGTGCCGGAATGGTATTTCCTGCCGTTTTACGCGATCTTGCGCAGCATCCCGTCGAAGCTTGGCGGGGTGTTGATGATGTTCGGATCGATTGCCTTGCTGGCTTTCCTGCCGTGGCTCGATACCTCCAATGTGCGTTCGACCAAGTATCGACCGATCTTTAAATGGTTCCTGTGGGCGTTCTTCTTTTCGGTGGTCGCCTTGGGCTATCTCGGAGGAAAACCTGCCGAGGGAAGCTATGTGATGTGGTCGCGGGTCTTCACTCTCTACTACTTTGCCTTCTTCCTGATCATCATGCCGGTGGTCGGCTTGCTCGAGACGCCGAGGAAGTTGCCGAGCAGCATCATGGACGCTGTGCTCGGTGGTGGCGGCGGGCCGACGGCCGCAAACGCTGCGACAGCGGCTGCCGAGAAGCGTTGATCCGAGACACTTTGTTGCGAGACACTTTGATACGAGACAGTTGGGGCCTATCGATCATGACACATACATACTTGAAGGGGCTTGCCTGTCTCGGCGTTGCGCTCTCGCTGGTGGGTGCTGCTGCTGCGCCGGTCTTGGCGTCAGGCGGCGGCGACGCTATCGAACCGCAGCACTGGAGCTTTGGCGGCATTCGAGGTCACTTCGATCGTCCGCAATTGCAACGCGGCTTCCAGGTTTATAAGGAAGTCTGCTCGACCTGCCACGGCATCAAGCGGCTGTCGTTCCGCAATCTGTCTGAAAAGGGTGGGCCGGAATTCCCCGAGGAAGGTGCCAAGGGGTTGGCGGAAACCTACAAGGTCAACGACGGACCGAATGATCAGGGCAAAATGTTCAAGCGCCCTGGCCGTTTGTCTGATCGCATCCCAAGCCCGTTCGACAACGAGCAGCAGGCGCGTTCGGCCAACAATGGAGCGCTGCCGCCGGATCTGTCGTTGATCGCGTTGGCACGCAAAGTGGAAGCCGAGCACCCTTTTTACGCGTTGCCCTATTTCATGGCGAAGGACATCGTCACTGGCTATCAGGAGGGTGGCTCCGACTATCTGCATGCCCTGCTGACCAGCTATCGTGATGCGCCGCCGGCGTACAAGATGGATCACGGGCATATGGTGGCGATGACGGAGGCCGACGCCAAGGCAAATCCATCGCTGCCACGCTGCGCGTCCATCACGTCGGAGGCCGGCGCCGATGATGTCTGCAACAAGATGGCCGAAGGTATGCAGTACAACGTTGCCTACCCCGGTCATCAGATCGCGATGCCACCGCCGCTGCGCGATGGTGTCGTCAAGTATGCTGACGGAACGCCGGGAACTCTCGAAAACTATTCCCGCGACGTGACGGCATTCTTGGCTTGGGCCGCCGATCCCAAGCTTGAGGAACGCAAGCGGCTGGGATTGATGTCGATGCTCTATCTGCTCGTCGTCGCGGGTCTGCTGTATGGCGCGAAGCGGCGGATCTGGTCGAAGATCCCGCACTGAGACAGATAAATTGGCAGGCGTTTTGAAGAGGCTCCGCTTGCGGGGCCTTTTCTGTTATCGCGTCACCTGTCAAGCTCGGCCCGATCGCCCTTATTGAGATTGTCACAATGGCCCAATCAGTGCTCGGTATTCTCGGCGGCAGCGGCCTTTACGATCTGCCGGGCCTTACCAATCCGCGCTGGACGTCGGTGTCGTCGCCTTGGGGTGAACCCTCCGACGCCATCCTGTTCGCCGAGATCGACGGCTTGCCTGTGCGATTTTTGCCGCGCCACGGACGCGGCCACCGGCTATCGCCGTCGGGCATCAATTATCGGGCCAATATCGACGCGCTCAAGCGGGCCGGCGTCACTGATCTGATTTCATTGTCCGCGTGCGGCTCGCTGAAGGAAGAATTGGCGCCGGGCGATTTCGTAATCGTCGACCAGTTCATCGACCGCACGTTCGCGCGCGAGAAATCTTTTTTCGGCAATGGCCTGGTGGCGCACGTGTCATTGGCCGATCCGGTCTCGCCGCTGCTCGTGGAGGCCCTCGCGGGTGCTGCCAGCGCAGAAGCGATCAGCTGCACACGCGGCGGCACTTACCTAGTCATGGAAGGCCCGCAATTTTCCACACGCGCTGAGTCGAACCTGTATCGGTCCTGGGGCGCCAGCGTCATCGGCATGACGAATATGCCCGAGGCCAAACTCGCGCGCGAAGCCGAGATTTGTTACGCCACCGTGGCAATGGTCACCGACTATGATTGCTGGCATGACAGTCATGGCGCCGTCGACGTGGCGATGGTGATCAAGGTGCTGGGCGACAATGCAGCCAAAGCGCAGCGGCTGGTCGCGCGGCTGGCGCGCGAATTTCCCCGCGAGCATCAGGTCTGCCCGATCGGTTCCGATCGTGCGCTCGATGTGGCGCTGATTACGGCGCCGGAGAAATACGACCCGGCGCTGCTCGCCAAGCTCGACGCTGTCGCCGGTCGGGTGCTGCGTCGCGCGTGAACCAAAGATCAGGTTGATATGAGTACGAAACAGCCAGCTGCCACCGACGACCAGCAGACCGTCACGCCACGTTCGGCTGCGCCGCCTTCGGCGAAAACACGGCGCGCGAAGCGCCGTCGCACGCTTCGCTTCGGTGACCGGCAGGTCGAGCGCATCGGCATGCCGCGTGCGCCGTTCGGTGACGCTTTCCACTATCTCATGCGTGCGTCCTGGCCGATTTTCTGCCTGGCTTTCTCCGCCTACTATCTGCTGGTCAACCTGATCTTCGCTGCGATTTATTTCTGGGATTTGAAGGGCATCGAGAATGCCGCGCCAGACTCATTCGGCGATGCCTTCATGTTCTCGGTCCAAACCATTGCGACGATCGGGTATGGCCACCTGCTGCCGAAGTCCGCGTTCGTCAACGCGATCGTGGTGTTTGAATCGATGGCGTCGTTTCTGGGATTGTCGCTGTGGACAGGCTTGGCGTTTTCGCGCTTTTCGCGGCCGACGGCGCGCGTGCTGTTCAGCGATGTCGCCGTGATCACGAAGGACAATGGTGTGCCGACGCTGATGTTCCGCGTCGCCAACGGGCGCGGCAATCGCATTGTCGATGCGTCGATCTCCGTTACTTTGCTGCGCAACGAGACCAATGCCGAAGGCATCGAGTGGCGGCGTCAGGTCGATCTGAAACTCGTTCGGGCGCGGTCGGCGGTGTTTGCGCTGACCTGGACAGTGCAGCACCAGATCGACGCCACCAGTCCGCTCGCCGCGCTTGGCGATCTGGCCCAGTCCGAAGCCGAACCGCAGTTGGTCGTATCGCTGATCGGCGTCGACGATACGTTCGGGCAGCCGATCCATGCCATGCAGTATTACGACGCCGCCCGCATCCATCGGGACTTTCATCTGGCCGATATTGCGACATCTACACCGGACGGTCATGCGGTGATCGATTTCACGCGCTTCCACGAGATCCTGCCTGATTGAACGAATGGACGCTTTGCCATGACTGCACTCCCGTTCACGCCGCTCGTCGCAAGTTTGCCCGCGACCGTTCCGTTCGTCGGACCGGAAACGCAGGAGCGCACGCGGGGCGCGAAGTTTCGCGTTCGTCTCGGCGCGAATGAAAACGTGTTCGGCCCGTCGCCCAAGGCGGTTGCGGCCATGCGGGCGGCGGCTGCCGAGTGCTGGATGTATTGCGATCCCGAGAATTATGAGCTGAAGGCGGCGCTGGCGGCGCACCTAGGTGTCAAGCCGGACAACATCGCGGTCGGCGAGGGCATCGACAGCTTGTTCGGTTATACGGCGCGCATGTTTCTCGAACCTGGCGATGCCGTGGTGACGTCACTCGGGGCGTATCCGACATTCAACTTTCACGTCGCCGGATTTGGCGGGCGGCTGGTGACTGTGCCTTATGTGGCGGACCGCGAAGACCCCGCCAGCCTGCTCGCCGCGGCCGCGCGGGACAATCCGAAGCTGATCTATTTCGCCAATCCAGATAATCCGATGGCGTCGTGGTCGGATGCGACCGTCGTGCAGCGCTTCATGACCGCCATTCCGGAGGATTGCGTGCTGTGTCTCGACGAGGCCTACCACGAGTTCGCGCCCACCGGAGCCACGCCGGCGCTCGACGTCACAATTCCCAACGTGCTGCGCTTTCGTACCTTCTCCAAGGCTTACGGCATGGCGGGCGCGCGCATCGCCTATGTGATCGGCGAAGCGTCCCTAATCAAGGCGTTCGACAAGATCCGCAATCATTTCTCGGTCAACCGCATCGCGCAGGCCGGTGCGCTCGCGGCGCTTGCCGATCAAGCCTACCTTGGCGAGGTGGTGGCGAAGGTTGATCGCGCCCGCCGCCGGATCGGGGAAATCGCGCGCGCCAGTGGGCTCGAGCCGCTGCCATCGGCGGCCAATTTCGTCGCTATCGACTGCAAGAGCGACGGTGCCCTCGCCAAGCGCGTGCTTGATGGCCTGATCCAACGTGGCGTATTCGTCCGCATGCCCGGTGTGGCACCGCTCAACCGCTGCATCCGGATATCAGCCGGGACCGACGCCGATCTCGAGGTGTTCGCCGCCGAATTGCCCGCTGCCCTGGCGGCAGCGCGTTAATCAAGTCCCTATGTCCAATGGACTCAGGCGGATGGACATGCGACCGGAGCTTCCGAACTTGAGACAGATCTGCAGGACCACGAGACGATGAAAATTCGCGCCATCACCGCCACCGACGGCAACCAGCCAGTCAGCCGCTACGCCGAAGCCATGGAAGTGACAGACGCCAAGCGCTGGCTGTTCCTCTCAGGCCAGACGCCGATGCGGCCGGATGGCTCCATACCCGACGATTTCCGCGAGCAGGCGCGACAGGTGTGGGCCAACATCCAGGCGCAATTGCGCGCCTCAGAAATGACGCTCGACAATCTCGTCAAGGTAACGGTGTTTTTGTCCGACCGCCGCTATGGCCCGATCCACCGCGCCATCCGCGAGGAAATTCTCGGCGAGCGCGTGTTGGGCCTCACCGTCATCATCGTCGGCGCATTGGATGAACGCTGGCTGCTCGAAGTCGAAGTGATCGCGGCGGCGTAGGCGAGGGGTTGGGTTACGCTTCGCTAACCCAACCCACATGTCACACATCACGGCTTGATGATCACCTTACCGGTCGACGCCCGACGGTCCAACTCGCGGATCGCGTCAGCAGTTTGGGCCAGCGGGAAGATCTTGTGAATGTGCGGCTTGAGTTTGCCCTCGGCCACCCAACCGATCAGCTGGCGCAGATTGGCGCGGTTTTCTTCGGGATCACGCGCGGCGTGGGCGCCCCAGAACACGCCGACAAGGGACGAATTTTTCAGCAGCAAGAGGTTGAGCGGAATTTTCGGAATCTGGCCCCCCGCAAAGCCCACGACCAGGAAACGACCGTCCCAGTTGAGCGCGCGAATGGCCGGCTCGGCATATTTGTCACCGACGCAGTCATAGACGATGTCGGCGCCGTTGCCGCCGGTGTGCTTGCGGATATCGTCCTTGAGATCACCGGAGCTGTAGTTAATCAGTCCGTCCGCGCCGCGCTCCTTGCAAACAGCGAGCTTCTCCTCGGTCGAGGCACAGGCGATGACGCGGCCACCCATCAGTTTGGCGAGTTCGACGGCGGCCAATCCCGCACCGCCGGAGGCACCGAGGATGACGACGTTCTCGCCCTTTTTGAGTTTACCGCGATCCTTGAGGCCGTGCAGCGCCGTGCCATAGGTCACGGTAACGCCGGCTGCGACTTCATCGCTGACACCGGCGGGTATGATGATGAGATTTTCGGTTTTGACGGCCATCTTTTCGCGCGCGGCACCATGCCCTGCCGACCCGAACACGCGGTCGCCGACCTTGACGTTGGTGACGCCTGCGCCGACGCTCTCGATGACGCCTGCAAATTCGCTGGCCGGCGAGAACGGCATGGGCGGCTTGAACTGGTATTTGCCACGTACGGCCAGCGTGTCGAGGAAGTTCAGCGCGGCTGCCTTGACGCGGATGACCGCTTCGCCCGGCCCGGCGACGGGTTCGGCGATGTCTTCAATCACGATGTCGTCAGGACCAGTGAGAGTTTTGCAAAGTGCGGCTTTCATGAGAATTGGCCTTTCATCGTCATCAGATTGGAATTTTAGCTTATACGCCAAGGGCGCGGGCGAGGAATTCGAGGCGGTCCTGACCCCAGAAAATCTCACCGCCGGGCAACACATATGCGGGTGCGCCGAACACACCGCGGGCGAGGCCTTCCTCGGTGTTTTTATCCCAGATCTTGTCGAGCTCGGCGTCAGGCGGCGCCGCAGTGCGCACCGCTGCGAGATCTAGTTGTGCGCGTTGAGCGGCTGCAACGATATCATCCGGATCGGATAGAGTCTTTTCCAGCTCCCACAAATTGCGACCCAGTTCCATCGCGAATGCGAGTGCATCGCGCCCTTGCAGCGCGGCGGCGATCACCAGTCGGGTTGCGGCAACCTCATCGGACGGAAAACCCTTGGGTGCCAGCACGATCGGAATGCCGAGATGGTCGCGCCAGCGCTGCAGTTCCATTTTGCGGTAGGCCTGCCGCTGGGGCGATCGTTTCGGCAGCGGCAAGCCGCCTGTCTGCGCGAATATCGGACCGTAACGCGCTGGCTTCACGAGCACGCTGGCGTTGGCCGCCTTGGTCATGGCGATGAAACGCTGCGACCCCAGATAGCTCCATGGGCTATTCAGCGTGAAATAGTATTCGACCGTCGTCATATGCTGTGGCTCGCTTCGCTCGATGGGTACTTGCTGACGATCTTGGCAGTGGGCTAGAGCACTCAGTCAGCATCAACGAGTGCAGTCAAGTCGCGGACAATGCGGTCTGCGGGCATGTCCGGATATTCGTCGGGCGCACCCGATCGATTGATCCAGACGGTGCGGAAGCCAAACACTTCGGCGCCCGCGATGTCCCAGCGGTTCGACGACTGGAACGAAACGTCGTCGGCCGTGCCGCCGAAGCGGTCGAGCACCAGGCGATAGACGGCCATATCCGGTTTGAATACGCCGGCGTCGCGCACCGAGAGCACCGCATCGAATACTCCGCTCAAGCCGGCCGAGTTGACCGCATCGGCGAGCATATCGGGATCGCCATTGGAGAGAATGGCCACACGCGCGCCACGCGCTTTCAACGCCGCCAGCACAGACGGCACTTCAGGGAACGCCTGCATGGTTCGGTACGCCGCCAAAAGCTTTTCGCGCACACCGGCTGGCACGCCGCCGACGCTGGCGATTGCAAAATCCAGGCTGCGCTCCGTCAGCGACCAGAAATTTGCATCGCGCCCGGTAAGGGCATGGATCCAGGAGTACTCCAGATGCTTGCTGCGCCAAGTCTGCGACAGCTTCTCCCACTGAGCGCCGATCGTTGCCCGATGCGCGGCGGTGGCTGAATGCACGTCGAACAACGTACCGTAGGCGTCGAAAACGTAGAGACCCGGCAGCGGCATGGAGCGTCCCTTAATAGTGATGCGGCGATGGTACCACACTGTTACGGCCAGGTCACAGCCCAGAGCTTGAGGGTAGTGACTCAGTTTGAAAGCCATCGACGTTTCTCCCTCCCACTTGAGGGCTACCGCATGCACCCAAGCGGGTCGTTATCCGGTTCGCGACCTCTCTCCCGACGCTGTCCCGGAATTTGGGCGGCGCCCTTTGCGCTGGCCAAATATCCTTGCCAGCCGGATTAATGTGCAACTGGCCAATTATTCCTTCCTACTACCCGGTAAAGATCCCGGCTCTCCGCGCCCTCGATGCGGAGCATTGCTCCGCGATGTGGGCGCTGCGGCCGGGAAAACGGCGGTGGGGGATGGCGATCAAAGATGTGTGCATCCCGTAACCATTGAGGGGGAGGTCGGCAGCGGCACGATTTTTATGTCTTCAAAAAATTGTTGGCCATGCCGAATGGGGGTGGGCTTGGGCTCAGTGCACGCTGTTGGACACCCTCACCCCAAACGCCAGCGGCTTAGACCGGCTTTGTGCGAGGGCTGTCCGTGCATTGACTGGTCTAAACCGGTGGCGCTCGGCCCGCCCCCCTCGAAAGGGGAAGGAAGGAGGAAAGAGTCGGTCGATCTGGTTTTCAAAATGAGACACGACCAGCTCGCGGTTTCAGCGGCTCGCTACTAGCGATCAAAGCGCCGCGGTGCCATATGTGCCGCCCACTCTTGCTTTCGAGATCCGCCCATGACCGCCGTTCCGCCGTTGCCTGCCGAAATCCAAACGCCCGCTTACGTGCTCGATGCCGAGGCGCTGGCGCGCAATATGGCGGTCGCATCGCGTGTGCGGCGTGAGGCAGGCTGCAAAGTTTTGTTGGCGACCAAGGCGTTCGCTTTTCCGGCGGCTTTTCCCCTGATGCGGGACCATCTCGATGGCACAACCGCGAGCGGCGAATATGAGGCGCGACTCGGTCGCGAGGAGTTCGGCAAGGAGGTTCATGTTTATGCGCCGGCCTACGGTCCGGGTGAAGTCGAGCGACTGGCCACGCTGGCCGATCATATCTATTTCAATTCGCCCGACCAGGTCGCCCGCCAGCTCGCCGTCGCCCGCACGAATCCGGCGGTCAAAATAGGCGCGCGGATCAATCCCGGTTATTCCAATGCGACGCTCGGTGGTGCGCTTTACGATCCGTGCGCGCCCAATTCGCGCTTCGGCACGACGGTCTCTGAAATTGATCAGTTGCCATGGGATCAAATCGATATTTTCCATGTGCACACATTGTGCGAAAGCCTGCACGACGGCTCGGTGGGACTGATCGAGCACGTGGCGAAGAATTTCGGCGATTATGTGCGACGCGTGAAGGCGGTGAATTTCGGCGGCGGCCATTTCATCAACAAGCCCGGCTACGATGTGGCGAAATTGATCGCCGCCATCACCGCGTTCCGCGCGGCCTTCGGGGTGGAGGTCATCCTGGAACCGGGCGCCGGGCTGGTTGTCGATGCCGGCTATCTGGTGGCGTCCGTGATCGGCTTTCACACCAATGGCCGACGCATCGCCATCCTCGACGCATCGGCTTCGACGCACATGCCGGACGTGCTGGAAGTGCCTTACAAGCCGCCACTGTTGGGAGCCGGCGAACCGGGCACATTTGCGAACGACTACATGCTTGGCGGCAAGACCTGCATGACGGGCGACATCATCGGCGAATACTCATTTCCGCTGCCGCTCAAGGTTGGAGATCGGCTGGTATTCGGCGACATGATGCAATACTCGTTTGTGAAGAATACCACGTTTAACGGTACGCCGCTGCCCGACATGGCCGTGCTCGACCGTGACGGCAGCTATCGCGTTGTCAAACGGTTCGGCTACGCGGAGTTCCGTAACCGCGTCGGATGAGTAAACCAGGCTGAGTAAACTTAGTTGACGCCCGGTTAAGACTCGCGAAATACACTTACCTGTGAATGGCCAGCGAGGGTTGCTCGGAATGAATTTGGCAATGGAGCGGCTCAGGGCGATCGCGCGAACGGCGACGGCACCGGGAACCCTGCTGGAACAGCGCATACTCGAGCTGACCGGGCTTCCGGTCGTATTCCGTGCAGCCCCGGACCGGCTCAGTGCGGGCGTCGAAGCGCGGTTGCAGCCGATGCGCGAGGCCGACGATTTCGCAGGACTGGCGATCGCGTTCGACCGGCTCTTTGCGCGACGGACCTTCGGCGGCAACGGCTGCCGCACGTATCGCATTGCCGAGAATATGCTGCTGACGCCAGGGGATGAAGCCATCAGCATGGGCGAGCCGAGTGCGTCCGGCGAAGCGCTTGATCGCTACCGCCGATGGTGGCTGCAGGACCGGGCCAATCCGGTTGCTGCCGCGATTCTCGCGCGAGCCTTGCTGACGACCGGCGAAGCACTGGACGCCCATCGATTTGACAGTGGCGTGTGTGATGATGAATTTCTGCGCGATGCGTGTGGCGAAGCACGCGGCGTGCTCGCCCGCGCCGGTCCCAATGGCCGGCGGCATTGGCTGTGGCGGCAAGCCGATTTCACGTTAGCGTTTTGCGCATGGTCGTGTGGCGCTGAGGACGAGGAACTGTTGGCTGTCACGTTCGAAGCGCTGCAGAAGCTCGATCCACACGAGTTCGGGATCTACGATGACCGGACGGAACACCTCCTGCCGGAATGGGCCGGCAGCGTCGCCGCCATCGATGTTTTTGCGCGCGCTGCTGCGGCGCGCACGGCGGGACGATTCGGCGAGTTGATGTATGCACGCACATATGATCGCGCATTGCGCTTTATTGATGCGGACCAGACCGGCGTTGACCAGGATCGGCTGTTGCGCGGTTTCGCCGATTGGCACGCACGCTTTCCGACGCAAGCGGTTGCCAATCGATATGCAGCGCATGCGCACGCATTTGGTGCCGATGCCATCGTGCGCGGATTGTTTCGCGATACCTTGCAGGAAATTCAGCCCGCGCATTGGTTCGACGCAGACCAGCCGCTGGAAGCGTGGTACGCGATTTGTTCTCACGGCAAACGCCTCGGGATTTAAGCGTCTTTCATGGTGTCGCGTACGCCAATATCGTCGAAGCAGGCGGTGAGCCAAGTGTTGGCTTCGGCGCGTCCCTGCTCGAACAGATGCCGCAGAAATTCCCAGCTGGCGCTCATTTTGGACGCCGCCGTCCAGCCTTCCGCCACCGCGCCGCCGCCGATGCGATGCATGAAGACTTCGCGATAGCCGGCACCTTTCAGGCCACCATTCCGCAGGTGCCAATTGACGAACTGAATGGCCTCGATCTCGCGCACCAGCGAGGCGTTGAAGGTGATCTCGTTAAGCCGATCGAGGATCTGCTGAGACGATTGCGGAGTGCCGTTGCGATGCTGCGGATTGATCTGCACGATCAGCAAGTCTTGCGATGCGCACTCGGTGAGAAACGGCGTCAGCACGGGGTTGCCGACGTAGCCACCGTCCCAGTAGGGGACGCCGTCGATTTCGACAGCCTTGTACAACGTGGGCAAACACGCCGATGCCATCACGCTATCGAGCGTGATGCGCTTGTCGGTGAAGACTTCGACGTGGCCGGAGATAACATTGGTGGCGGCGATGAATAGCTTCATCGATTTGCAGGAGTGTACGCGGTCGAAATCGACCTCGGCGCTGACGATATCACGCAGCGGGTTATAGTTCAGCGGATTGAACTGATAGGGCGATGCCGTCGATGACATGGCCTGGTAGGCCTGCAGAGCTGGGTTCATGTCCGTCACCCAGTTGGGAAAGAATCCCGCCCACGGATTGGAGAACGACGAAGCCTGGGCGAGCGCGTCGGCGACGGCCTTCCAAAATTCGCCGAGTTGCGCGCGCGCGCGCGTGCGTCCGCCCTCAACCAAACCTTCGGCCGCGACAACGGCATTCATCGCACCGGCTGAGGTTCCGGAGATGGCTTCGATTTCGATGCGCTCGTCTTCGAGCAGGCGATCGAGCACGCCCCACGAGAACGCGCCGTGTGCGCCGCCGCCTTGCAGCGCCACGTTGATGCGCTTGATGCCGGGCTTGGGCGCTTCGAGCGGTGCGGTTACTGCCGGCTGCGCCGACTTTGTGCGCGTCATCACTCGGCGGTCCAGCCGCCGTCGATCGAATAATTCGAGCCGGTAATGGCCACCGCCGCATCGCTCGCCAGAAATACCGCGAGTGCGCCGATCTGGTCGACAGTACCGAAACGTTTGGAGGGCTGCTTGGTGAGCAGGAAGCGTTTGGCGGCGTCCTCAGTTATGTTTTGAGTCTTGGCGATGTCGGGGATCTGCTTCTCCACCAGCGGCGTCCAGACGAAGCCCGGTGAAATGCAATTGGCCGTGATCTGCAGTTCGGCGAGTTCCAGCGCCACGGTCTTGGTCAGCCCGTCGAGGCCATGCTTTGCGGCCACGTAGGCCGCCTTGAACGGCGAGGCGCGCAGGGAGTGTGCCGAGGCAATGTTGATGATGCGGCCGAAGTTGCGCTTCTTCATGCCCGGCACGGCGGCACGGATGGAATGGAAGGCGCTGGTCAGGTTGATGGCGATAATAGCGTCCCACTTTTCGATCGGAAAACTCTCGATCGGGGATACATGCTGGATGCCGGCGTTGTTGACGAGAATGTCGAGCCCGCCGAAATCCTTCTCGGCCTTGGCGACCATCGCGGCGATTTCCTCGGGCTTGGTCATGTTGGCGGTATCGAACGTCACCTTCGTTCCGAGTTTGCTGACCTGCTCGATGGCGGCGGCGTTGTCCGTGGCGCTGCCAAGTCCGTTCATGACGACATTGACGCCCTCGGTGGCGAAGGCGATGGCAATGCCGAGCCCGATACCCGAGGTTGATCCGGTGACGATGGCGGTCTTGCCCTTGAGCGATGGGGTGGCCATGGGGGAGGTCTCCGTTTGCAGTGGCTGTTGGCCTGCTTATGCCGCACCGCACACAAAATGGATAGTGACGTGTTGGTGAGGTTGGACAGGCATTCGTGGGCGGTAAGCAATGCAGTGGCGCATTTCTGGCTACAGAATCTTGCGGACGGCGCACTGTCTGCCAGAGTGTATCGGTCTAGGCATCAATACGCTGCGACAAATTCTTCAATTCAAAGCGAAGCCCCGCCGCATCGCCTAGCAAAATGACCGGAAAGGTGCCCAGCAGCATTCCGGCGTCGGCGTGCTCTGATGCTAGGATGATCAGCGGTTTTCGCAATGCGATCGTAATCCCGGTTTCTATCAGGACGTTTTGGGTTCGCCCGGTCAGGACCGCGATCACTGCATCACATCGCCCGATGGTGGTCTGGACGTGCTCGACGACGTGCCGGATCTCACACAGATGACAATGGACCGGCGTCAAATCGAAAGTGGCGAGCGCCGGTGCGACGACATTTGCGAATATGCGGTTCCCCATGCTGTCAAAAGGCCGGGCAACAAAAACCTTACCTGTAATGGCGCGTGAAGAATGGTACATTGCCCCTCGACTACCCACGTTCAACTCACGGACGTGACGGCCGCGATCTTCGGCTCGCGTGAGTTCACATCGGCCGATCGGGCCGGCTCGAACCCCTGGGGCCATATCGTATCCCCGTCGTAGGTGGCCTGTGCGAGGTCGACGCCGTCCAGCTTTGCGGCTGACAGATTGGCGCCGTGGAGTTTTATCCCGGCAAGTTGCGTCGGTATCGCTTTCTGAGTGCGGTCACAGGCGCGAAGATCGGCCCCGCTGAGATCGGCGCCCCTGAAATCAGCGTTGCGCAAGTCGGCGCCGCACAGCACCGCACCTTTGAGTGATGAGCGGTTCAGGATGGATCCCGCAAGATTGGCCCGCCGCAACGATGCACGGTCGAGATTGGATCCGTAAAGGTCGAGTTCGCGGGCGTCGACGTCCTTCCAGTCGGCATTGGTGAGTCGAACCTGCTGCCAGTAGAAATCGCTCAGCGGACTCGTTGGTCGCGTCGCAACGCGCTTGGCGCCCAGGATGTCAACCAAGCTGTCGGCAATGTATTTGCATAGGTCGGCAGACGCCGGCAGTTTTTCACTTGTGCGGCTGTCGTCGATGGTGGCGGCAAGCAGGGCCTGAAGAATGGCTACTCGCTCGGATTTGTTGCGTCCACGCCGGTCTGTGGTCCGTGCGCGGTCGACGAGCAACGCAGCGGCTGCAAGCTGCAGCGACTGCTTGTTATCGCTCAGCGCCTTGCAGAGATTGAGAACGTGGTGGTCGCTGGAGGCCTGTTGGTCAAGAGACAGGCGCGCCATCGTGCGCTTGCCAACCTCACGATTGATCCACCATGTCGCAAGCCCGGCGATGCTTCCAAGAGCTGTAAAAACGATCGCATTATCTTTTGCAAACTCAATGAATTCAGCTGGGCTGGCGAACCAAGGCATTGTCGCTCTCCTTGATGGGATCACTCAAATCAGTCGAGAAAATACCGTCCGGGGGCGTTCGCTTCGACGCGGATTTTTCGGGTCGCCTGCAGCGAATGTCATCGCAATCGTGCGGCGCTCACGCGTACGTCCGCTCATCGGCGATGATTTTGCCGTCATTAGGTAGTGTGCCGGGTGCTGTCAACACGACGATGCCCTTGAGCTTCGTCAATGCCTGCAACGATGCCGCGACTGCGCCGCTCAAGGCGTCGGATGGGGCTGTCGTCTCTGCCTTGAATGTCATCGTGTCCTGCTCGCCGTCGCGCCCGACGACCAAGCGTACGCGGCCAAGTTCCGGATGGCGCTTGGTGAGTTCGGCGATTTGTTCGGGGTGCACGAACATGCCCTTGACCTTGGTCGTCTGATCGGCGCGGCCGAGCCAACCGCGAATGCGCATATTGGTGCGACCACACGGCGACACGCCCGGCAAGACTGCCGATAAGTCGCCGGTCGCCAGCCGGAGCATCGGATAGTCGCGGTTGAAGGTGGTGACGACCATCTCGCCGACTTCGCCGGGGGGCACGGGATCGCCAGTGCCGGGACGAACGATTTCGACGATAGCGCCCTCGTCGACGATCATGCCGTCAAGTATGCCTTCCGGCCCGGTGCTCTCGTAAGCAATGATGCCCAGATCGGCAGTCGCGTAGCACTGTGCCATGGCCACGCCACGGGCCTTGTATTCGGCCCTCAGTGAGGGGAACAGCGCGCCACCCGAAACCAATGCGCGCTTGATCGACGAGGCGTCCTTGCCGGTCTCCTTGGCCTTGTCGAGCAGGATTTTCAGGTAGTCGGGAACGCCGACGTAGATATTGGGCTTCAGATGCGCGATCGCTTCCAGCTGCTGCTCGGTGTTGCCGGGACCCGCGGCGATGACGGCGCAGCCCAAGGCGCGGGCGCCCGCATCAAGGATCCAGCCGCCCGGCGTAAGATGGTAGGCGAAAGTGTTGTGGACGATATCGCCGCGTCGGACTCCGGCAGCAAACAACGCGCGCGCCGAGCGCCACCAATCTTCACCGCGACCTTCGGGTTCGAAGATCGGTCCCGGAGACATCATGATGCGGCCCATTACGCCTGCGGTATCGGTCGCAAACCCGCCGAAGGGCGGTCGCTTTGCCTGCAGGTCCTTCAATGCTGATTTTTTCAACAGCGGCAGCGACGCCAGCGCCGCGCGACTATTGATCGTGGCGAGATCGATGCCTTTGAGATGTTCCGCCCAGCCCGGTGCCAGCGACACTGCACGCGCCAGCAATCCCGGCAGCAGATTGAATAACGCACGTTCGCGTGCAATAGGCTCGCGCGTTTCCAGCTGGTCGAAATGGCTATCGGACATCGGGCGCGACTTTCCGTTCGGGTGTCGCGAGTAGATAGGGGGGTGGCCACGACGCGGTCAAGCCTTGGGGAAAGCCGTGCCGTGGTCACTCGTTGCTGACGAGTTCGGTTTCGATAGTAATGTCGATTTCGTCCGACACGAGGGGGGTGCCGCGGCTCATACCCCAGGCGCTGCGCAAGACCTGCGTCCGGGCGGAAAACGATGCGACTTTCTTGCCGGCGTAGGTTGGATTGGCCGCGCCCGACGGATGCTCGCCAAAAACGTTCAGCGTCGCGTGCAGCGTGACCGGCTTTGACTGCCCGAGGATTTCAAGTTCGCCGTCGATGTCCGCGGTCTTTTCACCGGTGCGCGTGACGGAAATGCTGCGGAACATTATTGTCGGATAGGTGGTGGCGTTGAAATAATCGGGTCCGCGCAAGATGCGATCGAAGGTGTCGACGCCGGATTGCACCGTGTTGCTGCGAAGTGTCACGGTTATTGTGCTGGCTTCCGGTCGTTCAGGATCGATGGATGCGGTGCCATCAATGCCAGTGAAGCGGGCGGTTTGCCGGCTCAAGCCGAGGTGTGACCATGAGAACAGAACCGCGGTATAGCCCTTGTCGAGCGCGAACGTTTCGGCGCGTGCGCTGACGGAGCCAAGCAGGCCTGACGTGACGACTGCCACAACAGCGACTGCACTAGTCGATCCAATCGTCATGGAAGTCCCGTCTAAAATTTCCAGCGTTGCGGAGAGCGCATTGGACAAGGTTCGCTAATGAGGTGAAGCTGTGCGCAATTATGGCGTGCGTGTCGCCGCGCACGATGCCGCAGCCGCGGGACATGGTGATCGCGCGCATTATAGCGTTTGTTTCGGCGCGGCGAGCAGACTTTTGCCGAAAACCCGCCCGTCGATCACCAGCAGCGATACCGCGATAATGGCGGCTCCAGCAAACTGATGCGGCTGCAAGCGTTCGCCGAAATGGTACGCACCAAACGCGATCGCGCTGACTGGCACCAGCAGCGTGACGAGCATGGCGTTGTTCGATCCGGCTTCTGCCATTATCCGGAAAAACAGAATATAGGCCAGCGCCGTCGATAACAGGCCGAAAGCTATGATTTCCCACACAATCGTGGCACTTGGTACCGGCAACAGCCAAAATTGATCGGTCCACGCAGCGATTGGCACCAGCAGGATTGTCGATGCAGTCAATTGCATGGCTGAGGTGACGATCGGAGGTGTGTTTTTGAAGCGGCGACCCCACAACCCCGAAAAGCCGTAGGACAGCGCGCCGCCGGTCACCAACAGCATGCCGAGAACACTGGCACGATCACCGGCCAGCGCGGAGTGACCGACTAGAACGGCAACGCCGGCCAAGCCTAGCAGCACGCCGATGACTTTGTTCCGGGTCAGCCGCTCGCCGGCCAGCACGCGGGCGACCAGCAGCGTCATCAAGGGCGTGGTGGCATTTGCGATCGACGCAAGGCCACTCGGGATCAGGGTTTGGCCCCAGAAAATCAGCGTGAAGGGAATAATGTTGTTCAATAGTGACATGACGGCGAAATCCCACCGCTGCCGCCAACCGCGCGGCAAAGCGAGTCCGAGTAGAAGTGCGGCGGCCAGCAAAACGGTGGCGGCGATGGCGCAACGCACCAGCGTCAACGTCAACGGCGGCACTACGGCAAGCGCATCTTTGGACAGGATGAATCCCAACCCCCAGAGAACGGACAGGATGAGCAGCAACACCCAATGTTTCGCAGTCATCGAACAGCGTCTCCAGACGGTGAAATAATTAGGTCGGGGTTTAATGGTCGGCACCCATGGCGACCACCCGAAAACGGTGGTCTCACTGTGCGCCGTAGTCGCAGCTGTTGGCAGTCGCGCGAACCCTACGTAAGGTGCAGGCGACGAAGCGATGGGACCGTGTGGCATGACAGACGAAATATTTGACTACGTGATCGTCGGCGCGGGATCGGCGGGATGTGTGCTGGCCAACCGCCTTAGCGCGGACCCCACCGTGTCAGTCGCGTTGCTGGAGGCCGGTGGTCGTGACACCAACCCATGGATCCACGTGCCTGCAGGTTACTATCGCAATATCGTCAACCCGGCGATCACCTGGCAGTTCGGCTCTGGCCCGGAGCCCGAATTGGGCGGTCGAATCGTCAATATGCCGCGCGGTCGGGTGCTAGGCGGTACCAGTGCCATCAACGGTTTGCTCTACGTGCGTGGTCAGGCCGAAGATTTCAACGTGTGGCGGCAGCTCGGCAATCCCGGCTGGTCGTTCGGCGACGTGCTGCCATATTTCAAGCGCGCGGAAAACCAATCGCGCGGTGCCGATGACCTGCACGGCGCAGGCGGCCCGCTGTCGGTCGAGGATGTGCGCATGGAAAATCCGCTCTGCGAGGCCTTCATCAAGGCGGCAGTCGCGGCGGGTATTCCGTTCACGCGCGACTTCAACGGACCGAGCCAGGAGGGTGTCGGCTATTATCAGCTGACCAACCGCAATGGTCGCCGTTGCTCGACGGCGGTGGGCTATCTCAATCCCGTCAAGTCGCGACCCAATCTGCGTATCATGACGCACGCTGTGGTCTCGACGCTGACGTTCGAAGGGCGCCGCGTGACCGGCGTTCGCGGCACATTCGGCGGAGCAGCGGGGCAAGTCTCGGCGCGGCGCGAAGTACTGCTGGCTGCCGGCGCCGTCGGCAGCCCACAGATCCTGCAAGTGTCCGGCGTCGGTCCGGGCGCGGTGTTGAAGGCCGCAGGTGTCGAGGTGCGCCATGAACTTGCCGGTGTCGGCGCCAATCTGCAGGACCACTACCAGGCCCGCTTTATCTATCACTGCCGCGCCGATGGCAGTCTGAATGAAGTCTGGCACAGTTCATGGAAGCAACTGAAGGCCGGGATCGAATACGCGCTGACCCGGCGGGGCTTGTTGACGATCGGTGCCGGGGTCGTCGGCATTTTCGCCAAGTCGCGGCCGGAACTGGAAACGCCAGATGTGCAATTCCATTTCATGCCGTTGTCAGCAGAAGGCGCGGGACAGGGTTTGCATAAATTCCCAGGCGTCATTTCTTCGGTGACCCAGTTGCGCCCGGAAAGTCGCGGCACCCTACGTATCACTTCGCCCGATCCGCAGGCGAAACCGGCCATCGTATCGAACTATCTAGCGGCCGACATCGACCGCCGCGTGCTGCTCGACGCCATGCGGCTGAACCGTCGCATCGTCGCCACCCAGCCATTCGCCGATATCGTCGTGCGCGAACACGCGCCGGGCTTCGATGTCACCGGCGACGACGAGCTGATGGCCTTTGCGCGCGCCAAGGGCACGACGATTTTTCATCCGTGCGGCACGGCGAAGATGGGCAACGACGCCAACGCGGTCGTCGACGCGCGGTTGCGTGTGCATGGACTTTCGGGTGTGCGGGTGGTCGACGCGTCGATCATGCCGACGATGACGTCAGGCAACACCAACGCGCCGACGATCATGATCGCGGAGAAGGCGGCCGATATGATCGCCGAAGATGCCAAGGCGCGGGTGTCGGCGTGAATCGTTCTATCACCGAGCGAAGTATCGACCTGCGAATACACACCCCTCACCTGCCCCCGTCTTTTGGCGCGTGCGCGTCAGGCTGGCATCCCTCGTTCACCGCACCTCTCTCAAGCGCGTCCCCGGCCGCAGCGCCACACATCGTGGAGCGATGCTCCGCATCGAGGCGCGGAGAGCCGGGGTCTTTACCTGTCAAATAAAATGGAGACGTTCGCCCATTTCCAATAAAAATGGAGTGGTAAAGATCCCGGATATTTGGCCAACGCGAAGGGCGCTGTCCAAATCCGGGAAAGCGGCGCGGAGACGGTTGTGATTTTCAGACGTAAAGCAAAATCCCGACTCGCTTGTGTGTATGCAATGAGGATGTCCGAAGGAAAGGTGAGGGGTTATTACCAGCGGTCGGAAATTTTGCTCAAAGGTATCAGGTGATTTGAATATCAATCCCGGGGTAATCAGATCAGTTTCCGCATGATTTTTTCCAGTTTGGCGAAGCGGGCACCGTAGGGCGGCCGCAGCTTGTTGCCGCCGGCCCACTTCGACTGGAAGAAGATCGGCTTTTCCTTGCTGAAGGTGCGGAAGCCGTATTCGCCATGATAACTGCCGGTGCCGCTCGCCCCGACACCGCCGAAGGGGCTATCCAGCTGCGAAATATGCATCACGCAGTCGTTGATGGTGACGCCGCCGGAGATTGTTTCCGTCAGCACGCGATCCTGGCTGCGCTTGTTATCGCCGAACCAGTAGAGCGCCAGCGGGCGCTCATGCGCGTTGATGTAGTCGAGTGCTTCATCGAGTTGGCGGTACGTCTTGACCGGCAGGATGGGTCCAAAGATTTCTTCCTGCATAAGCCGCATGGTGTCGTCGACGCCGAACACCAACGATGGCACCATGGCGCGCCGGTTGCCCGTTTGCGTGTCTGTATCCGCGCCAAGTTTTACGATCCGCGCGCCACGGGCCTCCGCATCTTTCAAGAGTTCGGTCAGCCGCGCAAAATGACGGTCGGTGACGATGCTGGTGTAATCCGGATTGGGCATGAATGACGGATACATCTTCCCAGTCGCGGCGCGCACTTCACCTTCGAACGCCGCCACGTGGCTCTCGTGCAAGAGGACATAATCGGGGGCAACGCAGGTCTGTCCGGCATTGAAAAGCTTGGATCGCATCAGGCGGGGCACGCCGAGTTTCAGGTTGGCGGTCTCATCGATGATCGCAGGCGACTTGCCGCCCAGTTCGAGCGTCACGGGCGTGAGATTTTTCGCCGCCGCCTGCGCCACCAAGCGGCCTACCTGGGTCGAGCCCGTATAGAGCAAATGGTCGAACGGCAGCTCCGAGAATGCGCGCCCAGCGTCGGGGCCACCGGTGACAACGGCGAACTCTTCGGGCGAAAATTTCTGCGCCACAATCTCGGCCAGGAGCTGGGAGAAGCGCGGGGTGATTTCAGATGGTTTCACCATAACGCGATTGCCCGCCGCGAGCGCGCCGATCGCCGGTGTCATGGCCAGGAAGTAAGGATAATTCCATGGGCTGACGATGCCGACCACGCCGAGGGGCTGGCGCAGCAAACGGTTGTAGCTCGGGCGGAAAACCAGGTGCGTAGGAAGGCTGCGCGGCGCCATCCAGGCCTTGAGGTGCCGGCGCGTGTGTTTGACGTCTGCAATCACGCCGAAGAGATCGCCGAGGATAGTCTCGTGCGCCGAGCGGCCGCCGAAGTCCGCACTGATCGCGTCGATCAATGCCGTGCGATGTTGCTCGGTTATGTCCAGGATGCGCGTGATACGGTCCAGCCGCTCTTCCAGTGACGGCAGCATGTCGTGCGCAAACGCCGCGCGCTGGCGGTCCAGCAAGGTGCGCAGGCCGTCAGCGGGCGAAACATCAGCAACTGCCGTCAATGCAAGACTGTCAGCCATAGCTATCGTCCTCAGTTCGATCGTGACAAGGGTTCGGCTGCACCCATACAATGATGCACGACCACTTTCCAACAGAGACATGCGCGATGATCAGCGTTGTGCAGCAGATAGGGTATATACGGGCACGAAACGGTAGGGCACGCTGCGTCGGCGCGCTTACGGCGTAAGTCTCCGGTCGCAAGGGAAATGCCATGCTGATCCGATTTTCTACCGCTGCATTGATCGCTGGCATGGCGTTCTGTTTGACCGCTTTGATGCCGCTGTCGGTTAGAGCGCAAGCCAGCTACCCCGACCGCCGGATATCCGTCATCCTGCCTTATCCTGGCGGCGGCATTGTCGATATCGTCACGCGTATCGTGATGGATAAGCTTGCCGAGAACTGGCAGCAGACAATAACCGTTGAACCAAAGCCAGGTGCTAACGGAAATATTGCCTGGGATCAGGTCTCACGCGCTGAACCAGACGGTTATACCTGGACGTTTTTCAGTCCCGGCACGATTGCCAATCCGCGCATGCAACCGGGGCTGAGGTGGAACGAAAAAAGTTTCGTGCCGATCGGCGCTGTGGTCTGGGCACCGTCGGTCGTCGTCGTGCATCCAAGCGTGCCGGCGCGTACGATGCGCGAGTTCATCGATTATGCGCAAAGGAACCCGGGGGTGCTCAACTGGGCAAACCCCGGCGTCGGCACCTCGCAACATCTCAACACGGCCATCCTACTGCATGCCACCAAGCTGCAGATGGTCGAGGTGGCCTACAAGGGGCAGCCCCCCGGTATCGGCGACCTGATGGCCAATCGGGTGCAGATGACGCTCGCGTCCATCGGCCTCGTTACCGAGCACATCAAGGCCGGATCGCTGAAGCCGCTCGCCGTGCTGGGCAAGAGACGTTCGCCGCAATTGCCTGACGTGCCAACCATGGCAGAAGCCGGATATCCCGATGTCAACGTTGTCGCCTGGTACGGCTATGCAGCTCCGAAGGGGACACCGCAAGCTTTCGTCGACAAGATTGTCGCCGGTCTCAATGAGGCGTTGAAAGACGCCAAAGTGCGCGCCTCACTCGAAAGCCAGGGTTTGCAAATCGTCGATCCCATGACGCCGGCGGAACTGGTTGCGCTAGTGGAGGCGGACACCGCCAAATATGCCGAAGTCATCAATCAGGCGAATATCAAAATCGGCAATTGAGTGCCGATGGTAACGAAGCTGGGCTTTTATTCGGTCGCGCGGCATGCCTGCGGAGCGCAGCAATTATGCAGTTTGACCGCCGTCAACTGCCAAAAAATTAATGGTATTAAGGTTTTGCGACGGCGGGTAAAATTTTTACTCGTGTACGAACTAAATCACACCGTTCGGCGTTGCACCGACACTTGCATCCAGGATCCGTAACTGTGGTGCCGCGTTGCCGAACACGCCAAGGAGCATTCCATGCGCGGAATTCTTCAGAGTTTTTTGGGCCAGATATTCCGTACGGGCAAGTTGGAATTGACGACCGCGGCGGGGCAAATCCTGCGCGTCGGCGATGGGTCCGGCAATCCGGTACGCTTGAAGTTGGCAGATTTTGCGGCTGAGCGCGAATTGCTGCTCAATCCGGAGCTGGCACTGGGCGAGCTATTTACCGACGGTCGACTTGTGATGGTGGAAGGATCGATTTACGACCTTTTGACACTGGGAGCGTCCAACATTGCTCACGGGGCGTTGCCAGGCGCCGCGCGGGGGCATCAGATCCGCAGGCGTATTCTTCGGCTTCTGCATCAATGGAATTCCCCGCTGCGCGCGACGCGTAACGTCGCCCATCATTATGACCTCAGCGGTCGGCTATACGACCTATTCCTGGATGCGGACAAGCAATATTCATGCGCGTATTTCGAAGCCGCCAATGCGACGCTTGACGAGGCGCAGTTGGCCAAAAAACGCCATATCGCGGCGAAGCTGCTGATCGAACCAAATATGCGTGTGTTGGATATCGGGTGCGGGTGGGGTGGGCTCGGCATTTATCTCGCGGAGATGTGCTCCGCGGACGTCACAGGCATCACCTTGTCGCAGGAACAATTGCGTATTGCGCGACGTCGCGCGGCCGCTTCGCCTGTCTCTCGTCACGTGTCATTTAAATTGCAAGACTACCGGTTCATCGCCGAACGATACGACCGCGTCGTATCAGTGGGCATGTTCGAGCATGTCGGCGTCGGTTACTACGATACCTTCTTCAGCAAAGTGCATGATTTGCTGCGTGACGATGGCGTCATGTTGCTGCATTCGATCGGGCGCATGGATGGTCCGGGCGCGACCAATCCATGGATCGACAAGTACATATTCCCAGGGGGGTATGCTCCGGCGCTTTCTGAAGTATTGCTCGCCATCGAACGCTGCGGCCTCATCGTCACCGATATTGAGATACTGCGCTTGCACTATGCAGAAACGCTGCGCAATTGGCGTCAGCGATTTATGATCCGTCGCGCGGAGGCAGCTGCGATCTATGACGAGCGGTTTTGCCGGATGTGGGAATTTTATCTCGCCACCAGCGAAGTGTCGTTCCGCTACAGCGGCCTCATGGTGTTCCAAATCCAACTTTCCAAGCGCCAGGACGCCGTGCCGCTGACCAGAGACTACATCACGAGCGCAGAAGAAATTCTGCGGACGAGGGAACGGGCTGCGTCGAACGAAACGCGGTTTACGGAGGCTGCCGAATAGCGGGCAGCACTGAGCGCTGAGCCAAGCAAGCAAATACTTGAGCCTTTTAACTCATCAGGCATTTGGCGCCGTGCGGGTCCAGTAGGGTCCAGTAGGCCTTGCACGGCGGCGCATTGTGAGGGCAGATAGTGCGGAGTAATCCGTAGGAGGCCCTTGCAATGACCGATGTGATGCGAGTTCGACCTGAAGACGTGGGGATATCCAGTGCGCGACTTACGCGCGTGGAGCACTGGATGCGCAGCCAGATTGTCGGCGGTCGGCTCGCCGGTATCGAGGTGATGATCAACCGTAAAGGTCGGACAGCCTTTCACCATTGCGAAGGCAAGCGCGACTTGGCGCGCGAAGCGCCGGCGACGCCCGACACCATTTATCGCATCTACTCCATGACCAAGGCGATGACGTCGGTCGCGATCATGATGCTTTACGAGGAAGGGCTGTTTCAGCTCGATGATCCCGTCAGCCGCTTTATGCCTGCGTTTGCGGGCCAGCGTGTCTATGTGGGTGGCGGTTACGGCGCCGTGCAAAGCGAGCCGGCCACGCGGGACATAACTTTTCGCGATCTGCTGACTCACACCTCCGGGCTTACCTACGGCTTCATGCAAGCCAATCCGGTCGATGCGATGTATCGCGCGCAGAAACTTGAACTCCCGGGCAGTGAAATGACGTTGGCGGAATTCGCCGACAAAGTGGCCCGCATGCCGCTCATAGCGCAACCAGGGAAGGAGTGGAACTACTCGGTTTCAACCGACATTCTCGGCCATCTGGTGGCAGTTTTATCCGGCCATTCGTTCGATCATTTTTTGCGCGAGCGGATCATCAAACCGTTGGGGATGACGGATACCGATTTCCACGTGCCCGAGCGGAAAATCGGGCGCTTCGCCGCCTGCTACATTCGCGGGCCTGACGGGTGGCCTGCGCTGCAGGATGACCCGGAGAAAAGCCGCTTCCTGAGGGTTCCTTCGGCACCGTCCGGCGGTGGGGGACTTGTGTCGACGGCGCGCGACTATATGCGGTTCTGTCAGATGTTGCTGGGCGACGGGCTGTTCGGCAATGTGCGACTGCTCGGGCGCAAGACCGTCGAATTGATGACACTCAACCATCTCGACGGCGACATGGCTGCGATGGGGCAGCCGCGATTCGGCGAGTCGAACTTCCATGGAATCGGCTTCGGCCTGGGGTTCTCAGTGACACTGGATCCAGCCAAGGCGCAGATCGCTGGTTCGTCGGGCGAGTATGCCTGGGGCGGCATGGCCAGCACCGCTTTCTGGATCGACCCGAAGGAAGATCTTTCCGTCGTCATGATGACGCAGCTCATCCCATCGTCGACGTATCCCATCCGGCGCGAACTGCGGGTGCTCACCTATCAGGCATTGATTGACTGAGGTGTTGGAAAAAAACGCCGCGTTCGTGGTCGGTGTGAGCTATCTGGACATCAGCGGGTCGTCGAGATGGCGGGCTTCGTCCGCTACCATGACAGCGATACCGTCGCGGATCGGATAGGCCAGTCGTGCGGGTTTGCTGATCAGCTCTTGACGGGCGGCGTCGTATTGCAAGGGCGCCCGCGTCAACGGGCAAACCAGAAACTCGAGCATGCGCGGGTCCGCGATCGCTCGACGCGGTGCACTTGTTGTCGGATTTTGAGGTGCCGGGTCCCCCGTCATGTTCGTTCCAAATGGCGTTGCAGTGGTCGCCGTCAATGCTTGCAGCTATTGCAGCGTCGAGCCGGGATTGCCGCCGCTGGCGGCCAATTCCATCTCGGCGAGCGCGATCAACATTTCGGCGCGCGCTTTGAGCGTCGCGGCCTCGAGCAGCGCCTGTTTTTCCTCGGGGCCATAGGGCGACATAACCGACAATGAGTTGACCAGCGTTTCGCTGCCGGAACGGCTGATGGACGCCCAATCGGCTTTCAGCTGCCGTGCTTCGAGAAAGCGCTTCAATGTTTCCAGCAAATGTTCGCGCGGAATTTGTTGCTCACCGGACCCCGGAGAGAGATCGCCGGAGAACCGCTCCACGCTTAGGCGATACGTGCGAAAAGGTGTGTCGCTGAAGATTTCTTCGGTGAGGTCGCAACGTGCTACGCCCGTCAACGACGTGATCAGGCGGCCATCGTCAAGTTCCTGGAACGCAGATATGCGCCCGATGCATCCGACATTTCGCAACGCAACTGTTGACGATTGCGGGCTGTCACGCTCTCCGTCTTCGTCGCCGTCGTCGTTGGCCGCCATCGCAACTCGCTGCGGCTGCACGATGGTAATCAAGCGGTCGCCCTTAAGTGCTGCGTCGAACATCGTCAGATAACGCGGCTCAAAGATGTTCAGCGGCAATCCGCTGCGCGGCAACAGGATGCAGCCCCGCAATGGAAAAACCGGCAGTGTGGTGGGAATATCGCGGATGCTTTTGTAACGCTCATGTAGTTTCATGGGGCAACTCGCGCTCGCTTCACAGATGATCAGGAAAACAACACGCTGGACAGCCGCCGTCGCCCATCAAGCGTGGCCGGATCTTTCGGCCCCCAGGCTTCGAAGAATTTGACCAGCTGCTTCCGCGCTGCCTCGTCTTCCCATTTGCGGTCGAGACGGATGGCATCGAGCAAGTGAGTCGCCGCATCCTCCTTGCGACCGCGCGCTGCCAGGGCCACGGCGAGATCGATGCGTGCGCGATGGTTTTTCGGGTCTGCAGCGATCGCAGCCTCCAGTGGCTCCAATTCACCGGCATTGGTGGCCTGCTTAGCAAGATCGAGTGCGGCCTGAACGCTGGAAACGGCTGCCGTTGTGCGCTTGTCCGGTGCGACGAGTGCTAAAGTTTGTTCGGCACGTTCGAGGTCGTTGCTCTTGAGATAGCATTTTGCCAACCCTGCCAGTGCGTTGGGATTTTGCGGGTCTTCCTGTAGCAAGGCCGCAAATATTTCCGCCGCTCCTTGCAGATCGTTCGCTTCTAATGCCTGGATCCCGGCATCCAGGGCTGCCTGCAGGTCGTCTGCCGCATCATCGCCCAAGGCCCTGTCGATGAACTCCTTGACGGCAGTTTCAGGTTGCGCACCCTCAAATCCGTCTAGCGGGCGGCCGTCGCGAAAGGCGTAGACGGTCGGCAAAGTCTTTACGCGCAACTGACCGGCAATGGCCGGATGTGCGTCGGTATCCATTTTGACAAGCCGCACTTTGCCTGCATAGCCGCGGACGAGTTTTTCCAAAATCGGGGTTAGTTGCTTTGACGCAGCGCTGCGGGGTGAACGAAAGTCGACCAGTACCAGCGCCGACTTGGAGCTCTCCAGCACATCCTTGGAAAATGCCGCCGTCGTTGTATCTTTGATGACGTCGCCGACGTTGCCGGCGGTGGGCGATGCACTGGGCGCGGTCGAAGGTGGGCGTCCGAAAGTCATATTTGATCCTCAGGTGGCCAGCGGCGCTAAACTTGGCGCCGCTAAGCATGGTGATATCGGCTGCAATAATCCTGCATCTGCTAAGCTATCGAAGGCGCACGCGATCCGCGCTTTGGAAGGTGCGATGCACAAATGTGGCCGCCCCGGCCATCGGTCAAGTCCGATCAATGCATCTAACCGACAATGAGCTTATCCGCCAGTCAGACTGGTTGATGACGTGGTCAGATCGACAATCAGCGGATCGTGGCCAGTGGCGCACAAAAATCGCAAGAGGTCGTCGCGGGCGATGGCTGACGTGGCCGAATTGACGAGGGGGTGACAGTTGATAATGTCGAAATGCATCAACGCCTTGTCGATGACGACGGTGACTTGGTTCGCCCGGTCATTGAGCACGGCGAGGGCGGTTACCGATCCCGGCGCGATGCCAAGGGTAGCCAGCAGCAGATCGGCATTACCAAACGACAATCGTTTGCAATTCAAGGTTTTATGCAGCGACTTGAGATCGACCGTTGTGTGTGCTTCCGCGACGATGAGAAACAGCTGCCCTTTCGCATCCTTTAGAAACAGATTTTTGGTGTGCCCGCCCGGCATATGGCGCTCCAGCGCGTCACTCTCGGCAACGGTAAATACCGGAAGGTGTTCTTGCGATGTGATTGCAATTTTTAGTTGTTTCAAATAAACCATCAAATCCTGACGTGTTGCGGGTGCTTTCGGCACGGAACTGCGCATCTCTTCGCCCCAAAATATCCGACGTTTTGGTAACACAATCCAAACGAAAACAACGTGTTGTGTCACTGTCACCTTTGGTTAACAAGTACCTGTTAAAGACTTTAAGCCGTCGACGACGCTGGAACAACTGCCGCCGAGGCGCGTTCTGACGCAGCTGTGCGCCGACGCACTTCCGAGTTGTCAGTTGAAACTGATTGGACAGACACACGGTGCACAAATTTCGGTCATCGCCGTGCCACGCGATGCCCCTATGTCGAGACAAAACATACTGAGGTCGCCAGTGATACAGTCTGCCGATAGTGTGCAACAGCCCATTCGTCCAGCGGCCCATTTGCGGTCCGGTGGGTGGGTTATCCGACGCGCCTTGATCGGCCTCTTTGCGCTGTCGGTATTTGTGCTGACCGGGGCATGTCTGATGTATGCCAGCATCGAACCGGATGGTTCGACAGTGGCTGACCAGTCGCAGTCTGAGTAGCGCTCGCTGGCGTGCCTCACTCGCGCCGCAGCGCGCGATTAAGGCTTCGTCTGACGGTCGCATGATGGCCGGCGGGGGCTAGGTGAGAGATATGGGTGCACTTGCCAACCAGTCGAGTGCAAAAAGTTTGAGACGACGGCGTGCGCGCGCCAGCTTTCTAGTATGCGGCCTTTTTTTATTCGGCTTTTGTAGTAGCCGGCCAATTGCCCAGGCCGCGGGTTTGCCGGCAAACACAGTGCTGCCACCACCACCGACTCCCCGACCAGCTGTGCGTCCGACGCCGCGGCCCCCGGCAGCGGCAAATGCGATCTCACCAACCAGCCCGCCTAGCAGTGCCGCCGCCGCCGAAGTCGAGCGCCTTACACGCATCAATGCAGCCAAAAGCTGGGGCTATCAACTCGAAGGCATCAAGTTAGAGGAACTCCAGCGTTCGCCATATGATCTGCTCGTTGTCGACGCCACCACCGGCCTGTCCAGCGGTCGACCCTTCAACGCCAGCGAGGTCAGCGCGCTGAAGAAGAAGCCCGATGGCACGCCCCGCACCATCGTATCGTATCTGTCCATCGGCGAAGCCGAAGACTATCGCCCCGAGTATTTTTCGCCGGAGTATATGGAGGAAGATGCGCCGGACTGGTTGATGCACGAAAACAAGGATTGGAAGGGCAATCGCATCATCAAGTTCTGCTCGGACGGCTGGCAGAAAACCATTTTAGGTGATGAAAACGGCAAAAGCGTCTACAACAGCATCGAGTCCTCGCCGCTTTATCGCCTGATCGATCTTGGCTTCGACGGCGTCTATCTCGATCGCGTCGACGTTTATGAGGAAGTCAACAAGCAGTGCCCCAACGCCGAACAACGCATGATCGATTTCGTCGTTAAGCTGGCGGCACACGCGCGCAGGCGTAACCCGCATTTCATGGTCATTTTGCAGAACGCCGAGGATCTGTTGCAGCATCCGCGGATGGTCAAGGCTCTCGATGCGGTGGCCAAGGAATCGCTGTTCCACGGTTGGGGCGGCGGTGACGGTTCGAACAGCCGGGCGATCAATGCGGCCAAAGACATAAGTTGGTCGACAGAACGGCTGGACATCGCCAGGAAATCCGGTCGGCCGGTGTTCGTCGTCGACTACTGCGCCGATCGCCCGCGCGCCGACCTGTCCGTCAAACGCATTCGCGAACGGGGTTATATCCCCTACATTGCAAAAAAGAGCCTCAATACGCTGTATCTCCCAGGACAGGATTTTTAAATCGGCCCGAGCCGCTCGCGGTGCGCTGAAAAGGGGGCTAAATAGCAACCGTCGGCGGCGACAACAGCGCTGAACTTTTACAACGAGGACGGTGTGCTGATGGCCCCAACTGAACGCCGATCGACCGGGACGAAGAAGATCGCCAGGGCGTTGTGGTACGTGGCCCCAGGCCAAGTGGAACTGCGTCCGCAACCGGTCGCGGCACCAGTGGCCGGCGAAGCGCAAGTGCAGACGCTTTATTCCGGCATCAGCAGAGGTACGGAGCGTCTGGTGCTCGCGGGCAAGGTCGGTCAAAGCGAGTGGCAGCGCATGCGCGCGCCGTTGCAGGCGGGCAACTTTCCGTTCCCCGTAAAATACGGTTATTGCGCCGTTGGAACTGTGACGGCGGGGCCGGAAAGCCTGCGTGGCAAAACGGTGTTCTGTCTGCATCCGCATCAGGACTGGTTCAACGTACCTGTGGACCGACTGACCGTGGTGCCAACGTCGGTACCGGCGCGTCGCGCCACGCTGGCGGCCAATATGGAAACCGCACTCAACGGCTTGTGGGATTCCGGCGCGGGGCCTGGTGACCGGATTGCCGTAGTGGGCGGCGGCATTGTCGGGCTGCTCATCGCGCGCCTGGCCGCCCGGTTGCCGGGCGCGACCGTGACGCTTGTCGACGTCGACAATACCCGCGCGCTTGTGGCGGACCACCTCGGCGCCAAATTCGCGATACCTGCCGAGGCCCCCCGTGAAGCGGATATCGTGTTTCACACCAGCGCTTCGGCTGCGGGCCTCAATACTGCGATCGGCCTGGCAGGAGAGGAGGCAACGGTCGTGGAAATGAGCTGGTATGGCGAACAGGCGACGTCGGTTGAGCTTGGGGGGCCATTCCACAGCCGTCGTCTGAAACTTTTGTCCTCGCAGGTCGGCAAGGTATCGGCCTCGCGGCGGATCCGTTGGGATTTCGCCCGTCGCCTTGAAGCGGCCTTGAAACTGCTGGACGACCCGGCGTTGGATGCTTTGGTGACCGAGGCGATCCCGTTTGCTGATGCGGCAAAACTGCTGCCCGAACGGTTGGGATCGTCGGCGAGTGGCATCGCGCCGGTTATCGACTATCGATAAGTCGTAAAAAGTGGGTTTTTAAAGCAATGCGGCGGGCAGCGATAGATAGCGCGAAGCACACCCTTGGCTTGGTGCTGAAAGCCCTCGGGCTGGCGGTGCTCGCATGCGGTCTTGCGTCTGCTGTGATACCTGTGGGCGCTCACGCCCAGAACGACGATGCCGGTCAGTTGCAGGCCGGCAAATTTACTTGGGATTCGCCGACGCCGGGTTTTGATGTGGCGGAACTTCCCGTCCTCGAGCGCGGCCGCGAGGTCGAACGCATCCATCTCGTCAGGATAACCCCGCCAAAATTCAAGTTCGAGGTGCTCACGGCTCCCGATGGCGCGCGCGAGCTTGCCGATTGGATGAAGGTCACAGGCGCGGCCATGATCGTCAACGGCAGCTATTTCGATCGTGCAGGAAAGCCCGCCACGCCGGTGGTGTCGCGCGGACGTGCGCTCGGACCGACGGCCTACGGCACCAAGCATGGCGCTTTCATAGTTTCGGCGTCCGGGCCGGTAGTGTATGATCTTGCTCGTACGCGTTGGCAGCAGGCGTTTCGTGGCGCAACGGACGCCATGGTCAGTTTTCCCATGCTGATCGGCGCCGATGGCCGCAGTCGGGCGCGCAATTCCAATCCATTGTTGATTGCCAATCGCAGCTTCATCGGCCAGGACAGTGCCGGCCGCATCATTGTCGGCACCACTAAATCAGCTTATTTCTCGCTCGATATTTTTGCCGATTTCCTGGCCGACGCCGGTTTGGACCTGAAGCGCGCACTCAATCTCGATGGTGGCCCGCCGGCGTGCCAAGCCGTCGCTGTCGGAACATTTGCGCGCAGCGTCTGCAGCAACTCCGACACGTCGAGCGATGCTGGACAACTGCGCATTCTGGGGCAGCTTTTTGGGCAACGACCCTGGGGATTGCCGATTGTGCTCGCCGTCTTCCCGAAATAGATGTTGGTCCCGAATTCGCGCGCTTTCGTCGATTGAGGCGATGCGTCCATCGTTTGGAGAATAGCCATGTTTGCTGTTGAAGTTCGCGATCGGATCATGATCGGCCATTCGTTGCCGGATCCGTTTTTTGGTCCGGCGCAAGGCATGCATGGGGCGACGTTTGTCGTCGACGTCGCTTTTTTTCGTGAGCAGCTGACCAAGCAGAATGTGGTCGTCGACATCGGTGCCGCGCTCGACGTACTTGGTGAAACCTTGAAATCGCTGAAATACAAAAACCTCGATGTTCTCCCTGAGTTCAAGGGCAAGCTGACGACCACGGAGTTCCTGTGCCGCCATATCTTCGATGCTATGGTCAAGGCTGCTAATGCCGGAGCGCTGGGTGCCGATGGCAAGGGCTTGGCCAAGATCCGCGTCACCCTGCATGAAACGGATCTGGCGCGCGCCTGGTTCGAAGGGCCGGTCGTCGCGTGATGCGGGAGGGCCCTATTGTGTCCAACGCCCCGCCAGTGCAATTGCCGCGCGCGGCGTTCGTCATTCCCGGAGATTTGTCGCTGCCAACTGGCGGTTATGGCTATGATCGGCGCGTACTGGCGCGCTTGCAGGCCTACGGGGTCAACGTAAAGCACATCGCTCTGCCCGGTTCATTTCCGTCGCCTACGGTGGAAGACCTGGCCACGACCGAGGCCATTTTGGATGAGCTCGATGCCGAGCAGGTCCTGCTGATCGATGGGTTGGCCTACGGTGCCATGGGTTTTGACCTTATTAATCGCATTCGTCAGCCGATTGTCGCTCTCTGCCATCACCCCCTCGCGCTCGAGGCTGGTCTCGACGAGGCGCGCAAAGCGCAATTGCAATTAAGCGAACACAATGCGCTCGCACGTGCCCGGCACGTGATCGTAACAAGCCCGATGACGGCGCGCATCCTGCGGGAAGATTTCGGCGTTGCCGAAGACCGTATCATGGTTGCTGAGCCCGGTACGGATCGTGCCGTGCGCGCCAAGGGCACGCTGACACCGCCGCATCTGCTTGCCGTTGGCGCCATTGTGCCGCGCAAGGGCTACGATGTGTTGATCCGTGCAATGGCTAGCTTGGCCGACAAGCCATGGACGCTGTCGATTGTCGGACCTGCGCGCGATCCCGTTCTGCTTGAGCGGCTGCATGCGCAGATCGCCGAAGCGGGCCTCGGCGAGCGCATAAAGCTGTTGGGCGCACGTTCGGAAACGGAACTGGACGAAATCTACTCGTCAGCCGATATTTTCGTCATGCCGTCACTGTTCGAAGGTTACGGCATGGTGCTTGGGGAAGCGATGGCGCGTGGACTGCCGATCGTGTGTACGACGGGCGGCGCCGCTGCCGAAACCGCGCCCAATAATGCCGCGTTAAAAGTTCCTCCCGGTGATGCGGTGACATTCGCCAGTGCCGTGGCGCGCCTGTTGGATGATGGCGCCTTGCGGGCCGCCATGGCGGACGCTGCATGGGCCGCCGGATTGATGTTGCCGACCTGGGACGATGCGGCTAAGCGCATTGCCGCAGTATTGAAGGCTGTTGCGCGAGGAATAGAACGATGAGCGGATTTTCACCGGAATGGCTGGCGCTCCGCGAGCCCGCCGATCATCGCGCGCGCGATCCATTTCTAGCCATGGCGCTCGCCGACCGGTTGCAGGCGAAGCCAATTATCCGAGTGGTCGATCTCGGTTGCGGCACGGGCTCCAATATCCGCGCCACCTACGCCGCCTTGGGACGGGAGCAACTGTGGACGCTGGTCGACTATGATGCGCGTTTGCTCGCGGCCGCCCGCACCACTCTGCGCGGCTGGGCCGACGGTGTTTCCGAGGATGGCGACAAGCTGGTGCTGCAGAAATCCGGCAAGACGTTGATCGTTGCGTTCCGGCAAGCCGATCTGGTGACGGATCTCGACACCGCGCTGGGCGGCGACTGCGATCTCGTGACGGCATCGGCGCTGTTCGACCTGTGTTCGGCTGAATTCATCGCGCGTTTTGCTGAAGCCGTTGCCGCGCGCGGCGCCGTTTTCTACACCGTGCTGACCTACAACGGCATTCAGAAGTGGACGCCACGCCACTCGCTGGATCAGCCAATGGCCGATGCCTTCCATGAGCATCAGAAGACCGACAAGGGCTTTGGTGTATCGGCTGGTCCGAAGGCGGCAAAAGCGCTTGCGCGAGCTTTTGCGGCTGCAGGCTACAGCGTAAAGGAGGGTGACAGCCCTTGGCTTTTGACCCGTTCCGATCAGGCGCTGGTCGATGCTTTGGTGCCGGGTTTTGCCGGCGCCGTGCGTGAAACGGGGAAACTGTCTGCCGCCCAGATCGACGCCTGGTTGAGCGGAGCGCGCCATGGCTCGGAAGTTGGCCACACCGACACACTCGCTCTGCCGCCGACATAAGGATGCGTAACCCTTCTCCTATCGGGGAGAAGGGGCGCGCTCATATCAACCGACGATTTCTTCGAGCCGAAAGTTCAATGCGATTTCGCGTTCGGCGGCAGCGGGGCTATCTGAACCGTGAGTGGAGTTCTCGCCTTTCGATACGGCGAACAGCTTGCGGATCGTGCCTTCCTTGGCTTCCTTCGGGTCGGTGGCGCCCATGACTTCGCGATATTTCGCGATGGCGCCTTCGCCGGCCAGGACCTGCAGCACGATCGGCCCTGATGTCATGAACGTGCAGAGTTCGCCGAAGAAGGGGCGCGCCTTGTGCTCTTCGTAGAACTTCTCGGCCTGGGCCTTGGTCCAGCGCACGCGCTTCTGCGCGATGATCGACAAGCCGGCCTTTTCGATGACGGCGTTGATGGCGCCGGTCAGGTCACGCCGCGTGGCATCCGGCTTGAGGATTGAAAACGTATGTTCGACGGCCATCGCGGCGCTCCAAGGGTTCAACTGAAGAAGTTGCGCGCTTATAGCGGGGGTGGAGGAGGGCGGCAAGCGTGGCAGTCCCCATCACGCGTGGCTTCAATGCACCGTGACCCAGGCGCGGGCTTGCTTTTGTGCTTCCATGATTTCGGCGCGGGTCATTTCGAGCGCAAGTTCGCTGCGCATCCGGCGGGCATCGAAATTGCCGCGCGAAGCTGCGATATTCAGCCACTTGTGCGCGGTTACCAAATCCAGCGGCACCTCGCGACCGGCCGCGTACATCAGGCCGAGCTGATAGAACGCATCCGGCGAACCGCCGGTGGGAGCGAAACTGCTGCCGTCAGGGAGCGGCGCTTCAAAACGAGCCATGGAGGCAATCCTTAAGCCAAAGTTAAATTCGAAATCGCAACACAGAGGAATTCGGTCGGATTTGACTAAACTTGGCATGCGGACGATCTCATTCGGTTAATGCGGGCAGGCTGCCAAAGCGCATTCGCTGAACGTGGTTGGCGAGATCCTCCGCTCTGTTTCGAAACGAAACGCCGACGTTAGTCTTCAGACGGCCAACTCACGGCTGCCCAGCCTGGTGCGGACGAGATCGATGTGTCCGCGCAGGTTGTAGTAGGGCTCAGAATAGGAGCGGGGAATCTTGAGTTTTGCCACCGCCGTATCAATCGCCGCCAATTCCTGCGATTGATTGGCAATGGTCGCCGCGGTTGCACCGCGCTTGCGGATGCCGTTTTCCAGCCGGTCGAGCCGACCGTACCAGTAGGTCAGCTTGCGTTGCACGCGCCAGCGGATGAAGGCCGGAATGCCGCGCACCAAGGGCACCGCGATCGTCGCAAGCGGGATCAGCAACACCAACATCCGCTCAAGAAAGTTCGCCATCCAGAACGGCATATAGCGCTGCAGGAAGGGCGGTCCGTTCTTGTAGAACCGTAACGCATCTGGCGACATCTGGAATTCCGGATCCGCGTTGCGCGGGAATTCCCCGGCCCTTGTAAACAGATTCGGTCCGGAATGGATTATCGAGGCAGCCTCGGCCAATTGCGCGATGAGTGCGGGATGCAAGTCATCAGACGCCACCAGGGCTGCCACGGGCGCCACCAGATCGACGTCGTGTGGAGGGATGTTCTTTTCAAGGTCGATAACGCCCTGCGGTAGCGTCAAGCGCGCCAAATACGGATAAATCCGCGACAGCGCATTGGCTTGTGAGAGGCTCATAAGTTTAATCGAGGGATCTCTGAGCAACGATTGGACAAGTGGCGCCTCAGGCGCAAAAGTGAACACGGCAGCGTCGGCGGTGCCAGAGTTCAGCGCGTCGACGGCCGGTTGCCCGGTGATTGGCAACAGAATCGAATTCTGTTCCGAAATGTTGGCTGCTGTCAGCAGTGTCGTGGCCAACTTGCGGGTGCCGCTGCCTTCACTGCCCACCGCGATCCGCAGGCCTTTGAGTTGCGCGATGCGATCGAACGTTTCGCTGTGCTTGTAGAAAATCCACAGCGGCTCGTAGAACATCCGACCGATCGACACCAATCCGGCGATACTGTCTTTGTCGGCAACTCCGCCCTGCAATAGAGCGACACTCACTTTGGATTTCGGGTCGTGGAGGCGCTGAAGGTTCTGTATCGCGCCGGCCGAAGTCTGGAGCTCGACTTTTATCCCGGCGTTGTTGAGGTGTTGTTGGTAGAGTTTGCCGAACGCATGGTATCCGCCCGATTCGCCACCGGTGGAGATCACCACCACTTTTTGCGGCGGAGGTTGAATCAGCGTCGAGGCGAAGTAGAGCACGCCGACCAAAATAATAATGGCCGGTACGATCAACAGCATCAATCTGCTGACCGATAACTCGCCACCGGCTGAGTTCGGTTCCACCTGATCTTGCGACATAGCATTTTCCCCTCAATACTTATCGTATCGCCGAAATGCTTGCGACAATTCCGACCCCGGTACGGTTTTATTGTCATGGACGCCGGTTGGCAACGCGCCGGGACGGATAGCTCCCTCGGCGCAGCGACCGACAATCGCGGCGGCGTCTGCTCAACGAGGCGGACGACGGCGGCGGAAATTCTCGTCTGTGGCGCTGGGTGGCGGCAGCGCGTCGATCGCGGGAGCTTGCCCCTGAGGAGACTGTGCAGACTGTTTCGAGGCTACTTGCGGTGGGCGGCCGCCAATGGCCTTGGGACCCATGCACTCGGTCAGCCAGACGTCGTAGACGGCATGCTCGACCGCATCGAGGCCCGGACTTTCAGCAAACATCCAACCAGAGAAGAGCTTTTTCTCGCTGCCGTCCAGTTGCAATTCCTGTACTTCGACAAAGGTTGTCGTCTTCGGCGGCAGATCGGGCGGACGCGAATAGCAAAGCCGTGGCGTTACCTTCAGGGCACCGAACTTAACGGTTTCGCCGAGCTTTATTTCCAGGCGCGAAATGCGCGCCGTGACTTTGTCGAGAGCGGCAAAAACCGCCACCTGATTTTCGATGCGCTGGGCCCGAGCGGCAAGAGGCACCGTAGCCGTGAATAGCGCAGCCAGCAGCATTACCTGGAGGCGGGCCGGTAAACTTGGGCGTGGCAGCGGCATTGACAACAGGCAAGTCCCACTAATTGCAGAAACGCCGGAGCGCCGACGCACGTCGACAGAGCATCGACACCCGTAGGTATAATCTGCCCGCACCTGTAAGTCATGCAGCTTGCAAACTCATGCACGGGCTTGTTGCCGCTCTCTACGATGCGTTCATGTGCGTCAAAAGCGGCAGCGCCATGACCGTCGTTGTCGAACCGGCGCAGCTATTCCGGCTTCCAGGGTTTGTAGTCGCCGGTAGCCGGACGCCGGCGACTGTCGGCATTGAGAATGGAGCCCTGTGGCCGATAGGCCATCGGCGTACCCGTCATGTTTGGCATGTGCGGTTTTTGCCAGGGTTTTGGCTGGTAGGCGTGATCCTCGGTCGGCGGCAAGTCCACGGTGTAGTGCATCCAGCCGTGCCAATCGGGAGAGATTTGCGAGGCTTCGGCCACATTTTTGTAGATAACCCAGCGGCGCGGCACGCCGAGTGGTCCGTTACCCTTGGATTGGACGTAATAGTGGTTGCCGAGTTCGTCCGTACCAATGTGACGGCCCCTGAGGCGCGTATAGATGCGGTTGGACCAAGTGTTCCCGCCCCACCAGCTAAACAGTTCGCTTAGGATGCTCATTGCGACTTTTTTCCCGGGGCATTGGCGATGGCCCCAATAATTTAGCGGCTTATGCCATCGTCACCCCCGCGATGTCCAGCGGCGGCCCGTGGTCACATGAGCTTCGCACTTCGGAAACTGAAATGACCGTTACGACCGACAATGACGTGATCGTGGACGGTAACGCCCAGCGGCAGGGCTGCGCTGACGATCTGCTTGGTCATGTCGATGTCCGCACGCGACGGCGAGGGATCGCCCGACGGGTGGTTGTGCACCAATACCAAGGCCGTGGCGCCCAGCTGCAGCGCGCGCTTGATGATTTCCCGCACGTAAACGGGTGTGTGATCCACTGTTCCGGATTGTTGCACCTCATCGGCGATCAGCTGATTGCGTTTGTCGAGAAACAGGATGCGAAAACGTTCAATTTCATCGTGACCTTGCGCAGCCTTGCAGTAGTCGAGAACAGCCGACCACGTGCTCAGCATTTCACGTTTAAGCATCTGTTTCTGAAGCATGCGCAGCGCCGCAGCACGCACTAACTTGATTTCATCAACCGCGCGCTGCCCGACGCCCGCGACTTCCATCAGTCGCTCGTCGGGCGCATTGATCACCTCGCTGAAATTCTTGAATTTTGCCATCAGTGCCTTGGCGACGGGCTTGGTATCGCCGCGCGGAAACACTCGGAATAAGATCATCTCAAGCAGTTCGTAGTCGGGCATCGCCTCGGCACCGCCGTCGCGAAAACGCTCGAGCAAACGCGTGCGATGGCCGGCTTTGTCGCCGATGGGCCTCGGCGCGCGCCCATTCTGACCCTGGGCGTCTGCACGGGCCGGCGCGGCGGTGATATTGCCTTCTGGTGGTCGCGCCTGGATCGAAGTTGTTACGTGATCAAAAAGGCCGCGCTGCGCATCGGCGTCCGGCATGTTTTGTGAGGCAGACGTGTCCCGACTTGGTGACGGGGGGGCCGATCCGGAGTGTGTCATTGGCTTTCCCGTACGCGAGCGAACACGTCAATACAGCAATTCCTCGTCGAGCATTCACGTCGTTGAATAAGGCGGCTTGTGCAACCCCTTCGGCGAGTATGTGAATACTTCGCAGCCATCCTTAGTCACGCCGATCGTATGCTCGAATTGTGCCGACAGTTCGCGATCTCTGGTTACCGCGGTCCAACCATCGGGCAGGATCTTAACGAACGCCTTGCCGAGATTGATCATCGGTTCGATGGTGAAAATCATGCCCGGTGCCAACACCACGCCCGGACCAGCGTCTTCGCCCGCGGTGTTGACCCGGTAGTGCAGGATATTGGGCCTGTCGTGAAACACCTGTCCCAAGCCATGGCCGCAAAAATCCTCGACTACTGAGCAGCGCTCGGCGCGCGCGTAGGCCTCGATCGCCGCCCCAATGTCGCCGGTCGTGCCGCCCGGCTTGACGGCCGCGATCCCGCGTCGCAGCGCCTCAAAGGTCACGTCGATCAATCGTTCGGCTTTCCGCGACACCGCGCCGACGGTGTACATTCGGCTGGTGTCGCCATGCCAACCGTCCACGATCAACGTCACGTCGATGTTGAGAATGTCACCTTCGCGAAGCGGCTTGGGGCCGGGAATTCCGTGGCAGACGACGTGGTTGATCGACGTACAAATCGATTTTGGAAAACCTCGATAATAGAGCGGCGCGGGATAGGCGTGGTGATCCATGGCGAAATCATAGGCCAGCTTGTCTAATCGTTCGGTCGTCACGCCGGGCTTGACGAAAGGCACCAGCATGTCCAGTGCCGCTGCCGCCAGCTGGCCGGCGCGCCGCATGCCGGCGAACGCCTCGGGGCCATAGAGACGGACGGCTGCATCGACCGATGCGGCTCGTGCTGTTCCGGATTTTGACATGCAGAGGTTGTGTCCAGTTGCAGCGAGGCCGGCGTAGCGCGGCCTGCGGATCAGAAAAAATTCGTTCAATCTTATTTAGGATGAAATGTCTGCTCAGGCAACGCCGGCGAGCGCATCTTGCGCGCGCTCACGCGCCTCAATGTACTGCACGATGCGTGGCAGCACGCCCGAGCGCGACGGGCGTGCGACGGGATGATTGCCTAATGCCGTCCGGCAGGCGAAAACGTTGCTCAAGAACCCTCACCACCTGTCCGGAGCCTCATATGGCAAAAATCGCGTTTATCGGTCTTGGCAACATGGGCGGCCCCATGGCTGGCAACTTGGTAAAAAAGGGACACGAGGTTCGCGGCGTCGATCTGGCGAAGGCCAATCTCGATGCGGCGGCAAAGCGGGGTGTCGTAGCGGCTGCCGACATTGCCGAGGCGGCTCAGGGAGCAGACGTGGTCATAACCATGTTGCCGGCCGGCAAGGACACGATCTCTGTCTATGCGAAGTCGGGGATCTTTGAGGCTGTAGCCAAGGGCACGTTGTTCATCGACTGCTCGACGATCGATGTGGCATCGGCGCGATTGGCGCACGAACTTGCTGCTAAAGCCGGCATGCTCAGCATCGACAGTCCGGTGTCGGGTGGCGTCGGCGGGGCTGAGGCCGCGACGCTCACCCTGATGGCCGGCGGCACCAAACAGGCCTTCGACAAGGCGCGGCCATTGCTTGAATGTGTCGGCAAGAAAGTCGTCCACTGCGGCGATGCGGGCGCCGGCCAAGCCGCCAAGATCTGCAATAACATGATCTTGGGCGTATCGATGATTGCGGTGTCCGAGGCTTTCGTGCTGGCTGAAAAGCTTGGCCTCAGCCACGATGCCTTGTTCGAGGTTGCGTCCACCTCGTCGGGCCAATGCTGGGCGCTAACCAGCTATTGCCCCGTGCCCGGTCCTGTTCCCGCCTCGCCCGCCAATAACGGCTACAAACCGGGCTTTGCGTCAGCTCTGATGGTCAAGGATCTCAGGCTGGCACAGGAGGCCGCCGCCGCAAGTGGCGCCATTACACCGCTTGGCGCGCTCGCGGCGCAGCTCTTCGCCATGCATGCGAACCACGGTGCGGCGGGCGCCGATTTCTCCAGCATCATCGGCATGATCCGCGGGAAGTAGCTCAGTCGATGTCCAACCGTGCGGTGACACCGGCTGACTTAAGTAATGTGACGACTTCGTCGCCGCGGCGGCGGAGTTCGGCGTCGGCATCGCTCTTGCCGGCGAGGTCGGCGCACAGGCCGTGATTTAGCAGAGCGCGAGTCAACGTAAAGATCGTCGCGCCCGTCGCGCGCGCGTCAGTCAAGCTGGTCGCGTGAAGTGCCGCGACGACGCCACCGGCGACAGTTGCACCGCTGATCGCATCCACCAGCAGGAACGCGCCGGTTTCTTGGGTGGCTGTGAACACATCGAGCGACGTCGGCCGAACGAGATCGATGGCTACCACGGCAATGTCGTTCATGGCGCAGGACGGTGCGGAGGTCCGCTCCAACGTCTCCAAATCAAGCAGCGAGCGAATGCCCAGATGGGATACGGGCACAAGGTCGGTCGCCGTGCGCAACAGGTATCGCGCACCCGGATCGAAAGGTTGTTCGGAAACCCATACCAAACTACCTTCGATGCGGCGTGCAGCCGTCGCCGCAGCGTTCGGTGCCGATAGCACTGCGCCGCGCGATACGTCGATATCGCGGTCGAGCACGAGTGCAATGGCCTGACCGCGCCGGGCAGATGGCAGATCACCGTCCATTGTTGCGATGCGTTTGACGCGCGCTTCGGTCTTGCCGACGGCATCGACGATCCGGTCGCCGACAGTGATGACGCCGGACGAAATAGTCCCTGCGAGGCCGCGGAAATCCTGTCCGTCACGGAGCACCGTTTGTACGGGCATGCGGAAGGCGCCGGCTTTGGGCGCCGCCTTTTCTGGAATCTGGGAGAGATAGTCAAGCAGGCTCGGACCACGATACCAGCGCATCCGCTCGGATTGGCGCGCGATGTTGTCACCCGTCACGGCCGATACAGGAATGACCGCCGTGTCGACAAAACCGAAGCGTTTTTTCAGGGCTTCAAAATCCTTCTCGATCGAGCGGAATTTCGCTTCAGACCAATCGGCAAGGTCCATCTTGTTGATCGCCAACACCACGTGGCGAACGCCGAACAGGTCGAGGATGGCCGCATGGCGACGTGTCTGTCGCTTGATGCCGGCGCGCGCGTCGATGAGCATAACTGCGACGTCTGCCTGACTGGCGCCGCTGGCCATATTTCGCGTGTATTGCTCGTGGCCGGGGCTGTCGATGATAACGAAGCGCCGGTCGGCGGTATCGAAGGTGCGCCAGGCGATATCGATAGTAATGCCCTGCTCGCGCTCGGCGATGAGACCATCCACCAGCAGGCTGTAATCGAGATGCTCGCCGTTGAGCACGCGCTTGTCCGAGCGGCGCAGAGCCTCCCGCTGATCGTCGAACAGGTCGGAGGCGTCCCACAAGAGCCGCCCGATCAGCGTCGACTTGCCGTCGTCCACCGAACCGCAGGTGAGAACACGGACGATACCTGACAAGTCACGGCGCGGAGCCGGCGGCGCAATGGCGACAACTTTCAGGGCTTGGGAAGAGCGCGCACGCATCAGAAATATCCTTCTTGCTTTTTCTTTTCCATGGCGCCGGACTGGTCGTGATCGATCAGTCGACCGATGCGTTCGCTGGTCTTGGCCGACAGTGTTTCGGTGACGACGTCCTCAACGGTCGCGGCATTCGATGCCACCGCCGCCGTCAGCGGATAGCAGCCAAGAGTGCGGAAACGTACGCGGCGTTCCACGATATGCTCGCCGGCGCGCGGGTGCAGGCGATGATCGTCAACTACCAGCAACTGTCCGTTGCGTTCGATCGTCGGCCGAACGGCTGCGAAATAAAGCGGCACCACAGCGAGTTTTTCGCGTGCGATGTAGCGCCAGACATCTTTTTCGGTCCAGTTCGACAGCGGGAACACGCGCGCGGTTTCACCCGAACCAAGCCGACCATTGAACAAGCGCCACATCTCCGGGCGCTGCGCGCGCGGTTCCCAGCGATGATCGGCGGTTCGGAATGAAAACACGCGTTCCTTGGCACGGCTGGCTTCCTCGTCGCGGCGCGCGCCGCCGAATGCCGCATCGAAACCGTGCGCATCGAGTGCTTGCTTCAGTGCCTGCGTCTTCATCACGTCGGTGTAGATCGACGGTGAATGATCAATCGGGTTGATCCCGCGCTTAATACCACTCTCGTTAGTGTGGACGATCAGATCGAGGCCATGTTCGGCGACTGTCGCGTCGCGAAAAGTGATCATGTCGTGGAATTTCCACGTCGTATCGACGTGCAATAGCGGAAACGGCGGTTTTGCCGGCCAGAAGGCTTTGCGTGCCAGATGCAGCAGGACAGTGGAATCCTTGCCGATCGAGTACATCAGCACGGGCTTGCGGAACTGCGCCGCGGCCTCGCGGAAAATGTGAATGCTTTCGGCTTCCAGCAGATCGAGATGGGAGAGGGGCGCGGTCATGCCTATGCTTTCTGATGCTTGTGGCGGTTGTGCAGGCCGCACTCTTTGCCGTCGAGATTTTCCCACCACCACCGCCCCGCGCGGATGTCTTCGCCGGGAGCGACGGCGCGGGTGCACGGTTGGCAGCCGATCGACGGGAAGCCACGCGCATGCAGTGCGTTGACGGGAATGTCATGTTTGACGATGTAGGCTTCGAGCTCGGCGAGCGACCAGTCGGCGATCGGGTTAAATTTCAGCAAGCCTAAGTCATGATCATAGGCAGCGAACGGCACATCCTGGCGGCCTGCCGCTTGGTCGCGCCTGAGGCCGGTGATCCAACCTCGCGCGCCCACGAGGGCACGACGTAGTGGCTGCACCTTGCGCACATCGCAACACGCCTTGCGCGCATCCACCGAGGCGCGAAAACCATTGATGCCATCTCGCTTGACCAGGGCTTCGAGGTCTAACGCATTGGGTGCAATGACACGGATCGGCAGGCCATAACGCTGTACGCTTGCCTCGATGGTGTCCAGGGTTTCCGGGAAATGCCGACCAGTATCGAGGGTAAAAATGTCAACGTTGACGCCCGAGACATGGATCGCATGGAAGACAGCTTGATCTTCCAAGCCGAGGCTGGTCGAGAACGCGACAGCGCCGCCAGCGTGCGCGGCGATCAGAGCGATACGATCTTCAACTTGTTGCAGCTGGCCGAGGGCCGCAGCGAGAACGCTTGCGTGGTGGTCCCGATCTCCAACAAAGGAGGTGACTGACGTGAAGGCGGCAAAGTTTGGCATGATGGTCCTCGGCGAGGACTGTGATGTAGAACAAAATTAATCCAGATTAAAGGCATTCAGAGAAGTAAAATTCTAATATCAGAGATTAAGCGTGTGGCGATCGATATTTTTTTTGCTTCGCGGTGCAGCAGAAATGGTTTGGCGGCAAGCGAGCAGCCCGCAGAAATTCCGCGCCAAAATAATCCGCAGGTGTCGTTGCTGAAACGGAAAATGGCAGCCCCGCATGCACGGGACTGCCATTTGTGAGCACTGATGTCGGAAGTTTGAAACGCTTACTTGGTCTCACCTTCGGCAGGTGCTGCAGCAGCATCGGCCGCGGTCAGTTGCTCGCGCGCCTGGGAGACCCAGTTGTTCTTTTCGATGGCGCCATTGAGGTTGAGCAGTTCGTCGACGTTGGCGATATCTTCGCCCGAGAAATTGGCGATCTGCTCGAATTTGGTAACGCCGATGCCATTGAGGCGACCGATCATCTCCGGCGACAGCCCTTTGATCGCGGCCAAGTTGTCGATTTCACCCTTCGGCTTCTTAAAGCCTTTGAACGCGGCATTCAGCTTCTTGGCGCGGACGTCGGTGCGCTCGAAGATGCGGGCGGCACGGCCACGGCGACCGCGCAGATAGTACAGTTTAGCGCGGCGAACGGCGCCACGGCGCAACACTTCGATCTCAGCGATGAAAGGCGTGTAAATCGGGAATACGCGCTCGACACCTTCGCCGTAGCTGATCTTGCGGACGGTGAAGCTCTCGTTGATGCCATGCCCCGAGCGCGCAATAACAACGCCTTCATAGGCTTGCAGCCGTTCTGCGGCCTGCTTGGGCTTTTCCTTGCCGGTATTCTTGGCTTTTGGATCAATTACAACTTCGTCGATGACGCGGACCATGACCTTAACGGTGTCGCCGGGTCCGAATTGCGGTACGTTGCGCTTAGCAAGCACGGCATCCATTTGCTCGCGCTCGAGCTGTTGAATGATGTTCATAATTCTTAGTTCCTTGATTGGACATCATGATTTTGCAGAGGAACTGCAGCTATTGCGCCAATGCTAAGAGATCGCCGCTTGACAAAGTTCGTGCGGCCCGTGAGGGCACCCTTTGAAGGGAAGGCCGTCCTATATCCCGGCCTCCGGCGCTTGTCGAGGGCCTGGGCGCGGGAAGTCACGCGACATTTATTGCAAAAACTGATAAGAGAAATGAGCTGTTTCGGTCGGTTACAGCTGAAACTTTCGAAAAAGTTGGTCTTTTGATATGGCGCGAGTTCGGCAGCAATCATATTCCGTCCATGAAGGTCCCGATCCGGCCGTCGATCGCATCGACCGCGCTGAACGTTTGGCCTTCGTCAAAGACGGATTCATCAAGTCGGCGGCGATTTTTCCGCCTTTCTGGCTGGCCGCTCGGGGGATATGGTTGGGTGTGGCGGTTTATGCCGGGGCTGCAATTGCCATTTTTGGGATTGCATGGGTGCTGCTGTTGCCCAGCATTGTCACGCTGCTCGCATTTCTGGCGTTGCATCTGTTTTTTGCCGGCGAGGCCGACGAAATGTTGAGGGCACACCTCACGTTCCGCGGATGGACGACCATCGGACAAGTCACGGGCGCGAGCCAACTGGATTGCGAGCGTCGTTTTTTCGACAACTGGTTGCCGACAATGCCGGTGAGCAAAACGCTGGCTCCCATTAAATCTTCGGCAGGCGACACCACACCCTCGCCCGGCGAACCTGGGTCGGTTCGGCCAAATCAAGCCGGTCAAATTGCCAAATCGCGAGCTGGTGTCGGCGCCATTATCGGAAATCTGCTGTCACCCCGTCCGCGGGATAGCACTCGCTAATTTAGGTGGTTTCTGTTAAGTATGCTCAACTTTGCGAGCGCCATTTCATGCTCGTAGCCATTTCACCACGCGTGAAAATGGAGCCGCACGATGATAGTTCTTATCTGGTTTCTGCGCCTACTGGCTGTCGCGGTTTTCGCGTTGATGATTTTCCCCGCCGGCTTCAACACATTCTTCGGCAAGGGCGACACCGTCGCCTGGAGCGACACGTATGTTTATCTGATCGGTCTTTTGATCGCCGCTTACGGCGTAAAAATCGCCTGGTCAGACAACCCGACGCGCTGGCGTATAGCGGGTGGCTACGTGCTGGTGCTTGGAATGCTCACCGCACTTGCCGCGATCGGTTTCCTCAATGTGCTCGATACGTGAGGAAACCACGGCGCAGCATCAAGACGCCTCCGTTGCATCCGGGGTCGGCGGCGCACTTGCCTCTGTCGGCGATGCGGCCCCTGCTTCGGTAGGTTTGGCCGGTTTTGGGCCGCCCTCAGCAACGGTCACCACGGCCGCTCGCAACAGCCGATCGCCGATCGTGTAGCCGTCCTGGAAGACCTGCAAAATGGTGCCGGCGGGAACATCGGGATTGGGTACTTGCATCATCGGTTGGTGATAGTGGGGGCTGAAGATTTCGCCCTTCGAGGCTATACGCTTTACGCCATGGCGCTCGAGAACGTTGAGGTATTCGCGTTCGGTCATCTGCACGCCCTCAATGAGGCTTTTCAGAGCGGCATCGGCTTCAGCGGCGCCGGCCGGCACCGCACTCATTGCACGCTGAAAATTGTCGCCGACACTGACGATGTCGGTCGCAAAACGTGTGATCGCGTAGCGCGCCGAACTGGTCTTTTCCTCTTCCGTGCGACGGCGCAGGTTCTCCATGTCGGCCAGCAGCCGAAGGTTTTTGTCCTTGAGGTCCGACAACTCCCGCCGCAGTGCGGCAATCAGGTCGTCGTGATGCGTGCCTGGCGCTGGGCCGGCCGCGGCCCCAGCAGCTGCGGCGGCCTCGGCATTTTCGGCGCGGCGCGCTTCTTCCGACATTTGTGCAAATGCGGAAGGCCGTGCTGCCGTGTCGCCATTGGATGCGGGCGCACCTTCGTCCTTTTTCGACGGCGAATCTGGTGAACCGGGGGTTGCCTCGGTGCTCATGCGTAATTCCATAATCGAGTGTTTCAGCGCGATTGACGCACCACTGCCATATCGACCGCCAGCCGTAAAAAATCAAGTCAGCAGGCGGCTCACAAGCCGGGCGGTGTAGTCGACGACGGGAATGATACGGGCATAATTGAGCCGGGTGGGTCCGATGACGCCGAGAACGCCGACGATCTTGTGTTCGGCATCCTTGAAGGGTGCGACAATAAGTGACGAACCCGAGAGAGAGAACAGTTTTGTTTCCGAGCCGATAAAGATCGAAACGCCATCACCTTTTTCGGCCGATCCCAGTAGGCGGATCAGCTCGTTTTTGGTTTCGAGGTCGTCGAACAAGCTGCGAATACGCTCCAAGTCCTCGATGGCTCCGACGTTCTGCAGCAGATTGGACTGTCCACGCACGATCAGGCTTTTGCGGCCATCGAGTGCACCCGACCAAGTCGCCAGGCCGGCCTGGACCACCTTCTGCGTGAGTTGATCCAGCTCGGATCGGGCCGACAATTGTTCCGCTTCGATACGCGATTTGGCGTCAGCAAGCGTCAACCCTCTGATCTGAGCGTTGAGATAGTTGGCCGCCTCGGTCAGGGCCGAGGGGGGCAAGCCGGTGGGTGTTGTAATAATGCGGTTTTCGACGCGATTATCTTCACCGACCAGCACAACAAGCGCTTTGCCCGGCTCCAACGCAACAAATTCAATGTGCTTAAGCCGCCCGACCTGAGTGTCGGTGAGCACGACGCCGGCGCAGCGCGACAGGCCCGAAACCATCTCGGTGGCGTCCGCCAACACGCCTTCCACGGAATTTTCGGTTTTCGCCCGCAACTGATTGTCGAGGGCGTTGCGTTCGACGTCAGCGAGTTTACCGACCTCAAGGATGCCGTCGACGAACATACGCAGTCCGCTTTCGGTCGGCAGTCGCCCGGCAGACGTGTGCGGCGCATAGATGAGCCCAAGGTGCTCAAGGTCGCTCATGACGTTGCGCACGGAGGCAGGCGAAAGCGCCATCGGCAACCCGCGCGCCAAGTTGCGGGAGCCGACCGGCTCGCCGTTCGACAGGTAACTTTCGACGATCAATTTGAAAATAGTGCGCGTGCGGTCGTCAAGCTGGCCGAGCGAGGGAGCTTTGCCAAGAATGAGCGGCGGAATTGCGTGCGCCAGCCCTCCACCTTGTATCGCCTGATTGCCTGGCGTCTTAGGCGATTGCCGGTCACGTGTCATCGCTGCGCAGTTTTCCTTTGCCTAAGGCAACATCATCACTCAAACCGTTCGCGTTCGCAATGGTTTAGCTTCGCTGTATGCGCGCAGCCGGAATAGTCGCTATTATCCGTCGCGGGACAATCGACGTCGTTGTTGGCGAGGGCGCTTGAACACACCTGTGCAAAATCCTGAGGTGCCGACCCCTGGCAGGGGAACGCCGTGGCACGCCCGTGTGCTGACCTTGTTTCCTGAAATGTTTCCGGGGCCGCTTGGCATTTCCCTGGTCGGGACCGCGCTGGCCAGCGGTCTCTGGACACTGCAAGCGCGCCAAATACGCGACCACGGCCTCGGACGTCACCGGACGGTCGACGACACGCCCGCCGGTGGTGGCGCCGGAATGGTGATGCGCGCCGACGTCATTGCATCAGCCGTCGATGCAGCGCGAGCGGATCAACCTCATCTTGCGGCGATCTACCTAACACCACGGGGCGCGCCGTTGACGCAGGCCAGGGTGCGGAAGTTGGCACAAGGTCCAGGCGTATTGCTGTTGGCCGGTCGTTTTGAAGGTGTGGACCAGCGCGTCATCGACGGGCGCCAGTTGGAGGAAATATCCATCGGCGACTACGTGCTGTCGGGTGGCGAGTTGGCCGCCATGGTGCTGCTGGACGCCTGCGTGCGCCTGTTGCCGGGCGTGTTGGGAGCCGCGGATAGTCTGACTGAAGAAAGTTTTGAGGGCGGCTTGCTGGAATACCCCCAATTCACGCGTCCGCGCGAATGGGAAGGGCATTCGCTTCCGGAGGTGTTATTGAGTGGCGACCACAAGAAGATTGCGGCGTGGCGACAGTCGGAAGCAGAGCGCATCACCCGTGTGCGGCGGCCGGACCTGAAGCGCTGAGCGCCGGTTTTTCCACATCGGCAATTGCCCGGCTACATTGGGCTCTTGCCGGTTTTGCCCTCGACCGTCGGGGCTTTGTTGCAATCGAAGGTCCGGGCGCTGGTGTCGGCTATGCTGCGCGCCAAAGCGAGCGCTTCGATGTTGGCCTCGGCGTCGATTAAAGCGACGTGACACGCTTCGGTCGGCGTCACTTTACTGACGATGAGCACTTGACCGCGTGCGGCATCGCGTGCCGTGAACAAGCGGGCGATGACGGCGTAGGGTACCGCGGCTTGGTTGGGGACCGCTTGCGCTGCAGCCTGTACGCGCCATTCGATCGTTGCGCGTTTGGTATTGGGAAATAGTGTATTGGGTACACGCAGGGTCTGCTGGCTAGCGCGCTGCGTTGCCGCTGATGGGCCAACGCTCAGGAACGAGCGGTCGTCGGTCTCAACCACGTGCACGGGATAACCCGGGAGACCCGGGCAACGCCACGATTTTCCATTCGGCCCGCCGCGCAGCACACGGCAGGTGTCCAGGTCGATGGTGGTCACGACGCCGTGGGTGGCATCCTGGGCTGCGGCCTTGGGCTGCGACAAGACCAGCGCCAGCAAGGCAGCAATCGAAAAAGTTGCACGCGACAACAAAGTGGAGGCAGCAAGATGCCGCCTTTTAACCGGTTGGTTTTTATGCCAAAACCGCCACAGCAAACGGGCTTTACGCACGAGCGGCGTCTTCGGCGCTGTGCATCGAGTGGCCTGCCGCCCAATGATCTGATCCACCTGGAGCCTCTTGATGCGAATCGAAGCCATCCCGACCGGTAAAAATCCACCCGAAGATATCAATGTACTGATTGAAGTGCCGGTCGGCGGTGAACCGATCAAGTATGAAATGGACAAGGCCTCGGGCACTCTGTTCGTCGATCGGTTTTTGTACACACCAATGCGCTATCCAGGCAACTATGGGTTTGTTCCGCATACGCTTTCGGCAGATGGCGATCCGATTGACGTGCTGGTGTGTAACACCCGAGCTATTGTGCCCGGTGCGGTGATCAACTGCCGCCCCGTTGGCGTCCTGGTCATGGAAGACGATGGTGGCGGCGACGAAAAAATCATTGCCGTGCCGGCAACCAAAATCACCAAACGGTACGACAAGATCGTCGATGTCACCGATCTCCCCGAAATAACCACGCAGCAAATTCAACACTTTTTTCAGCACTACAAAGACCTGGAGCCCGGCAAATGGGTCAAGATCGACCACTGGGGCAACGCTGCGGAAGCCCGCAGACTGATCGTGCAGGCGATCGAACGCTACAAGGCGCATGCTACAAAAGGTTGAGCGGATCTAGCGCAAGAGAGTTGGAGCGCAGGAACCGGGATAGGATGTTGCAAACGCTGGCCCGTAGTTGCGGCAAGACGACGACACTATTTGTTGTACGCCCTGTCCGGTCGTCTTCGTTCCCGGCTCGCTTACGGGAAAATTTCCACGAACTCCGAAATCGAGGCTGTTACCGCTGCGCACTTTGAATCACGTTCCGGATCATGCTTCAACGGGATCGAATTTATTATTCGATCGAGGGCTGTTTGCATCTCGTTGCAGGCAGCCTCAGCATCCTTGCGTGTCAGTGTTAAAAAGCGCGTGTGAAAAAACCAGTCGTAGATTCCACATGTAATCGCGAAGTGCGCCGCGTCACCAAGGTCTTCGACGGATATACGAGCTCCGAGTTCGTGTTCGTAGTCGGCAACGAGAATGCCGCCGTCGAAACCTTTCATGCCGATCGACTGGCCGTCATCTGTTGGCGTCCAGGACATAAAGACGGGCTCCATCGCCGGGCCTGCGCATGAAGGGTAAAAGTCGACGATAGCATCGGCAATATCGTCCATTTGACGGGAAGTTCAATAGCGGCCGGTCTTGGCGATCCTGTGGCCTGTCGAGATGGGCGTCTACGCAGTGTCGTTTTTGGCATCGGGCAATATACGCAACTGCCGAACGCTTACGTCGTTTCCTTGAACTTGTTGACGAGAACGACGCCGTTGAAGGTGTGAGTGCAGCAGGAGCAACTCGGCACCAAATCCTCGTTTCTTAAATCCGACGCGACTTTGGCAAGCTTTCCGTTCGCATCAACGAAGAGGCCGCTAAAAAGCGCGTTGTCGCCGATCCTCACGTAGGGCTTCTGATCCGGCTCGTTGCGAGCCACAATCCAATAGATCGGCTCCTCTCTATCGAGGCGCTGAACAGCCTCCTTGTGGACCGCGTCCCAGTCTTCACCGAGCTTTGAAATCAGGAAACGGAATAACGGCGTGTAATCGAGGCCCCGCAATTTCTTGCCATGCATCGACCCGCGCGATACTTCCTCGGTTTCGTTGATCTGTTCGCGCTTACCATTGCGTTCGTGCCTGTAGTCGCCCCCGGTCCTGTGGTGGACGCCACGGGCGCGCGTGTTGACCTTCCGATACAGTGGTTTCTTGCGATTGTGATCATCCATATTCGGCATCGCACGCCACTTGGTTGCCCGGCTTCACACATTCAGCCCTTGAGAGTGTCGCGAGCGGGGTTGTCGGCCCCACGGACCCTATAAACGGGTGCGTCGCGGCGGGTCCGTATCTTCAAGTTCCTTGAGCTTCTCTTTGAACTTTTTCAGCATGCGTTGGACGTAGCTCATTGCCTTGTCGACGTCTTCTTCGGTCGGCAGCTTGGCGGTTGGCTGTTTGCCATCACCTGGGACACCAGCCAGTTCTTCCAGTCGTTTGACCGAAGCCTTAAGCTCGGTATTTTCAGATTTCAGCCGCTCGACCTCACTATTTATTGCAGTGCGGTCGTCTGGCAACATCGTGCAGGCCCAACTGCCAGACGCCTGCTTGCACATCGACAAGGCGCCGGTCTGCGTGTCCATCTGCAACACACCGCCGTCTGCGGGGTGCATGGTGAAGCGACCAGGCGAACCCGCTGGCATCGATGACTGCGCATGAGCCGGGACGGCGGTTACTGCGGCCCAGAGCCCGGCGCCAGCCAACACGCTTGCAGCGCCGTGTGCGGTCTGACGAAGTGGAATTCGCAACAGGCTATCCATAGGTGCCTCCCGGCAATGCCTAACAACTCATTTGGCGGTGGCCTACTGCTGACGGGCCGCACCACGCTCATCAATGACTGCCGAATCATGTCGTAATGTGGCGATGACGCTGCAAATTTTCCAGTGATCGCCGTGAGGTTGGCAGTGTGGCCAAAATCCCTACTGAAAACACTCAAGAATCCGGCGCGCCTGCAACTTAACCATTCCTTTACTGGCCACTGACACCTTCGCCGCCAGGGGCTCAGAGCGTGCCGAGTCGGAGCCGTGATTATCCATTTTGTGATGTGAGATGCGTCGGCTCGTTCAGGCCGTCGATGTCATGTTGCGCCACCCGACAAGGCCGAGGCTGCGAGATCGAACATGGCAACCCCAACGGATGTCAACTTTGTGCAATTTGGTTCTCCAGCCCAGGTCGGGCGCATTCCGGCGGAAACAATGACGACGCTGCTCGATCAACTGAGCGGCCAACTGCAAGCGCGGATCGCGGACGTCGAGAACAGGCACACCGAAGCGCTCAACGATCTGCAGGGCAAGCTCGAACGCATGTCTGGGCATGTCGGTCGCGCCAAGCCGCAGATGCCGGCTGAACTAGCCGTCGCGTTTGGCCGCATCGAGACCGGCATGGCCGATCTGGTGGAGCGGATCGCGGAAACCAGTCCGGAGCGTCGTCGGGCGGCGGAAGCTTTCGTCTTTGGCGCCGTCAAAACCGCCAGCAACCACTTCGTTTTCGATCCGCCGCGCCGCCAGCCGGTGGCTCCGGTTGCGATGGCAGCAGACCCGTACGCCAGCGACCCGTGGGATCAATCGTCTGCGGAAGCGCTGGCTCACCTCTACGAAAGTGGTGAGGCGGTATTGGGTAAGCATCTACCCGAGGCAGCGTTGTTTGCGCGTAGTGAACGCGTAATGCCGGTCGAGAGAATGGCCGCGTTTGATGCAGCAGCACCGTTGGCCTCAAAAACGTCCGCAGTGGCGATCGCATCCACCCCGCAAGTTCAACAGTCGACGAATATCGACGTCCGTGCTGTTGCGGTCGGCTTTGCAGAGCACCGCGATTGGGTCGATCAGCGCTTGTCGGGTCTTGCCGAGCAAGTTGCGCGGTCGATCAACGAAGCGCGGCCAGATGGCGCCCTGCAGACGCTTATGTCGCGAGTTGATCAATTGGAGAGTCGCTTTACGACTGCCCTTGAAGGCATGGCGTCGAAGTCAGACGTGGCCGCGATGCGGCATGACGCGCTGGGTCAGGTCGAAGCGCAAATCAAGGAAATTGCCGGCCATATCGAAAATACGCATCTGCAGCTGACGCGGCTCGATACGATCGAGCAGCACCTGACAGATCTTACGGCCTTCGCGCATGCTTCGATGGACGCCGATCAAGGCGCGCCTGCCGAGGAAACAGCGCAGGCCGAACACGATTTTGCGCAGCTGGCCGATATGGCCGTCGAGCGCGCGCTGGCTCGCGCGCCGCAGCTGCAGTCGTCGGCAATAGTCGCAGAGCCTGCCGAAACGCAAGCGCGGGTCAATGCAGTTCACACGCTGCTGCAGGAATTCGCCGCTGAGCGCCGTCGCGGCGATCAATACACGACCGGTATGCTCGAAACGGTCCAGGAGGCTTTGATCCGCCTTATCGACCGGGTCGACGCGATCGACGCGAGCACCGCTCGTCCTTCAATGACGTCAACGGTGGTACAGGCAGCACAAAGCGCACCGATTGTCGTTGAAGCAGCGAGACCTGCGGTGCCCGAAGTAGCGTCGCTGGCGGTAGATGACGGTGTTGCCGCCACGGAGGCTTTCGGCGCTCGTCGTTCACGCACAGCTCGCGGTCAGGCACTACCGAATGACACCCAAGTGGTAGCGCCAGCAGCGGCGCCCGTCGTCGAGGGCCAAGCGCAACCTGAGATCAGTATCAAGGATATCCGCCTGAATACCAAGCGCGTCCCCATCACGCCGGCTCCGGCGCGGAGTGAGGCGCCCGCTGTCTCGGAAGCGCTCGCTGACGCCGAAGCCGAGCCGAAGGCTAAGCGGAATGTGCGCGCTACGCCGGTGGGGACGGCAGCAGGCGGCGCAGGCAAACGCAGTCTTTACGTTGCGGCGGCCGCCCTCAGTCTGGTCGGTATCGGGTTCATGGCGCAACATTTGTATGCCGGGGGTGAAACGGTGCCTGTACCGAGCGCTGCAGGCCTGCCGGCCAAGCCAACGGCTGCGGTCGAGATCGGCAAGTCGACTAGTCCCGTGAATCCGACGGCTGCCAAACCGGGGGCAGTGCTCAATCCGCCGGGGATGGTTATCGCGCCATTGCCGCGGCCTAAAGCCGGTGCGACGCCGCCGGCCACCGATGCAACTTCGCAACGGTCGGACCTAATTCCACAGCGTGCTGGTGACCAGAACCCCATCGAGCGGCAGCTGCAACCGAAGCAACCGTCATCTGTCCCTGAGACCGTCAACGATGATCTGAGCATGAACGATATCGAGGACACAGAGGCGGTTGCTCAGCCAGCCGCGAACGGGCAACCGGCACGCAAATCGGTCGCCTCCATCCAACCGATGGCGGGCTTGGCGGTAGCTGCTAGCGGGCCGACCGTCACTGCTCAGCAGATCTCAGAAATGGCTGGGCTGCAACGCCAGTCCAATCAGGCCGCAGCGTCAGAGCGGATCGGCAGCATGGCGCGACCGGCGAGCGATTTCAGCCAACGCTTCGGCGTTTTCCCGCCGATAGGCGCCACGGCGCCAGCGTCCGCTCCATCGACTGAACCTGCAGCAGCGATCGTTACGGGTTCGAATCCGCTGCAGCGCGCGCAGGTCCAACCCGCCAACGATGCCAGCTTGACCGAAAGCGTGCCTGAAACTGCCGATTTGCCACCTGCGTTGGTGGGCCCACTGTCGCTACGCATGGCGGCGGCGAAGGGTGATCCGGCGGCCGCCTTCGAAGTAGCGACTCGGTTCGCCGAAGGCCGCGGCATCAAGCAAGACTTCAAGCAGGCTATGACCTGGTATCAACGTTCGGCAAATAAAGGCTTTGCCATCGCACAATATCGTCTCGGAACGCTTTACGAACGTGGTCTTGGCACGCCGGCCGATCCAGCCCGTGCACGCGTCTGGTACAAGCGGGCGGCCGACCAGGGCAACGTGAAGGCGATGCACAATATGGCCGTCCTGAGTGCCGGCAACGGACAGGCTGCACCCGATTATGCGAGCGCCGCGAAGTGGTTCAAGGATGCCGCCGATCGCGGACTGCAAGACAGCCAGTTCAATCTTGCCGTACTCTACGAAAACGGACTTGGTGTAGTAAAGGATCAGCGGACCGCGTATTTCTGGTTCTCGCTGGCGGCGCGAAATGGCGATGCGGAAGCCACTCGGCGACGCGATGCGATTTTGGCGACATTGGATCAGGCGACGATCCAGAGCGCGAATGAGCAAATTCAGGGCTGGCACGCCAGGCCGTCGGATGCCAAAATCAACGACGCACGGGTCGCAGGTGATCAATGGCGAAATCATGCCGTGCCAATGGACCAGCAAATGGCCGCTCAGCAGGCCATTGCCGCGGCACCGCCATCAATGGCTGTGGTGCAGGCACCGCAGGTCCCCGCAGCGCGAACCATTAAGGTCACCCCACAACCACGTTGATGAGATGCAGTTGCTGGCTTCGTTGAGGCGCATACCATCACCGCGTGTAATGGGCGGCGGAGATGGCGCCGGATCGTGGTTTTGCGGCTTGAATTCGGCGCCGTCCTGATGTCCCATGTGGGCGGCGCCATAGGTGCGCCGGGTTACTCCGCCCGGTTCAAGGACCTATCCCCATGGTTGTGACAAAAGCGCGGCGTTCGTGATCATTCATGGCGCATGCGTGCGAAATGGCTGAAACCTTGCTGGCGTCCTGCCTGCAAAGTTCGAGCCGGAGCGGCCAAGGTTTTGGGGAGAGCGTCGGAAGCGAGCAGTGTGACGGAACTGGCCGAATGAATTTGTACCTGCCGATCGCCGAGATGTCCGTCAGCGTCATATTGATGTTGGGGATGGGCGCATCCGTGGGCTTTCTTTCAGGCCTGTTTGGTGTCGGCGGTGGTTTCCTGCTTACTCCTTTGCTCATCTTTGCTGGCATTCCGACATCCGTTGCCGTGGGGACAGCGCCGGCGCAGGTCGTGGCATCCTCGGTATCCGGTGCTCTCGCGCAATGGCGACGGGGCAACGTCGACTTCAAATTGGGATCTGTGCTGGTGTTTGGGGGCGTCATTGGATCCTACGTCGGCGTGCACTTGGTATCGGCACTGCGACGGACAGGGCATTTCGATGTTTTTGTGTCTTTGACCTACGTAACACTGCTTGGCGTCGTCGGTGTGCTGATGTTGGTGGAAAGTCTGCGGACGCTACAGAGAGCCAAAGCCGGCGGCACATCGTCGTTGCGGCGTTCGGGCCAGCACAACTGGAGCCACGGCTTGCCTTTCAAGATGCGGTTTCAACGCTCGAAACTGTATATCAGCGCGTTGCCGCCGTTCATGCTCGGCGCCTTCGTCGGCTTGCTGGCCGCCATCATGGGTGTGGGCGGCGGATTTCTGATCGTGCCTGCAATGATCTATCTTTTGCATGTGCCAACTAATGTGGTCGTCGGAACATCGCAGTTTCAGATTATTTTTGTTACCGCCGTTACTACGGTGCTCAATGCTACCAACAGCCATTCGGTCGATATCGTTTTGGCGTTGCTGCTGATGATTGGTGGGGTCATCGGAGCAGAGGCTGGGGCTGCGGCCGGAGAGCGTTTGCGCGGTGAGCAGTTGCGTTTCCTATTGGCCTTGCTGGTGCTCGCGGTCTGCCTTCGCGTCGGCTGGGACCTTGTGAATGCGCCTCCCGATCCCTTTTCGATCCAGCCGTCGGAAGGGTAAACGCATGGCCATGCAGCACTATCGGCGCGCGATTGCATCAACGATTGTGTTAACGCTTGCTGCGATTTTCGCAAGCGCGCTGCTCGAGGCCGCATTGGCCCAACGGCGGACCTCGCCGACGCCACCTCCGCCGTCCGCGCAACGCGGCGAGCCGCGGCGGGGCCAACAGATGCCGGTTACGCCACCGGCGGCACCCAAGGTCAAGCTCGACGAGGCGCGTCCGCCTGATACGCCCGAGACCGTCCAGGCTGACGTATCGACCCGTAACGTCGCGGTAACTTCAGGCTTCACCGGTACGGAAATTGTCGTCTTTGGCGCTGTCGATAACAGCCGTCAGCCCGGCGCGGAATCGGGTTATTATGACATCGTAGTCGTCATCGAGGGGACTCCTAGCCGCATTGCGGTCAGGAAAAAATCACGGATCGGGGGGATCTGGCTCAATACTCGCAGCTCTACTTTCGAGGGCGTGCCGAGCTACTACGCGATCTGGTCGACGCGCCCACTTGACGAGATCGCCTCGGAAGCAACCATGATCGGTTATGAAATCGGATTTGATCATGTCCGCATGACGCCGGCTGGCGATAGCGAGTTGGCTGGATCGAGCTCAAGATTGCCGGCGGCCGATACGGGCGAATTCCGCAAGGCCTTGGTGCGGCTCAAGTCTGGATCGGGGCTTTACGTCAAGGACGACTTTGGTGTCGCATTCATTGGCCGCAGTCTGTTTCGCGCCAACATTGCTCTACCGGCGAACGTGACGGTCGGACCGTTCGACACCCGCGTGTATCTGTTCCGCAATGAAAAACTGCTCAGCCAGTACAATGTTCGGCTGAACCTCGAACGCGAAGGGATCGAGCGCCACGTGCATGATTTCGCCTTCAACTGGCCGCTGATCTACGGCATGGGCACGGTACTTATTGCGATGTCGGCGGGGCTGCTGGCCGCTTTCGTGTCGGGCAAGAGCCTGCGGTGAACGATGCCTATTTAAGTGTAGACGGGTGGGGCCGTAGGTTGGGTCAAGCGTTCCTGCGCGACCCAACCTACAAGTTTCATGCCGTTCGCCCTCACGCGGCTGGGGCGATCAAGCCGCCGGCCTTGGCCACCAAGCTCAAGTGGTGATCGGTATTGCCGAACGCCAATTCGATCATAGTGAGGCGCTTGAAGTAGTGACCCGCCTTGTATTCCATCGTCATGCCGATGCCGCCATGCATTTGGATCGCCTGTTCGCCGACGAAACGCGCCGACTTGCCGATCTGCACCTTTGCCGCCGAAACGGCGCGGCGTCGCTCCATGGCGTCGGTCTCGCTGGCCATTACTGTCGCGTAATAGGCCATCGAACGAGCCTGCTCGAGTGCCGTGAACATGTCTACGCAGCGATGCTGGATGACCTGGAAAGATCCGATCGCGACGCCAAACTGCTTGCGCGTTTTAACGTAATCGACGGTCAAGTCGTGCAGTGAAGACATGGCGCCGACGGCTTCGGCCGCAATCGCGGCAATCGCCTCGTCGACGACACGTTCGAGCACGGCTAGTCCGTCGCCAGTTTTACCGATCAGCACATCTTCCGCGCCAACTTTGACGTTGGTCAACTTGATGTCGGCTGCGCGCTGGCCATCCTGCGTCGCGTAGCCAGTCCGTTGCACGCCGGCAGCTGTGCCACCGATCAGAAACAGCCCGAGCCCGCTGCGGTCGCGGCGATTGCCTGACATGCGTGCGACGACAATCAGCGTATCGGCGCTATCGCCGCCAAGGACCACAACTTTTTCGCCGTCGAGGACGTAGCCGCCAGCGTCGTCGCTGCGCGCCTTGGTGGTGACGTCGGCCAGGTCGAACCGCGACTGTCGCTCTTGATACGCCAACGCAAGGCGTCGCGTGCCTGCCACGACGTCTGGGATAAGTGCTGCTTTCTGTGCTGCTGAACCGGCATGGCGCAGCACGCCGCCGCCGAGGACGACGGTTGAGAGATATGGTTCGATTGCTGCATTCCGCCCAATCGCTTCCATCACCAGCATGGTCTCGAGTGGGCCGGCGCCAAGACCGCCATCGGCTTCAGCAAATGGAATGCCGAGCAGGCCAAGCTCCGCGTACTTGGCCCACATCGCCTTCGAAAATCCAAGCGGTTCCTTTTGTGCTGCCGCTTTGGTTTTCAAATCGGCATAGGCGTCCGCCAGCATGCGGTCGACGCTGTCTTTGATCTGGCGCTGGTCGTCTGAAAGATCGAAATCCATGGGGGTCTCTTCAGATAAAATGATTTTTACGATGGAGTTAGGTGAAACGAAGGTTGGGTCGAGCGCTTCAGCGCGACCCAACACACGGTTAGTGGGCAAGAAGCTGGGTCACGCCTCGTGCCCGGAGCAACGATGCGCAATGCAGATTTTTCAGAAACCCAACACCGCCTTGGCGATGATATTGCGCTGTATCTCGTTGGAACCGCCGTAGATCGATACCTTACGGAAGTTGAAGTATGCCGGTGCGGCGGGCGCCGCCCAATGATCGCCGCTGCCGAAATCGGCTTCGTCCGGCAGGAATGGTAGCGCCAGCGGGCCAGCGACCTCCATCAGCAGTTCGGTGGTCGCCTGCTGAATTTCCGAACCTTTGATCTTGAGGATCGACGATGCCGGGTTGGGCATATTGGAGCGACGCTTGGCATCTTCGGCCAGGACGCGAAGCTGCGTCATTTCCAGCGCCTTGAGTTCGACCTCGACGGCGGCGACCTTTTCGGCAAATCGACTGTCTTCCATCAACGATCGATCGCCGTTCATCACCTTGCCGGCCAACTGCTTGACGCGGCTCAAACGTTGCTTCGACATGCCGATGCGAGCAATGCCGACGCGTTCGTTGCCGAGCAGGTATTTAGCGCAATCCCAGCCGCGATTCTCCTGGCCCACGAGATTTTCTAAGGGCACCTTGACGTCGTCGAAGAACACCTCGTTGACTTCGTGCCCGCCGTCGATGGTCTGGATAGGACGTACGGTAATGCCGGGTGTTTTCATGTCGACGAGGATGAACGAAATGCCCAGCTGTTTCTTGGCGTCCGGATCGGTGCGGGCCAGCACAAAGCACCAGTCGGCGTACTGTGCCAGCGTGGTCCAGGTCTTCTGGCCGTTGATGATGTAATGCCCGTCTTTCTTGACGGCTGTCGTCTTGAGGCTGGCGAGATCGGAACCGGCGCCCGGTTCAGAGAAACCCTGGCACCACCACTCCGACAGATCATACATACCCTTCAGGTAGCGCTTCTTCTGCGCTTCGGTGCCGAATGCGATGATCACCGGTCCGCACATCGACACGTTGAAGGCCAGCGGTTGCGGCACAGAGCAGGCCTGCAGTTCCTCAGTGTAGATATGGCGCTGGATCGGTGTCCAATCAGTGCCGCCATACTCTTTCGGCCAGTGCGGCGCGGCCCAACCTTTCTTGGCCAATGTCTTCTGCGCCAGCACCATGTCGTCCTTCGACAGGTGCTCGCCGATCGCCACTTTTTCGCGGATCGATGCGGGAATTTCGGTCGTAAAGAACGTCCTCAGTTCTTCGCGGAATTTGTTTTCCTCAGGCGTAAAACGAAGATCCATCTTTTTTCCTCTCAGAAGTTCGATCGCGACTTGTCTTTAGCGTCAACTCTAGCTGTGCAATCGGGGGCAAGGCAACAGGGCACGTGCGTTGGCCGGGAATGTGCTTGAGTGACTGCTTGCCTATCTGGTGAAGTGGTCAGAGACTATTCCGGTCATTCAAATTTGTTTGTCGTAGTTGGCATGACTGCCGATCCAGAACCAGTAGACCCCATCGGGTGGACTATCGATACCAAGCGCACGATAACGTTCACCGACTCTAACCGACCAACGAAGTCCAATTCGCTTGAGATGGAGTGAAGGATGCTTGGGATCGCTTTCAGTAATTCGAAATTCTTGTCGGCTATGATCCGAACGTCTGTCGGCAAAACGTCGTAGTGCGCGCAAAACTGGCGAGACGCCCGATGCTTCATAGATCGCGACCGTGACCGCCCGCACGTTCGCGCTCAGCTTCCGCAATCAGGCTATCCAGCTTGCCGTCATTGAGATCGCGCTCGATCTGGGTATCCCAAGCCGCGAAGTCACGGTCATTGAGCCAAGCGCGAAGCTCGGCTTCCTGCTGCGCAGGCAGCGTTACCACCTGCGCCTTGATCGCTTCGACTTGCGCTTTAATGTCTTCCTGGTGTCCCATTTACTCTACCTGCGCTGTCACACCACTTCGAACAGTCCTGCCGCGCCCATGCCGCCGCCGATGCACATGGTTACCACGACGTGCTTGGCGCCGCGGCGCTTGCCTTCGATCAACGCGTGTCCGACCAACCGGGCGCCGGAAACGCCATAGGGATGCCCGACCGCGATGGCGCCGCCGTTGACGTTGAGGCGGTCATTGGGGATGCCCAGCTTGTCGCGCGAGTAAATGACCTGCACCGCGAACGCTTCGTTCAGTTCCCACAGATCGATATCTGACACCTTGAGGCCGGCTTTGGCCAGCAGCTTCGGCACCGCATAGACCGGGCCGATGCCCATCTCGTCGGGCTCGCAACCTGCCACGGCGAAGCCCTTGAAGATGCCAAGCGGTTTCAACCCGCGCTTCTCCGCGAGCTTGGAATTCATGATGATGGCGGCACTGGCGCCGTCGGAGAACTGGCTGGCATTGCCGGCGGAGACGACGCCGCCGGGCAGCGCTGGCTTGATCTTCATGATACCTTCGTAGGTGGTGTCGGCGCGAATACCCTCGTCGTCGCGCAGCGTCACTTCTTCCTGCCAGGTGCGAACGACTTCTTTTTTGTCGTTCATCTCGAACTTGTCCATCATCGTCGTGAACGGGACGATTTCGTCGTTGAACTTGCCGCCTTGTTTGGCCGCGGCGGCGCGCAGCTGGCTTTCGACGCCATAACGGTCCTGCACTTCGCGGCCGATGTTGTAGCGCTTTGCTACCGTCTCGGCGGTCTGCAGCATGGGCCAGTACAGCTCGGGCTTGCTCTTTTTGAGTGACGGATCGAGCAAGTTGTTGGTGTTCATTTTATTCTGCACGAGGCTGATGCTCTCGACACCGCCGGCAGCGAAAATATCCCCTTCGCCGGCGATCACCCGTTGCGCTGCCAGGGCAATGGTTTGGAGGCCCGACGAGCAGAACCGGTTAACCGTCAATCCCGACACCGATACTGGGCAGCCGGCGGAAATCGCGATCTGCCGCGCGATGTTCATGCCTGTGGCGCCTTCGGGGTTGGCGCAACCCATGATTACGTCCTCGACTTCGCCGGGATCGATTTTGGCACGCGCGATGGCGTGCTTGACGGCATGGCCGCCCATCGCCGCGCCGTGCGTGGCATTAAGCGCCCCCCGGAACGATTTAGCCAAGCCTGTACGGGCAGTCGAAACGATGACAGCGTCAACCACGGGAGTTCTCCTTTGGGGCAATTTGGCTGATAAGAACGCACAATGAGCGCCAGCGCAACCATCAAAAAGAGCAGGGCGACGGCTGGACGGCCAATATGAGCCGCGCGGCCTGAGCTTCATCGCCGCAATGCATCCGGTCGGAACGGATTATTGGCTCGTGCGCTTGCGGTTTGATCCCGTATAGAGCCCGTAGCGCAATTTCGGTTGAACGAATGATGCGCCGGGGTCGATCAACACGCTGCCGCTTTTGAGCGCCTGTCGCCCGAGCAGCATGCGGTAGGTCATGTCGCGGCGGTTCGAGAGCGAAACCTCGATCTGCCAAGCTTGGCCACCGATACCAATGGTGGTTTCGATAACAAACCGATTTTCGGTGATGCCGTTTGAACTTGTCACAGGGCGATGATCAATAATGGGTGCGGTGCAGACGACGCTTATGTCTGGACGCCTTGGCGCAGGGCGGATGGTGAAGCGGACTCGACTTATCGCACCGCTGGTGTATTCCTCGATTTTTTCGGCATGCAGCGCACTGGTCTTGGCGCCGGTGTCGATCTTGGCCTTAATAGCGGGCACGCCGAGGTCGGGCATGGCGACCCACTCCTCCCAGCCAAGAACGAGCCGGCCGCTTGCGCGCTGGTTTAGTTCACCCATCCCATCGGCACTCTTCATACTCAAGATCAAGTTACTCCGTGGGCCTTGCAGCATTTCAGCAATCGCTGCCATCCGTGCTCGACGTCAACCGCGTTGTAAATCAGGGGATAGCAGATGAAAAAGGCGTACGGAGATTTGGGGTAAACTTTTATCGTTTCCGAAGCTTGAGCGAAGTGACGAAGGCCCTCGTACCGGCCAAAATTGAAGAGCCTCATCTTGAAGTGCCGGTGCGAAAAGATCAATTTGAACGAGATCAGCGTTGAACTTTAACCCAGGCCGTGTTCTCATGACATTGTGAGGACGACGCAAACCTAAAATGCGAGCTGCACGAAGCAGGTCGTGAGCGTTAGGGCGTTGTGCGTGGGGACACTTTGCAGACTTTGTTTTTGCAGGCCGGGGCTTCATCGAGCGTTCGGCTTATTAATCGCACGCGAAAGCGTATGTGCAAAGCAAATGTGATCTGCGGCAAGTCGAACATACGTCGGGACAGTTGCTCGTCTATAACGACGTCAGTTGAATGCTCAGTGGGGACTGAGAGAGCCGAATGAAGCGTGGCCTAGTCACTCGTCGCATCGCGACGGCGATACTCATGTTTTTTGCTTGCCTCATCCTTTTGGCCATTGCGCCAATGGTCTTTGGCGTGAAGCTGGATGATGCGATGCGCAAGGGCTCTGGATTGTTCCTGTCGCATGCCGACACGTTTCTGATCGATCGGCCAGCGCGCCTCAGCTCGATGCCAAACATCATTGTATCATCCGGAACGCTGATCGTGGCGAACTCAAGCGAGGGCAGACGGCCGGCGATCAAGCTGCAGTCGCCGACGATCGACATCGTTTTGGCCGAGGACGCCTTAACAACGCGCGGAACGTCGCTGAATGGCCCACCGTCCGTCGAGGACGTGTTGTTGCAAGCACAGCGTCCGCTGGCCAGTGCGTTTGCAATTGCGGATTTAGAAAAGCTGAATTTGCAGAACGCCACCTTGATATTGCGCTGGCGCGAAGGCGGAAATCTGACACTTGAAAGCGTTGATGTGGAAATCACCGTCAAGTCGAAATCGGCCTATTCAGCGGTCGGCCATTTCACATATCTCGGGCAAAAGCTGGCGTTCGAAGCGTCAAGCCAACTACCTACAATGGGACCGGAACCGACGTCGGCGTCGATGACCGCTGACGGTCAACGCGGCCGGTCGTGGCCGTTGCGCCTGACTGTCCACGCACCTTTTTTCAAGGTCACAACTGATGGCGCGCTTGAAATCGGCGACAGCTGGAAATACCGGGCTCAAACGGAAGTATGGACCGCCGATACAATCAAGTTGGCAAACTGGCTCGGCTATGTCTGGCAAGGGGAGGGGGCGGGCCCGGCTTTCGGAATTAAAGGGATTGCCGGTTGGGATCGCGGTGTTATCACCTTCGGAAAATCCCAGATCTCACTGGCTGACCAAAACGGAATCGGTGCCGTTGCGGTCAGTTATCGCGACGGGCGACCGCTGATTGAGGCAACGGCCGCTTTTGCGGCTCTCGACGTGGCGCCGCTGCTGTTACGCAGGCCGCCGCCCACGATCGCAACAGCGCTGCCTGCGGCCTTGCTGCCGGTGGGCGAGCCGGCATGGCGGGCACTGGCCACCGCATTCCCCGCGGCTGCCAAGATGGACGCGGACTGGCGGTTGTCGGTGGGTCGCATGCAGTGGCGCGGTGAGCCCATCGGCAAGGCAGCGTTCAGCGTCTCAGCGCGGCAAGGGCTCGTGCATGCAGATTTTTCCGAACTTGAACTCGGATCTTTGGCTGGCAACCTTCAAATCGCGATCAATCAGACATCACTGCGTCACTCTCCAGTGACGATGCGCGGAAAATTCACCACAGCCAATCTCGCAGATATCGGTTTGTCTATTTTCAACGTGGCGGTGGTGAGCGGCCGGGGCCAGGCTCAATTTGAAATCTTGGGTCAGGGTGCCACGCTGGGGGATGTGATCGACAGGGCGAGTGGCCGGGGGAGTGTCGATGGCCGAGATGGCCAGGTGCATTTCGATCTTGCAACTGCACAGAAACTGCAGGTCGGAGCCATTGCCGGCGGACGGATCGCAGGGTTGCCAGCCATCGCTTCAGAAACAGCTTACCAGCATTTAGCAATTAAATTCCAATGGCGCGACGGTTCGCTGTTTTTCGATGACGCGATGGTGAAAGCTGGAGATCTGGTGGCAACTGCGAATGGTCGGCTGGGCCTGCTAACCTCGGATATGGATGTCAAACTGCGCATCAATGCCGCGACAGGTGACCTGAGGTCGGTTTCTCAGTCGGTCACGAAGGCCAGCACGATGACGGAACGGGCGGCGTCCCGAAGTGTCGGGGATCAACTATCAATCATCGGGCCATGGGCGCAGCCGACAATTTCCGTCGTCCCGATGGGCTCCGTGCCGTGATTATTGTGTGCGGGAACAGCAATCATTGTTAACCGGCGCCTCAATCGCTTGACGTGGCGAGCTGAAGGCGGCAGAGAGAGGCGGTCAGCCGTTCGCATGCGGGGCGTAGCTCAGCCTGGTAGAGCATCTGCTTTGGGAGCAGAGGGTCCCGAGTTCGAATCCCGGCGCCCCGACCATGCGAACCTGACCTTCCGACCCCCGCGATCGGTCGGAACTCCGATCGTGCATCTCTGATCGAGCAAGTCATGCCCGCACTCATCTTCAAGCCTGCGCGATCGGCCATGCAGTCGGGCACCGCCCGAACCGAAGAGTGGGTGCTTGAGCAACAGGCTGTGACGCCGCGCGAGATCGATCCGCTGATGGGCTGGACCAGCACGCGCGACATGGCCGGTGAGGTTACGCTGACCTTCGCGACCAAGGAGGAGGCGATTGCCTACGCCGAGCGCAACGGCATTACCTATGTGCTGTCGGAGCCGCAGGTGCGCAAGCCCGTCCGCAAATCGTACAGTGACAACTTCAAGTTCGGCCGCGTCGGCAGCTGGACCCATTGATACTGTGGGCGGATGCGCACCGCGTAGCGCTTTTACGCCGGTCGTGGTAGACGACTTCGGCTGCAGCAATAAATTGCTGTCCTTTCGCACGGCCATTGGCATTGTGCGGGTCAGGTCCCGTAGCTCAGCCGGATAGAGCAGCCGCCTTCTAAGCGGCAGGTCGCAGGTTCGAATCCTGCCGGGATCGCCATCTTGCATGTGTGTTCTGCCCGATGAAGGTGATGAGCCAGATGCCGTCATCGACCTCTTTTATTCTGAGCCTGTGATCGGCCATGACGGTTGAGATCTTCGTCAATCGGTCGGTGACCAGTGTGCACCGACCGTCGCTGACGGTGCAGATTCAGTCGCACAAGTGACCCGCAGGTGACGTTCTTGCGCCGTGGGGGAGTGTGCTTGGAACCATGGCCGTGCCAGACTGCATGCTCCTGGTTGTAAACCCTCGACCGGGATCATTGTCTATGGAGAACGAAAACTATGCGTACTTTTGCATGCGCCCTCATCGTCACGACGGGCATGGTTGGTTGGATCGGCCCGGCGGTCGCCGCCGACATGACAGCAGCCGATATCAAGGCGCTCGTCGGCGGCAAAACTGCCTATCTGGAGGTAACCACTGCCGGTGCGGCAGGGACAGCCGGCCAAGGCGTCCTCTATTTCGCCGAGGATGGAACGATCCTCAACAAGACGCCGGCCGGGCCGGTGTGGCACGGCAAATTTGAGTTCAAGGACAACACAACGTGCCCCGCCTGGAAAGAGAAGCCCGACGTTTCGTGCTCGCGTTGGGACAAGACCGGCGATGTCGTATCGATCTTCGACGCCGTGAGCGGTCAGCTACGCTCCAAAATTACGAAGATCGCGCCCGGTAACGCCGAGAAGCTGGCTCCCTGACCGTGCAAATCAGCGAGGTCGATAGGCGCAGTAGCCTAACAACTGGCGGTGCCGGAACGCGTTGACAAGAAAGACACGAATTTTCGCAGCAAAATAAAAGCTGCGAAAATCGCGTCTTTCTTGAGAAGAACCAGCGTCTCCTGACCACATCCGCTCCACCGACGCGCAAGCGTCCGCTCCTAGGGGTTGAGTGTTATGCTCAATGTTTTTGACATCGAGAGCCGGCCGCGAGCCCGAGCATGGAGCCCTCAATGCCCGGGGTAGCAGCCCCGCCGTCTGATCAGCGACCGGCTCTCTCGCGGCCAACATCTGACATGCCGGTATCAGTGTCCATCACGGCAGCGCTGATACGCACAAGCGGATCGGCCTCATGCGCCCGTGTTTGTGCAGCGGCCCGCGCAATTGCGCGGCACCGTGGCTCTCATGCATCAACGGCTTGCGCCGCGCTCTCATAGGCGTCGGTTGCGGCCAGCCAGGAGTCTTCGGCGTCTGACAGCTGCTTGGCCAATTGCCCGCGATCGTAGGCAATTTTCTTCGCCTTCTCCGGCTCGCCGTAGAGGTGCGGATCCGCCAGCGCCGCGTCCAGTTTCGCGACGCGCTCCGCCAGCTTTGCGACGGCGGTCTCCGCCACCTGCATCGCCTTTCGCAACGGCGCCACTTCCGCGCGGCGCTCGGCCGCCTGGCGACGCTCATCGACCCGATTGGACTTGGACGCCGCACTCGACTCGCCGCCGCGCGACGCCGTCTTGCCGCCACGCTCCGCCAGCAACTCCGAGCGATAGCTGTCCATGTCGCCCTCGTAGTTCTGTACGGTGCCGTTTTTGACGATCCACAAGCGGTCGGCGGCGGCGTCGACGAGATGCCGGTCGTGACTGATCAGGATCACCGCGCCTTCGTACTCGTTGAGCGCCCGCACCAGCGCCTCGCGGCTGTCGATGTCGAGATGGTTGGTCGGCTCGTCGAGAATGATCAGGTGTGGACCGTGGAACGCTGTCAGCAGCAACAGCAGCCGCGCTTTCTCACCGCCCGAGAGGTTGCCGCACTTGGTCTCGGCCTTGTCGACGCCGAAACCGTAGGCGCCGAGCTTCGCGCGCCGCTGCGCTTCGGTGCCGTCGGGCAGCATCTTGGTCATGTAGGCATACGGCGTTTCCAGCGGATTGAGTTCATCCAGTTGGTGCTGGGCGAAATACCCGACGTTGATCCTGTTGACGCCGAACACGTTGCCCGTCAGCGGCGGCAGTTTGCCTCCGACTAACTTCGCGAACGTCGATTTGCCATTGCCGTTCTGGCCCAACAGCGCGATGCGGTCGTCCTGGTCGATGCGCAGGTTGAGGTTGCGCAGGATGGGCAGTCCGACCTCGTAGCCTGCCGACGCGCCCTCGATGCGGATCAACGGGCTCGCCAGCATCTTCGGCGGCCCCGGAAACAGGAATGGCGACACCTTGTCGGCGATCTGGTCGGCGATCGGCTGCATGCGCGCCAGCGCCTTGACGCGGCTTTGCGCCTGCGCCGCCTTCGAGGCTTTCGCCTTGAAGCGCAGGATGAACGCTTCCATGTGCTTGCGCGCGTCGTCCTGCTTTTTTTTCAGCTTGAGTTCCAGCCGCTGCCGCTCGCGCCGCGTTTCCTCGAAATCGTCGTAGCCGCCGGTGTAGAGCGTCAGCTTGCCGCGTTCGAGATGCAGGATCGATCCGACCGCGCGATTGAGCAGGTCGCGGTCGTGGCTGACCATCAGCACCGTATGCGGATAGGCTTTCAGATAGCTTTCGAGCCACATCGTGCCTTCGAGATCGAGATAGTTGGTCGGCTCGTCGAGCAGCAGGATCTCCGGCTCCAGAAACAGCACCGCCGCCAATGCCACCCGCATCCGCCAGCCGCCGGAAAATTCGCGACACGAGCGCGCTTGCGCTTCGGCATCGAAGCCCAGACCGGCGAGAATGGCGGCCGCTCGGGAAGGCGCCGCATGCGCATCAATGTCGTTGAGCCGGATCTGGATATCGGAGATGCGCGTCGGATCGATCGCTGTTTCGGCTTCCGCCAGCAGCGACGACCGTTCCGTGTCGGCGGCCAGCACCCACTCAAGCAGACTGTCGTCGCCGCCCGGCGCTTCCTGTGCGACGTGGCCGATTTTGGCGTGCTTGGGAATCGAGATCGAGCCGTCGTCTGGCGCGACCTCGCCGATGACGAGCCGCAACAGTGTCGTCTTACCGGCGCCGTTCCGGCCAACGAGCCCGACCTTGTGGCCGGTCGGGATCGCGACGGAGGCGCCATCGAGGATCGGGCGGCCCTCGATCCGGAATGTCAGATCATTGATGTGCAGCATGGTAGCGGGGAAATAGCGGACGCGGCACGAGATGTCCACGCGGCCATGTCGACGCGGCTCCCCATCGTGGACAGGGACAGCTTTGCTCAATCGGGTGTCCATGCAGTTGCAATTTGCTGGCTGTGCTGCATTTTGTGCGATTCCCTGCCCTGCGACGCAGCAGCTATTGCGCGCGCCGACAAGCCAGTTATGTGTGTGCCTATAAATTCAGGATCGGCCGTCTAAATTGCCTCGAAAGACGGCAACTCCGTATCTCGACAGGAACCTCCGATGTCAGCCTCCGCAATCACCGCTCCCATTGAAACTGATGCCGTCATCATCGGTGCCGGACCCTGCGGCCTGTTCGCCGTGTTCGAATTGGGGTTGCTCGACATCAAATGCCACCTGATCGACATTCTCGACAAGGTCGGCGGCCAGTGCTCCGAGCTCTATCCGGAAAAGCCCATCTACGACATTCCCGCGTTGCCCATCGTTACCGGCCAGCAACTGACCGATCAACTGATGCAGCAGATCAAACCTTTCGGCGCCCAGTTCCATCTCGGCGAACGCGTCGATGCGTTATCGCGTGAAGCCGATGGTCGTTTTCGGCTCGTGACTGACGATGGCAAGGTGTTTCTCACCAAGATCGTGGTCATCGCCGCGGGGGGCGGATCGTTCACGCCGAAGCGGCCGCCGCTCGATGGCATCGAAATGTACGAAGGCAAGTCGGTTTTCTACGCGGTGCGCAAAATGGAAGCCTTCCGCGACCGTGACGTACTGATCGTCGGCGGCGGAGACAGCGCGCTCGACTGGACGCTCAACCTGCAGCCGATCGCCAAGTCCCTCACGCTGATGCATCGCCGCGACGACTTCCGTGGCGCACCGCACTCGGTCGAACAGATGCGCGCGCTCGTCGCTGCCGGCAAGATGAAGTTGCTGATCGGTCAGGCCACGCACCTGCACGGCGCTGGCGGCGAACTCTCGCATGTTACGGTGAAGACCAAAGACGGCGACGACAAGATCGCCTGTAATCGGCTGTTGCCGTTCTTCGGGCTGACCATGAAATTAGGTCCGGTCGCCGACTGGGGCCTTAACCTGCACGAGAACCTTATTCCGGTCGACACGGAGAAATTCGAGACCAGCGAAAAGCGCATCTTCGCGATCGGCGATATCAACACCTACCCCGGCAAGCTGAAGCTGATCCTCTCCGGCTTCCACGAGGCCGCGCTGATGTCCCAAGCGGCCCACAAAATCATCTATCCCGACAAGAAGCTGCTGTTCCAGTACACCACCTCGTCGTCCAGCCTGCAGAAAAAGCTCGGCGTGAAGTGACGGCCATTGGCAAGGTTATCCAACAAGGCCGTCATCCCGGAATTTGGCACGCCCTACGCGTGCTAAATATCCGGGATCCTGACCCGCACCCGAATAATATGTACGCCAGCAACGAACACCCCTAGGTACTCACCCAGTTTCGCGAGTATGCAATCTGTGGCATACTCCGACATGATCACAGCCGTTCACAGAGTTAACCGCCAAACCCTGCTGCTGGGGACGCAGATCCTCGTGGTCGCGTCGGTGATGCTGGTCACGCTGTCGCCGTCCTCGGCACCGGTGCTGGTCGTCGGCGCATTTGCCGTGCAGACGATCTGGCTCCAGCACGACCATGGCGATCTCTGGGCAGTCCTGCGCGCGGCAGTGATCACCCGCGGCTGGATCGCGCTCGCGGTATTCATCGGCTATCTCGCCCTGCGCCTGTTCCCGGACGTGGAGACCGATGCGCTGCCCGGCCTCGTCTCGATGGCCGCATTCACCGCGTTGACCTTCGGCGTCTTCAGCTTGTCCGAGCGGCAGAACGAAGACGTCCAAACGGCCATTGCACAAGCGTTCCTGTTGGGGTTCGGCATCGCCGCCGCGCTGCACCTGTTCGAGTTGTTGTCGGGCTTTGCGCTGCGGCGGCTGTTGTGGACGTGGGTGCCGCTGTTCCGTCCGCGCCTCGGCAAGATCGATGTCGACGGCGGCTCTGTTCGCATTCTCGTGCCCTACATCGCCAACCAGTCGTCGGCAATGCTGGCGGCACTGCTGTGGCCGGTGATGCTGCTGGGCACGCTTGTGGCTCGGCCACGCTGGCAGCGCCTGTCGATCTGGCTTACCGTGGCGATGGCTGTTGGCGCCATCGGGCTGTCGGATCAAGCGACTTCGAAGATGGCGGTTATTCTAGGCGCGGCAATCTGGCTCGCGGCTTCGTTGCTGCCACGCGCAACACGCCCTCTGCTCATCGCGCTGTGGCTGGCGTCGACGCTGCTGGTGTTGCCCGCTGCCCTGCTCGCCTATCGCGGTGAAGCCTACGACGCGCCGCTCAGTTTCAGCGCCAAGCATCGTGTCGTCATCTGGGGTGTCACCGCCGAGAAAGCGCTGGAGCATCCCATCGTCGGCATCGGCACCGGACGTACCGCGGCCCTCGACGTAAGCCTGAGCCCGACGGTAAAATACGCAGCCGGTACGACGTTGCCAATTGCCACCAACCGGCATGCGCACAACATCTTCCTGCAGACGTGGTACGAGACTGGCGCGATGGGCGCGATCCTGCTACTGCTGGCCGGTCTTCCCGTCATCGCCTGGATCGCCGGCGCACCGCCACGCACACAACCTCTTCTCGCCGCAGCCTTCGCCAGCGCCGTCATGAGCGCCAGCTTCAGCTACTCCCTGCTCGCCGCATGGTTCCTCGCCACCTTCGCGATTACAGCGCTGTTCTGCCGCTTCGCGGTCACCGTGGCATCAACACACCATTCTGAACCCGATGCTTGATCCCGTGAGCGCCACACTCGTCGCGCGGATGCCTCTCGCACCTCGACGGAGGCCGGCCAGTAACCCGATGCGTGCAAAGGCTGGGGTGGGGGGCTGGCCCGTACAGGCCAAATGCGTCCGCTGCTGCTTTGTTCTCGACTGTCACGGCGTCGGAAAGAACAAAAGCGGTCCTGGGCCAATTGCAGACGCGAGCAAGTGCAGAAAAGTGCGTGCACGGAATGCCAGAGAAATGTAATCCTGACTGGGCGCCGACGATTGCTGGATATCTCCAATAAGACCAGCTGCTCAGGCAATGACGCAATTTGATCAACCTGTTGGTATTCCCTTCGACCCAAATTTGACAACGGACTTCATTTGCGGTCGGTTCGTCGCTGCTGCCCATTTCGGAAGCTCGGCCACTGCTTCTGTGCGAACGAGGAGGTGCCTTAATTGCTGCGTGAATTCAGTCCAGCGGAGAGGCTTTGCGAAGGTGCAGGTAGCGCCGTTTGCCATGGCGCCTTTGAAATGTGCTGGATCCTCGCTCGCGGACACGACGACGATGGGAATGTTTTTGGTGGAACTGCGTGATCTCAAAATACGGACCAAATCGATTCCGTCAATCATCGGCATCCCAAGGTCGACGACCAATGCATCATAGTTGCGCGCCGAGACACGTTCCATAGCATCCAAGCCATCCACGGCGACGTCGACATCTGCGAAACTCTTGAGCTTCGAGGACGTAATGCTGCGCGCGACGTAATCGTCGTCGACAACCAAAATCACCGGCTGGTTCATTGTGCCCCCGAACATAACAACGGCGCAGAAAGATCGCCCCACTGATCGCAATCTAGCGACGCAGTGCTAATGAACCTCTGAAGAACACACCTAATATTTCGCAAAAATCACTCTTGCTGTAAGTCAAGCTGTTCAATGCACGGGGACCGACTGAGGTGATTGCACTAGGCGCCGAGAAGTGCCGACCGCAGTCCTGACCCCAGCCAATAGAGAAACGTCGAACCGAAGCCACCCAACAAGAGCGCTACCAATATTGGAACAACCAACCCACTCAACGGTCTCGAGTCCTGCAAATACTTCAGTTTTTGCGGCCATCGCTCCGCGTGCCGCGCGCCGAATCCGAGCGCGAGGCCTGTCGCCCAGATTGCATCGGACACTCCGGCAAATCCGAGTACGAATGCCACCAAATACAGCCCAGTTCTTCGGCTTTGCCGCAATCAAGATTTTGCAAGTCTAGATTGTCTGGACCGTCGCTCATGTTCCAGCTTCCTGAGCCGTTCAAATCGCTGCGTGGAGCACCCACGGTCTCCGCGACACCGATTCGGAAACGACAAAACCAGAATCTTACTCCCGGCGTCCCAGTCAGCGAGCGTATCACTGGCAAGAGCCCGCGTGTGTTTAACCATTTGTCGGCATCCTCAATTGCTCAGGGTCATGCCTCCCCGTACCAAGCCGACGCCGGATGGTGTGCCCCCAATTTCTACCGAACCCTTGACGACTGTCAGCTTACCCTTCAGCTTCGAGCGTAGCCAAGAGCGATGCTGTTCGACGGCCTCGGGCCGGTAGGGTGAGTTGGCAGGCTGGCTGAGGCAGTCATTTCCATTTCTGCAACTGGGAGGTAATCCAGGCACTTCGACGAGGTCTGCGCCGTGCAATCGATCGTGGCGTTATTCGCGGTGAGCGCTGCCCATTCCTGTGACCAATTCGGCCGAAGCTCGCGCACACTGCGGATGGCGCGCTTACGTGCTTTAGGCGCGCACCGCAGTCGAGATTTGGCTTGCTTGGTCATGACTGCCAAGAGTTGGAGCCCCGGCAAACCCGGAGCGGTTCAGTTCACATCGTCAACGATTCCCTTTGACAGAATTTGTCCTGATCGAAGAAACCATGCACAAGGTTGGATCGTGGCGAGGCCAAGAACCGATCGGTCGCTGGTCATGCTCGAACCAGGAAACGGAGGCAGAATGGCGCGTAGAATTTGGTTGGTTATGCTTGTTTGCGCGACCACGTTGATCACTGGCACGATGGCGCTTGCGCAGGGCCGCAGTGATCCTAAACCCATATGGGAGCTACTCGGGGATACGCGCGTCGGGTTCGCGGTGGCGCGCGACGTTGTATCGGTCGGCCAGTCCTATTCGTTCTACCGCAATCGCAGCTATGACCGCCTGAGAATTACGGCCGACCGCGGCGAGGTCAAACTGCAGAGTCTGCTCGTGCGCTACATCAACGGGTACGAGGAAAAGCTGCCGCTGGACAAATCGGTGCGTCCTGGCGCGAGCGTCGTCGTCGAGTTGCCCGGCCGCCGCAGCTACATCGCGCAGATTGAGATGACTTACAACGCGGTTGGCGGCAATACGTTCGGCGGCGTGTTCGACCAGTGGCTCCAGCCGCGCGTGCGTGTTTTCGGTTTGAACAGTCGGATCGGCCTGTCGCAGGTAGAGGCGGACACGCCGCCGAACTGGACGATGCTGGGGCAGGATACTGTGAGCTTTACCGGGACCGGTCACGTCATTCGGCTTGCCAATGACGAGGTGTGGTACAATTTGCACCGGTTCAAGCGGCTGCGTTTCATCGTGTCCGAGGGCAAAATTCAACTAGATGATCTGCGCATAGTCTATATCAATGACTTTACCGAAACGGTTCTGGTCGGCCGTGATCTGCGACAAGGAACCGATCTGGCAGTCGAACTACCGGGCGAGCGGAGTTATCTGCGCGAGATCCAATTGAATTACCGCACGTGGCCGGGGAGCCCAAATCGCGCAATTGTGAAGGTCTACGGAGAAGGCCGAAGTCAGTGAGGATCACAGGCACACCGAACGGTTGTGCCTTGCGATAAACTCTACCATTCCAGCTTCCTTGTTGATCGGAAGCGGACAACGGTTCGGCTCGCACGGCCCGCAAAAGCCCCGTTCCGCTAATGGGATGAAAGCGACGCTGCTGTTTGAGCCAAATCGACCTTTGCCGACGGCAGCAGATCCATCGACTGCGGACATTGGAAACCAAACGTCAGAACGTGTTGATCCTCTACCTCTGCGACCCGTCACCCACCTAATTCCCGCGCATCCGCCCGCCGCGCCTTCAGAAGGGCCAACGGTGCGAGACGCTTGGCTAGGTCGTAAAACGGAATCGGCTCGGGTTCGGTGAACGGCAATGCCAGTTCGTTGCGCGGCACGCCTAGGATACCGCGTGCAAACTCGCGCCCGATGCTCATGGCGAGCGCCACCCCGCGGCCGTTGCAGCCGACCCAGGCATAGCCGTCCGGACCAAGCATGTGCACGCGCGGCAAATAATCTCGGGTCATGCCGACGTTGCCGTTCCACACATAGTCGAACGTGATACCCCCAGGCAAAGTGGCCAATTGCGGAAAGGTCTCGACAAGCCGCCGCGCCACCAGCGGTTGCAATCGCTGCTCGGCGCCGCGTTGGTTGAATATCGCCCCACCGGTCACCAACCGATGCCGCGCGTCGTAGCGCATGAAACGCAATTCGCCGCGCGTATCGGAGACGGCGTTTCGCTCCGGAATAACCGATTGGCGCAGATTTTCGGGAATAGGTTGGGTCGCCATCTGCCACGACACCACCGGCACAACTTCATGTGCCAGGGCCGGCGCGAGGCGCGGCGAGAAGGCGTCGCTTGCCGCATTGGTGGCAACAATGAGCGCCCGCGCATCGACGCGTCCCTGCGTCGTCGTCACCACCCATCGTGAGCCCGCCCGGCCATACGCCAGCGCCGGCGTCTGCGCATGAATCACGCCGCCGCGCTCGGTCACCGCGCGCGCCAGCCCACGCGAGAGTGCCAGCGGATTGACGTGCCCGCCGGTCGACGCCCACCAGCCGCCATGCCACGCGCCGGGGCCGCTCGCGGCCGATCCCAATTTTTGCGCCAGTTCGACACCCGACAGCAGCGCCACCTTGGCGCCGACCTTGCGCCACTGCGCGACGCGACTTTCGGCGAGTTTCATGCGGCCCGGCGAGTGCACCGGCTGCACCCAGCCGGTCTGCTCGGCTTCCGCGTTGATACGTTCTTCGCGAATGGTGTCGAACAGTGATTGGGCGCTGTCGCGGATCAAGCCGACGAATCGCTCCCCCGCCACCCGATGCGCCGCGATGATCGCCTCCGGATCGACACGCGACAGCGTCGGGATGATTTGTCCATTGTTGCGTCCGGAGGCTCCCCAGCCTGGTTCCACGGCCTCCAGCACCACGCATTCCATCCCAGCCCGCCGCAGGTGCAGTGCCGCCGTCAGCCCTGTCAGTCCGGCGCCAACGATCACCGTATCGACACTGCGCGCGCCGGTGAGTGGGGGGAATAGCAGGGGTGGCTTGGTTACGGCCGCCCACAACGACGGCGGCATCGGCGCATCATTTTTCAAGTTGCGTCCTGTTGATCTGTTGGCAATTCGGATGGACAGCTTGTGGCTTCGGCTCATTGGGGCCATTGCCAGTAAACCTGCTCGCGCAAAAAGCCAAAGCAGATTTGTGGCAATCTTCCCATACTCCCCGTCGTCGTCATCATCCAAGTCGTGTGCGCCAGCGTTTTAGCAGCGCATCCATCATGTCTGCGAGCTTCCATGCCCCGACCGATCATCGTCTGGTTTCGATCCGACCTTCGCCTCAGGGATAATCGCGCCCTCTTGCGCGCGGTGGCTACCGGCGCACCAATCATCCCCGTGTATGTCCTCGATGATGAGCAATCAGATCACTGGCGGACCGGCAGCGCCAGCCGCTGGTGGCTGCATCACAGTCTGGCGGCTTTGGCCGGCGATCTGCAAAAGCTTGGCAGCCGGCTTATTCTTCGACGCGGCAATGCGCTGACGGTGCTGGCGAAACTGGCTATCGACTGCAAGGCCACGGCGGTGCATGCGTCGCGGGCCTATCAGCCTTGGGCGGGGCAGCTTGAAACCGGCTTGAAGCAGCGGTTGGAAGCTGACGGCGTCGACTTCCGCCGTTTTTCGGGCTCGCTGTTGTTTGAACCGGAAGCGGTCCGCACCAAAGACGGCCGACCGTTCAAGGTTTACTCGCCGTTCTGGCGTGCCGCCATGGAGCCTGGTGACCCGCCGCGTCCGGAGCCGGCGCCCCGCGCGCTTGCCGCGCCCGCACGCTGGCCGGCCAGCGATGACCTCAATGCATGGCGATTGTGCCCTGAAAAGCCCGACTGGGCCGCTGGGTGGCCGCAACATTGGTTGCCCGGGGAAGCACATGCGCAGGAGCGGCTGAAGGAATTTTTGCGGTCGTCGCTGACAGTCTACGCCACCGACCGTGACCGACCCGACCGCCTGGCTACCTCGCGGCTGTCGCCCCGATTGGCATTCGGTGAGCTGTCTCCGGCCACCATCTGGCACGAGGCCCATGCCGCTTCGCGCAGCAAACCCGAGCTTGCCGCGGGGCTGTCGAAATTCTGCAAGGAGATCGGCTGGCGCGAATTTTCCTATCATCTGCTCTGGCATTTCCCCAGCCTGCCCGACGCGCCATTCCGGCCGGAATTCGAAAAATTTCCCTGGCGCAAGGCGCCAGTAGCGTTGCGCGCCTGGCAACGCGGCCAAACCGGCTACCCGATCGTCGACGCGGGCATGCGCGAACTCTGGCAGACAGGTTACATGCACAACCGCGTGCGCATGATCGCTGCTTCGTTCCTGATCAAGGATCTGATGTTGCCTTGGCAACAGGGCGAAGCGTGGTTCTGGGACACGCTCGTCGACGCCGATCTCGCCAGTAATGCTGCAAGCTGGCAGTGGGTCGCGGGGTGCGGAGCCGACGCCGCGCCGTATTTCCGGGTGTTCAATCCGACGCTGCAAGGCGAGAAGTTCGATCCAAACGGTGTGTATGTGCGCCGTTGGGTGCCCGAACTCGCCCGTTTGCCCGATGCGTTCATCCATCGACCGGCAACGGCTCCGAGCCAAGTCCTGGCCGAGGCCGGCGTCGAACTGGACCACACCTATCCGCGTCCTATCGTCGATCATGCTGAGGCACGCGAGCACGCGCTGCTGGCTTTTAAAGGATTAAAAGCTGTCGTTTGAGCGTTGCGCTGCCGAATGCTATTCTATGGGGTAGCCTCGTCCTGGCCTAAAGCTGCCAGCAACCCATCATGAGAATAGATGCGCAACACACCCTTCAGCCGCCTTGGGCGACTGGCTGCGATGCCACCGCCGACGGGACACGGCCTGCGCATCGGCTTGCTAGGGGGCTCGTTCAATCCGCCGCATGCGGCACACGCCCTGATCAGTGAGATTACGTTGAAACGCCTGCAGCTCGACCGGCTCTGGTGGCTGGTAACTCCGGGGAACCCGCTTAAATCCGGGGCCGAGTTGATGCCGCTGGAACAGCGGATCGCTGAGTGCCAAGCGCTGGTCCGTGATCCGCGCATCGTGGTTACCGCATTCGAAAAGGACCTGCCGACCGCCTACACGGCAGCCACCTTGGATTTCCTCACGCAACGGCTCCCGGACACGCATTTCGTGTGGATTATGGGTGCTGACTGTCTAGTACACTTCCACCGTTGGCAGCAGTGGCAGCACATCTTCGAAAAAATACCGATTGCGGTGGTAGATCGACCGGGTTGCCGGTTGCCGGCGCTGGCTTCTCCAGCCGCACGGCGGTACGGAACCTCCCGGATACCCGAGAGCCGGGCCGCATCGCTGGCAACGATGCGAGCACCTGCCTGGACATTTCTCGGGGGGCCATTGTCGCCACTTTCGTCAACCATGCTGCGCCGCCAAGGCTCTGGGCTCGATCCGAATTCACCGCAAAGCGATGGCGGCGGGGCAATAACTTGAAATTCTTGGGCTTTGCGCCTATTATGAGAATGTCGTCCCAACCCTGAACGAAGGATAACCGCTCCACGATGCCACGCTCTCAAGAGAGTGCCCGCAAGGGTCCATCTCGCGCCACAAACCCTGCCAATGGGGCACTGTCGGCGGCGATTTCCAGCCAGAGCAGCACTGCGGTGGAGGATGGGGCGCTGGCCAATCAGATCGTCCAATGGCTCGATGACGCCAAGGCGGAAGCGGTGGTATCAATTGATATCAGAGGCAAAACGTCGATCGGCGATTGCATGATCGTTGCCACCGGCCGGACAGATCGGCACGTTGGTGCCATTGCGGACCAACTGCAGCGCCTGCTCAAAGAGTACGGCGTTTCGAACGTCCGGGTCGAAGGTCAGCAAACCTGTGACTGGGTGCTGGTCGACGTGGGTGCAACCATTGTGCATATTTTTCGGCCCGAGGTGCGTGAGTTCTATAACCTCGAAAAGATGTGGTCGGGCGATCGCCCCGGCGAACCGCCGGCGCACTGAACCTAGCTCCGCGCGTTGGAGGGATAAGTGTGCACATCGTCCTCGCCGCGGTCGGTAAGCTGAAGGCGGGGCCGGACCGCGAATTGTTTGAGCGTTATTGGGATCGCGTCGCGGCTTCCGGCCGAAAGGTGGGCATCGCCAATATCCGCTGCGTGGAAATACCCGAGAGCCGCGCTGCCAATGGGGTAGAGCGCAAAGCTGACGAAGCACAGCGCCTCCTACGCATCCCAGTCCAAGGCGCGCGATCCATTGTGCTGGACGAGACCGGTCAATCGCTGACTAGTCAAACCTTCGCTGCTTTTATTCGCCAGCAGTGCGATGGTGGCGTGCCGGAATTGGCCATTTTCATTGGTGGGCCGGACGGTCACGGGGAAGCGCTGCTGAAGAAGGCGGACCTCGTGCTTAATCTGGGGACCATGACGTTGCCGCATGGGCTCGCGCGCATCGTGCTCGCGGAGCAGGTGTACCGCGCGACGACCATTCTGGCAGGTCATCCCTATCATCGGAGTTAGGCGCGGACGGCCTTGAATTTGCGGCTGGACAACGCAGGCTGTTGGTCTCTGTATGGGCGTCGTCGCCAATAGCCCGGATGAGATCAAGCAATGCCCTATACGCCTGCCTCGACTGCCTTGAAGCGCTTTACGGTGCTTGATCTAACGCGCGTGCGGTCCGGTCCGACGTGCGTGCGCCAGCTCGCCGACTGGGGCGCCAACGTCGTCAAAATCGAAATGCCTGAGCATCTAGACACAGGTGACCCGATGGGCGGGCCGCGGCACGGATCGGACTTCCAGAACCTGCATCGCAACAAACGCGCAATCACGCTTGATTTGAAGTCGCCGGAAGGCGTCGCCGTGTTCAAGCGGCTGGCGGCCAAGGCGGATGTCGTCGTGGAGAATTTCCGGCCCGACGTGAAAGAGCGGCTGGGCATCGGCTACGCAGCCATCAAGAAAATCAATCCGCGCGTGATCTATGCCAGTATTTCTGGCTTCGGCGCCGATGGTCCATACAGCGATCGTCCCGGGTTCGATCAGATCGCGCAGGGCATGGGCGGCCTTATGTCGATTACCGGAGAACCGGGCCGCGGCCCCATGCGGGTAGGGATCCCGATTGCGGATCTCTCTGCGGGGCTATTTTGTGCCATGGGCATCATGGTGGCGCTGCTGGAGCGCGAGCAGTCCGGTAAAGGGCAACAAGTAGACACGTCGTTGCTAGCCGCGCAGATCTTCATGCTCGATTTTCAGGGTGCCCGCTGGATCAACGAAGGTCAGGTGCCCAAGCAAGCCGGCAATAATCATCCGACATCCATTCCGACGGGGGTGTTCAAGACCAAGGATGGCCATATCAATATAGCGGCGTCTGGCCAGAGCATGTGGGAAAAATTGTGCCAATCGATTGGCGCGCCGGCGCTGGCGACCACACCGGACTACAAGACCAGCGCACTTCGCTCGAAGAATCGCGATGTGCTGAACGCGGCGCTGGAGACGCATCTCGTCAAAAAGAGCAGCGTTCATTGGGTCGAGGCGCTGAATGCAGCGGGCGTGCCGGCCGGGCCTATCTACAACATGGATCAGGTATTTGCCGATCCGCAGGTACGGCATTTGGGAATCGTCGATGAGATCGACAGCGGCGACGCGCGCGGAAAGGTGAGGGTGGTGCGGCAGCCGGTGCGCTTGTCGCGCACGCCGAGCCGCACGGTGGTAGCGCCGCCTGAGCGCGGCCAGCATACCGCCGCCGTGCTGAAAGAATTCGGCTTCAGTGCCGTTGAGATTAAAGCGCTTAAAAAAGCGCAGGTGGTATGAAATCGGTCAGAAGAATGGGTGCCGTTGGGACGCGCCTTTTAACACTCCTGGCCTTTGCATTGTGAACTGACGTATTCACCGTTGTTGGTCACGCGGACCACTCCAAACACCATGAGGATGCACGTAATGCCGATTATCAATCATGTCGCCTCGCTGCACGAGGAGATCACCGGTTGGCGCCGTGATCTGCACGAGAATCCGGAATTGCTTTATGATGTGCATCGCACCGCAGCGATGGTTGCCGACAAACTGAAAGCCTTCGGTTGCGACGAAGTCGTGACCGGCGTTGGCAGGACCGGTGTGGTCGGCGTCATTCGCGGCAAGTCAGGCAAGTCCGGCAAGGTGATCGGATTGCGTGCTGATATGGATGCGTTGCCGATCGAAGAAATCACCGGTCTCCCCTATGCGTCCAAGGTTAAAGGCAAAATGCATGCTTGCGGCCATGACGGGCACACCGCCATGCTGCTAGGCGCGGCGAAATATCTGGCCGAGAGCCGCAATTTCGACGGCACGGCAGTTGTCATTTTTCAGCCTGCCGAAGAAGGTGGCGCTGGCGGCAAGGCCATGGTCGACGATGGCATGATGGACCGCTGGGGCATCCAGGAAGTCTATGGCATGCACAATGCGCCCGGCATGCCTGTCGGCACCTTTGCCACCCGCAAGGGCGCATTGCTCGCCGCATCCGATTTCTTCAGCATCGACATCGAGGGTAAGGGCAGCCACGCCGCCGAACCGCACAAGGGCGTTGATACGTTGGTGGTCGGCGCCAACATTCTGCTCGCGCTGCAAACTATCGTCGCGCGAAACCTCGATCCGCTCAAATCCGGCGTCGTCACGGTCGGCGCGTTCAACGGGGGCCACGCCAACAACGTCATTCCGCAGCACGTCAAGATGCTCGGCACCGTACGCACGCTGCTGCCGGAAGTGCGAGATTTGCTCGAAAAACGTGTGATTGAAACGGCGCAAGGTATTGCCGCAGCCTACGGCGCTGTTGCCAAAGTCGACTACCGCCGCAGCTACCCCGTTACCGTCAATCACGGTCGCGAGACGGATTTTGCGGTCAGCGTTGCCGCGGAAATCGCCGGTCGTGACAAAGTGGAGCCGGACGTCACGCCAATCATGGGCGGCGAAGACTTCTCGTTCATGTTGGAAGCCCGGCCCGGCAACATGATCTGATCGGCAACGGCAACACCGCCGCCTGCCACCATCCCGCCTACGACTTCAACGATGCCGCCATTCCCCATGGCGTCAGCTATTGGGCCCGCCTCGTCGAAATTGGTATGCCCGTCGCTCGCTGAAATCTAAGCCAACGCCTCCATGGCGAACTGCGGGCGCTGGTTCCTGTCGGGGAACAGCTTTTCGAGTGCCGGCGGCGTCATCGGTTCGTGCAGGTAGATTGCGCTCGCCACATAGACGGTGCGCATGCCGTGGGCGAGGCCGCCGGGAATATCAGTGTGTACGCCATCGCCAATGGCGAGAATATCGGTCGCTTCGATCGTTCGTCCGGCGATATCGGCAATCATTTGGCGGGCTGCGTCGTAGATAGGTGAATATGGCTTGCCGGCATAGGCGACCTTGCCGCCCATCTCTTCATAAAGTTGCGCCACCGCGCCAGCGCAATAGATGATCCTGCCGCCGCGATCGACCTTGATATCCGGGTTCGCGCACAGCATCGACACTGAACGTGCAGCTAACATTTGCAACGTTTCCCGGTAATTTTCCGCTGTCTCCGTCGTGTCGTCAAAGAGACCCGAACAAAGGATGCGTTCGGCACGTGTCGCGTCAGTCAGGGTAATCGCGAGATCATCGAACAACGTAAGGTCGCGCTCGGGGCCGATGTGCAAGGTCGGCTGTGCGCCCCAGCTGTGCAGGATTTCGCGCGTTACGTCACCGGATGTCAGCACCCGGTCATAGGCCTTGGGCGTTACGCCCAGTCCAGCCAATTGCTTGATCACGCCGTCTGCCGGGCGCGGTGCATTGGTGACGAGAATGACGTAGCCGCCATCGGCCCGGAATTTGGTGCATGCATCAACGGCTGGCTGGAACGCCGCAACGCCATTGTGCAGCACGCCCCAGATATCGCAGATCCACGCCCGTGCCTTGAGCCTCGGCGCATGAATGCTTGTGACAATTGTCGTCGCGGTCTGCTCCGGCATTCAATTGCGCTCCGCCCGGGCTATATCGAGACACCATCGCCAATGATGGGGCGATAGCAAACAGCGAGCCTGGCGACAATGTCTGAATGCTGCCGACTATGCCGCAGACGCCGCCGATGCGGAGGTTAGAATATCAGCGCGGACCGCACGTTTGCTGCCGAACAATGCGCCCTGACCGAACAGCACACCGAAGCCGAGGATGCGCGCCAATGCATGCTCGTCATCGATATGATTGACGATCAGGCCAAGTCCGGCCGTGGAGAAATGGCGGCAAACATCGGCCGAGGCAATGATACCGCCGGCGGCCGGCAAGCCTTCGATCAGCACATCCGCGTCGAGTTTGACGAAGTTGAAGCCGCGAGCCTTCAGCATCTCGAAATCCATGTCCAAATCGGTCACGCTTTCGATGGCGAACGTCAATCCCATCTCGGCGATGGTATTCAGAATGTCCCAGTGTATCGGTCCGAAGTTGCGGACATCGCTCTGATCGAACGACAGTACCAATGCTGCGCCGTCCGCTGCGATCGTCGCCGCAGTTACCTCGGCGCGGAATTGCTGATCGGGCAGCGAGTCGCCATGGACATGGGAAAGAATTTCCGTGTCGCGGCCACGCAGCTGGAAATGCTGCGCAATACGTGCCGCACGCGGCAATATTGCCGCGTCAACGCGCGCCAGCATGCCGGCCTCGCGAGCCGCAGCCATGACCCTATCGTGGGCCATTTCCAGCCCCGCGGCGTCTTTGAATCGCACCGACACCTCGTAGTGGCGCGGACGATCGAATTCGATTTGCTGGATCGGCTCGAGATAGATCGTTAACCGGTCGAATGAAAGGGCATCAGACAGCTCAAGTGCGAATGCCGATACTTCGGTTCCTCCTGTGCCTTGCCGTGCGTTGGGCTGGGCGCTAATGACATTGGTCCGCATCGCGCGCGTGGCGGCGTATTGTGCCCACGCAGTTGCCGTTTCAGCTTGCACCGCATCCGGGTCAGGAGTGGCAGCTTTGGGGCCGGGCGTTATGCGCGCCAATTCAGCGACAAGGGACTGCAGATGCTCGAACCCGTTTTCCTGCGGCTGCAGGGGGCGGTTATTGGTAACGGCAACCGAAATTCTGCTCACGCTCGGTTGCGGTGCCGGCCGTGACTCGACGTCGGGGGCCGCATTTTCAGGCTGCGGGAGGGTAACGGGTTGCACAGATTGCTGCGCGGGACGCGGCCGCCGCCGGGGTGTTGCTTTGAGTGCGGGAGCCTGACGTGACGCGCGTGGCCGAAGCAGTATGTGCAATGCTACCAGATTGACGTAAGCGATCCCGGCAATCAGCGCCGCGGCGAAAGGGCTGATTCCACCGTGGATCTGCAGCCCAAGCTTCAGCGCGAGAACGAATAGAGCCGCCGAGACTAGCGCAACCAAGTCGGCCTGCCAGTGCACGGCCAAGCCTCCGCCATCTCGGTTCTTAGTTGGTGCCGCTTGAGCTTCAGAGTTTGCCAAGATCACATTCCCGCGCGAATTCACGAATCACTCTTACACGGGAAAATCTTTCGCCCTCCTGGCGGCGAGTGCAACCAATTACATGGATCTATCACCAGATTTCGCTGGGTTGGCTGACTATTCGGCTGCGACGGCGTGCGCCGTTTCGATGCGGCAGGCGCAATATTTGAACTCCGGGATCTTGCCCATCGGATCAAGTTGCGGATTAGTCAGCATGTTGGCTGGCGCCTCGGCAAACGCAAACGGCATGAACACCATACCCTCGGCAACGTCGCGATCCAACCGTGCCTTGACAGACACCATCCCGCGTCGCGTCGCAATCGTAATCATGTCGCCAGCCCGAATGCCCATGCGTTCCGCCTCGCGTGGATTGAGCCCGGCAATGGCTTCCGGCTCCAGCGCATCGAGCGCTGCAGCACGTCTGGTCATCGAACCCGTGTGCCAATGCTCCAGCAGACGTCCCGTCGTCAGCACCAGCGGATACTCTGCGTCCGGTGTTTCATCCGGCGCACGCAATTCCGTCGGCACGATCCTGGCGCGACCGGATGCCGTCGGGTAGGCATTCGAGAAGATGATTTCATTGCCCGGCTGATCGGCCGCGTCGCACGGATATGTGACGACACCTTCGTTCAGCAACCGCTGCCACGTGATGTTCTTCAGAGACGGCATGACACCAGCCATTTCGGTGAACACTTCGCCGACGTCGGCGAAGTTCCACTTCAGGCCGACCCGCTTGGCGAGATCGCAGATCAATTCCCAGTCCTGGCGCGCTTCGCCAGGTGACGGCACCACGGGTCGACCTAGCTGTACCTGCCGGTTGGTGTTGGTGAACGTTCCCCACTTTTCCGCATGCGCCGACGACGGCAGTACGACGTCGGCGTGCCACGCCGTTTCCGTGAGGAAAATATCCTGAACGACAAGATGCTCAAGCTTGGTCAACGCCTCGCGCGCGTGCTGCACGTCGGGATCGGACATGGCAGGATTTTCGCCCATCACGTACATGCCCTTGATAACGTCGTCATGGATCGCACCCATGAT
>JANXWC010000115.1 GCA_025351355.1 Hyphomicrobiaceae bacterium
GGGGCGGCTCATGAGCGGGCATGACTTCCGGCCGGGAGCCGTGCCGCAGTTTTTTCGCCCGCATGCAAATGTGAGCGGACAATCCGGTCGAAGCCACCTTGGCGATACCGGAATGACGACCGCGGATTAATGCCGGTCCAATGGGCGGATATTCTCACACCTAGCCCTGGCTCGATTGACGACATCCGGATGCAAAACGCCGGAGACCGAATGTGCCTGATCAGCACACGGATCGAGCGATCCCCCGGCGGCAAATGGGGAGAAAGTGGCGCTAAGAAACCATCTTTGCGATCACGCACGGCGCCACTCCCCATCCCCTCACCTGGGAGTGCGGAACTGGAGTAAACCCACACGGCCCGGGCCGGTGTGGCTATGTTCAATGAGACATATTGATGAACGAAAATGTAGGTTGGGTTAGCGCGCACACCACTGTTGCGGGAGACACAGAAGGTGGCCGCGCGTAACCCAACGCCGCGCGCCTGCCGATGTTGGGTTACGCGCGGCTCCAACACCGTTTTCCAACCGTAAGTTCCAGGCCGCGCTAACCCAACCTACAATGCTCAACGGGAACCCCACACGCTGCGGGCCGGTGTGGCTGCAATTGTTTGAGCGGGTGGGAACAACTACTGCCTCGCGGCGCTGCCGATGCGAAACGTCGGCGACGCAGAGATCGGGTGGCTGTCCCCAGGTTGCGCTCGGCACCCGAAGCGACGCAACGTCAACCCATGTCGCAAATATCAGCCCTTGTTGGCAATCAGCAGCAGGCGGGACCAGTCATCGAGTTGCAGGCGGGTGATCAGTGAATAGGCGCCGTTTTCGATGCGGAAGATACTCGCTTCGCCCTCCTTCACGTCGTACCATTCCTTACCGAAGGCTTGGCCAAGGCTGATCCGGTGGCTAACGATCAGGCGGTTTTGTCCCGCAGCCATCGGCGCTACCACGAGTTGGCGTAGGAATGCCGCACGCCGGCGCTGTTCGTTGGGCGACACCACGAGTGAGCCCTCCGTCAATTCGGTGACCGGCTTGGCCGCCTTGAAGCCTGCCAGCAGAGCTGTCTGATAACACCGGTTGAAGCGGCTGGTCAGCACTTCGCCGAACGAAATGCCGAGCCTACGCCAGGTATCTCCCAGCGCCTTGGCCGATTGCCGGCCTTGTTCTGTCAGGGGTTGCTGCGTTTTGACGTTGCGAAAATTGAGCGGGTCGGTATCGGCCTTGTCGGGGTCGGCCTGGGTATGCCTGATGACGACGACGTGCCCGCCGGCCCTCAGCGCTTTGAGAACTTCCGTATCGATCGGCTTGATCTGCGCCGAAGCGGTCGCTGGCATGAATGCCAGCCACACCAAGAGGGTCGCAAAGATCGGCACGCGAAACGCGTTCATCTGGCAGAGTACCCTGAGTTTTAGATGCCCCGTCGCGGTGACAACGATGAATAATCACCGCACGGGTGGCAGTTGTGGCCGAGATTGTGTCATTTTGTCGAGAGGGTCTGACGGTCGCCGAACGACACGCGAACGCTGGCGCCAGGACAGCAAGTTTTTGCTCACGACTGGTGCATCCCCACAACAGCACTGAAACAGCAGCCGTTGCAGGCTTGCTGCCGGCCCATTATGACCTGGCTATGACGACACCGTCCGCATCCGGCCTGCCCCCGCTCGATTGGTCCACGCCCACATCGGTCATTGCCGCCGCCCGCGCCGGCGATCGCCGCGCAGTGAGCGCACTGGTGACCGAACTGGAACGGGCCTCCCCGCGAATGGCAGGTGTGATAGCTGCCCTGACGCCAAGCCTCGGCCGGGCGCTGGTGGTGGGCTTCACCGGACCGCCCGGCGCCGGCAAGTCGACGCTGGTCAATGCCTACGTCGCGGCTTTACGTGTGGCGGGTTTGACAGTGGGCATCATTGCCGTTGATCCCTCGAGCCCGGTTTCCGGCGGCGCCATTCTCGGCGACCGGCTGCGGATGACCGCCAGCCTTGCCGATGACGGGGTATTCATGCGGTCACTCGCTTCAGGCGGGCACCTCGGTGGCCTTTGCCCGGCGGCTGTCCGCATCATCGATGCGTTGGACGGTGCCGGCAAAGACATCGTCCTGGTCGAGACCGTCGGCACCGGCCAGAATGAAATGGACATTGCCGAGGTGGCGGACGTGCGCGTCGTGTTGAGCGCGCCGGGCCTTGGCGACGATATCCAGGCCATGAAGTCGGGCTTGCTCGAGATTGCCGATGTGCTGGTAGTCAATAAATCCGATCGTCCCGGCGCAGACGAAACGGTTCATCAGCTCAATAGTGCCTTGCATCTGCGCACCACCGAACCTGTTCCGCTGGTTCTTAAAACCTGTGCCGTCGACGCATCAGGTGTTGCAGAGCTCGCCGCCGAAATTGCCCGGATCGGAAAACTCAAGACGACCGCTTCGCCCACCGATCGCCGTCGCCGCCGCGCCAGGTTTCTCATTGCCCGCGCCGCCGCCGATCTGATCGCCGGGCACATCAAACGCGACAGCGATCGACAACTCGACCATCTCACCGATGCAGTCCTGGTTGGCAATTTGAGTGCGACTGAAGCCGCTGCGAAATTGATTTCCAGGCTGATTTCCTCTGCTTGAATGACGCCTGCGCGTTCGTCTCGCACGCAGGCGTCACACAATCTGCTGCCGCCGCCTGCATCATTTCTTCGCGACATTCCACAGCGCGAGGTTGGACGCGACCAGCAGCCCGGTAAGAGTGTTCCGATAGGCAGTTGGCTGCAGGTACTGGCCTAAGTGAATATGTGTGGGATAATCGCTGTAGCGTACATGCACGGCCTCGGCGATGGCTTTGCGTTTAGCAGGGTCGCTTTCGCGCGCGTACTCGTCGCGCAGCTTTTCGAGCGTCGCATCGCACGGCCAGCCGAACGTCGCCTTGTCGCAACTGGCATTGAAGAAGTTGGTCGATACGGGATCCATCACATCGATGGACCCCCATGAGGTGAAGAATATGTTCCATCCGCCCTGTGACGGTGCATCCCGCTTGACGCGTCGCGACACCACTGACTGCCAGTCGATGGCCTGCAGATCGACCTTGAGGCCGATCTTCTCCATGATATTCTTGGCCACCGGTGCGAGATTGGAGAGCGCACTGACGTCGGTTGACTGCATCATGACGACGGGCGTGCCGTCGTAACCCGCTTCGGCGATCAACTGCTTGGCGCGGTTTATGTTGCCTTCGAGTTTATCCTCCCAGCCCTTCGTCGTCTCGTTCGGCGATCCGCAGGGATAAGCCGATTTGCAAATTACATAATAATCGGGATTGCCGACGACGCCGTCGAGAAATTCCTTCTGGTTGAACGCATAGGCGACGGCTTGCCGGATCTTGGCGTTGTCGAAAGGTTTGTGCAGCATATTAAAGCGCATTGCGTATTGCCGGCCCAAAGGCGCGGCAACAAACAGCTGCACGTTCTTGTCTTTCTTGAACAGCGGCACCAGATCATGCGGCGGTGCTTCGATCAGATCGATCTCGCCACTGAGCAGTGCATTAACCTGCGATTGGCTGTCGGCAATCCACACCCACTCCACGCGATCGACGTTGACGACCTTGCCACCGGCAAAACCGGACGGCGGCTCGCTGCGCGGCACATACTTCGTGTTCTTGATGTAGACGGTCCGTTCGCCCGGTTTCCATTCGTCACGTTTCATGATGAAGGGCCCGGACCCGATGGGCTCGGAAAGTTGGGTGTTGGCGTCGCCGTCAGCGACCCGCTTCGGCATGATGAACAGTACATTCGACGTCGCTTTGCCCAATGTATCGAGCACCAGACCATAAGGTTCTTTCATCGCGAACTGGAATGTCTTGGCGTCCAGCGCCTTCATCTCGCGGATGAAGCTGACGAGCTTCTGCCCCATGCCGTCCTTGATGGCCCAGCGCTTGATCGAGGCAAGACAATCCTCGGCCGTTACCGACGCCCCGTCGTGGAATGCGAGGCCGTCGCGCAACTTGAAAGTCCACGTCAGCTTGTCGTCACTGACACTCCACGTGTCGATCATTTGCGGCTTGATAGCCAGCTTTTCGTCGAGGGCGAACAACTGATCATAGACCATGAAGCCGTGGTGCGTGGTGATCAACGCCGACGTCCAAACGGGATCGATAATCTTGAGATCGGAATGCAGCGCTACGCGCAGTGTCGTCTCCGCGCCGGCCCGAGGCACCGGTGACAGCAGCAACGCCGCACACAGCACAAACAGCCCTTGTATGCTCCTGAACAATTTGGCAGTCGTTGTCATGTCGTCCTCGTTTTGATCCGGTAGGGGTACGCTCAATGCACTCGACCGATACCGCTTCCATACCCTACAGTCAGGCAACGAAAGCACGAGGGGGCGATCAAATGCAATTGGTCTCGCAATTTCCGAGCCGCTACCGGGGGATTACTGCGGCGCTTGCTGTCGCATTGTCCGTGGTGGCCGGTTCTTGCTCTAATCCGGATCCGGCGGCGAAGCTTGCCCGAATCGAGACCATTGTCGTGATATACGCGGAGAACCGCGGCTTCGACCATCTCTATGGCTCACCATCCATCAGATTTTTCCGTCGATTTTTATTGACCGTGTGACTCGGCGTGTGATTCAGAGAGTCTGCCCGAATCAGCGGGTGGAGATGTGTCGATATGGCTGGTGGGATCGAGGCGGTTGCCGCGTCGGTCTCG
>JANXWC010000117.1 GCA_025351355.1 Hyphomicrobiaceae bacterium
AGCGCAACCTCGTCGAGCGGTTCTTCTGCAAACTCAAGCAATACCGCGCCATCTCAACGCGCTATGACAAGCTCGCCGATACTTTTCTTGCGGCGGTGGCGCTGGTTTGCGTACTGTTCTGGCTCAAATGACGACAGGCCCAAGCTCTTTGGTGCAACCAACGTCGGCACTTGGCGCGCTGGTGCCGGTCTGCCACACCGTTAATAACCGGTCGGTGCTGAGGGTCCATGACTGGTGTAGCAGCACATTAGTTGATTTCCCGCGCCCGGTACACCGAGGCACAGTCGACCAGGGTTGCGGCAATTTCAGGAGCGCCCGGACCTTGGCGGCCAGAGCCTTCACGTCATCGGCTGGCCATTTCAGTTGGCTTGCGGCGTGAAGAGCCTTTCGGCTTTGGCCATGGCCATTCGGGTCACCTCAAGGTTGTTCGCTAAACCACGCGAGAGACCGTCTCATAGCGCACGGGGGCGGTAAGAGTGTAAGCGTCTCCCCATGACTACAACCGTGGCGGGTTGGCCTGTGGCGCGAAGCGCCTGATTGTAACTGTCCTTACGACTGGTCTTAAGGACGACAATGACCAAGCTTCCCGAAGTTATTAGCACGGTACAGCGGCAGCGCGGCTGGAGCACCGAAGACAAGGTCGCGATCCTCGATGCTGCGTTCCGCAAGGGCGGCTCGGTTGCTGCTGCTGCCGACAGGTTCGGTGTGTCGCGGGCGTTGATCTACATCTGGCGGTCACGGGTGCGCGAGGGTTTGATGCCAGGTGTGGCGATGACGGACGCTGGCATCAGCGCGTTCTCAGCCGTCGCCATTGCGCGCGATTCAGCCCCAGACGTGCAGTCTTTGCCACCACCATCTCCGCCGCCAGCCGCCACGTTATGCCGGGCCAAGTCGCGTGATAAAGGTCACCACGGCAGTACCATTGAGATCCGCCTCGTCAACGGTCGCACGATCAAGACCCATGAAGGCATCGCGCCCGACGTTCTTGCGGGGCTGGTCGCGGCGCTCGATAACGATGCTCGCCTTCGGCAAGACGGGGGTGAGGCATGATCGCAATTCCGGTCGGCTCGCGCGTGTACCTGGCGATAGGTCCGACTGATATGCGCAAAGGCTTCGACGGTTTATCGATGCTGGCGCAGAGCGTGCTCGCGCAAGATCCGTTCTCTGGCCATCTGTTTGTCTTCCGTGGGCGTCGTGGCGATCTTTTGAAGATCCTGTATTGGGACGGCCAGGGCTTCTGCTTGTTCGCGAAGCGGCTGGAGAAGGGCCGTTTCATTTGGCCCGTGACGAAGGAAGGCTCGGTGTCGCTGACGTCGGCGCAGTTATCGATGTTGCTCGAAGGCATCGATTGGCGCGCTCCACAACGTACATGGCAACCGACGCTCGCAGGATAATCGCGAAGCAGTTATTCTGTCGCCATGCCGCTCACGCTCGATCAATTGCCCGACGACATTGCCGCATTGAAGCAACTCGTCGCGGCGAAGGACGCTGAGCTAGCGGCGGCGAAGAACGGGCTCCTTGTCAACCAACTTACTATCGAGACGCTCAAGGCCCAGATTGCCAAGCTGCGGCGCGAGAAGTTCGGTGCCAGCTCCGAGCGCATCGAGCGTGTCGTCGAGCAACTCGACCTTGCGTTGGATGATGCGGAGACGGCAAGTGCCGAAGTCGCTGCGCCAGCCGCGTTTGCAAATGAACAAGATGTTGCGCCCATCGGATGCGGATTCCGGTGAAGGCGGACACTGTTTACGTTTGAAGGCGGCCACCGATTACGGTGGAAGGCGGACAGCGTTACGGTGAAGACGGACACCCGCTCCCATCGACGGCTGCATGGGTCTCAGGCGGCGGTCTTTTCGTCAAGTGGCGAGCGTTTCGGCAGTGGTTTTCGCATGCTCTCGCCCTTCAAGTTCAGCCGGTGCGCGTTGTGCACCAGCCGGTCCAGAATGGCGTCGGCGATGGTCGGGTTGGCGATAGCGTCGTGCCAGTGCTCGACGGCCAACTGGCTTGTCACGATGGTGCTGCCACGACCGTGCCGGTCATCGACAATCTCCAAGAGATCGCGGCCTTGTTCCGGCGTCAGAGTAGCGAGCCCCCAGTCGTCCAGGATCAACAGGTCGACGCGGCCGATCACCTTCAACAGCCGACCGTGGCGGCCGTCGCCGCGTGCCAGTGCCAACGCGTCGAACATGCGCGGCACGCGCTGATAGAGCACGGCGTGGTCATCCCGGCAGGCTTTGTGCCCAAGCGCGCACGCGAGCCAACTTTTCCCGAGGCCGGTTGGCCCTATGACGATTAAGTTCTGGTGCTGATCAATCCAATCGCCGGTCGCGAGCTTGGCAAATAGCGCCTTGTCGAGGCCGCGCGCGGCTTTCATATCGATGTCCTCGATGACGGCGGATTGTCGGAGCCCGGCAAACTTCAACCGATTGCCGAGCCTCTTATTGTCGCGACTGAGGGCTTCGCGGTCGACCAGCAGGCCGAGCCGTTCCTCGAAGCTGAGGGCAGCCACGTCGGGCAACCGCCGCTGGTCTTCCAGCGCCTTCGCCATGCCGGCAAGGCCAAGATCAATCAACCGTTGTTCTGTGGGATGGGTGAGCATGCGTGGTCCCTTTTTCTTCATGCGCCTGTTGTCCACAACTGCGGTCCGCATCAGTGGAAGTAGCTGGAGCCGCGGATGTTGCCATGCCGGATCGGCGGGGTTTCCGGCGCGGGTTCGGTGGCAAAGGCTCTGTCCAGCCCATGCTTGAGAATGGAGGCAATAGAGCCGTAGCTGATGGCGCCGATGGTGTTTCCGCGCCGTGACGCCGCTTCGAGGCGCGCGGTGCCGTAGGTTCGGCCGAGGCCGATAATGCCGAGGCACGACCGGAAGCCCTGCTCCGGATGCGGCTTGGCTTTCATGATCGCCTCGAACAGCGCTGATGTCGCCGGGCCGACCTTAGCGGCTTCGTCCATCATCTTGGCTGGCGTCCACGCCGCGTAGCGGCGGTGCGCACTCGGCATGTGCTCAGTTATCGTTGTGTGGCGGTGCTTAACCGCCGAGAACACATGGCAAGCGATGCGCTCGCCCTTGTGGAAGACCTCGACGGTGGCACCGGTAATGCGGGCATCGACGATCTCGCGGATCAGCTTCGACGGCACCGAGTAATAGTGCCCGCCGATCTCAATGTGATAATCCGGCGCGACGCGCGCCCGCTTCCAATGCGCATAGCTGTATGCCGTTTCCGGCAAGGTGCCGAGCGCTGGGCGATCAATCGTTTCCAGCAGTGCCGCACGGCTTTGGCCGAACGCTTTCATGACCTTGGCGTTGATGGTCGCAACGCATGCGCGGATTGCCGTGTTCAATTCGGCCAGCGAGAAAAAGCTTTGGTTTCGCAGCTTCGCCAGCACAAATCGTTCGACGATTTGCACGGCAACTTCGACCTTCGCCTTGTCGCGCGGCTTGATTATCCGCGTCGGCAGCACGACGCAACCATAGTGATCGGCTAGGTCCTGATAGGTACGGTTGATGCCGGGCTCGTAGCGCGACGGCTTGGTGACGCCGGCCTTCAGATTGTCGGGCACCAATGCTTTCGGCACGCCGCCGATGGCCGCCAAGGCGTTGACGTGCGCACCGATCCAATCCGGCAGCGTCTCGCTCCAGCGCGCCTCGGCGTAAGTGTAATTGGACGCGCCGAGGGCGGCCACGAAGATGCGGGCGCGATGCTCAATACCGGTGGCCGGGTCGATAACGGCAATGGTGTCGCCAGCCCAATCAACGAATAATTTTTCGCCCGCCGCGTGGCTCTGCCGCATGGTGGGCGAGACGCCTTTTTTCCAACCGCGATACTGCTCGCAATACCAGCTGTAGGCGTGGCTCTGTTTCCGTTTGAAGTAGCGGCTTAAATCACCCGAGCGCCTCGGCCAGACAATGACGTGGCATGAGCCGGTCGCCGTCACGTTCGATCATTCGACGCCAGCCGAGATAACTTGCAAGATATTTCGACGCGACACCTTTGAACGGTGCCATCCAAGCCTTAAGGCGGCTGGTATAGGCGTTGACGTTTTGGATGTGGAAGCCTTCGTACATATGTTCGCCGTGGCTGGCGATGATTGGGATATGCAGGATGGTGTTGGCGTGCGCGAAAGCGCCATAAGCAGGGCGGCCGTCGGTGATCAGAACGCTGTCCTTGGCGACGATCGGTTTCAAGCGCTCGGCGAACGTCGTGCCTTCGAGGTCGGGCAGGATGTGATCCGTCGTCACGGCGGCGCGGTCGCGGACGATGAGGACGGCGTCGTGCTCATCGGTTGAAAGGCCAGGTTTTGCTGCCTTTCCGCCACGCCTCCTGGATTTGCGGCCGCGAACGTGGCGGCTGCCTTTCTGAGATTTCAAAATAAACGTCTCGTCGGCTTCGACGATTCCGGAAACGGCCGTGGGTCGCTTGCCCTTGCTGGCACGCAAGAACCGGTGGCGCCAGCGAAACGACGTTTGCAGGCAAACACCGGAAAGCTCTGCCGCCTTCCTGAGACTGACCCGGTCGACGAGACAACGCGCATAGTCGAGCCAAGCGTCGCGGCGATGGAGTTGGGCGAGCGGTGTGCCAGTCAATGCATTGAACGTGCGCTTGCAGTCCTTGCACTTGTAACGCCTGAGATGGCTCGCGTGCCCCCAGGTGCCGAACCGGGTCGAACGGCAATGGCCGCAGACCGGATCAGCCGCGAAACGGTTCTCGATCATGCCTATGGTTTCGGTGGTCGTGGCCTTCGACGTCAGCGCCGCTAGAACAGCCGCCCGCTGCTGCGCAGTTAGGTCGCCCAGCTCATCAACAAGTGCCCGGAAATCCTGCGCTTTCATGCTATCGTTCCTCGGTGGCAATCACCGAGCGACCGTGACCCTACATCAAGTCAAAACAGAGCCATACAGATTGGTCCGCATTGCTTCAAATCAAGCAATGATCCAATTTTCGGTCTAACGTTTTCCACCTGTGAGTGGCCTTGATGAGCCAAGTCGAACGATTGTTCGTCCGGAACTCAAAACGTGTTGCGATAATACAATCGAAAACAATCTGACGGTGCTAGCCTCGGATACTACTCAGATCAGCCGGACATTACGATTCGACTTCAGGGCATCTCGAATAATTGCCGTCCCGTCGCTATGCCGCTGGCCGGCACCCCGCAAATCAGATTCAAGGGGGCCACAAGATTTGATGGCAGGGCGTGATGATGGCGCAACTCACCTTCTTCGACGCGGACAAACGAC
>JANXWC010000119.1 GCA_025351355.1 Hyphomicrobiaceae bacterium
GCGCTGGCCGCCGGCATCACAACCGGAATCATCGGCAAGACTTACGCGACCAAGGCGCTGATGAACGCCGACCTGGTGCCTGCCGACGGAATCTTCGCGATGGTCTACAACGACAGCACGGCGGCGAACAACGACCTCTACCGCAAGACTGGCGCGACCGGCATCGGATTATGGAGCGCGACCGGGTTGCTATCAAGCGCGGCGGCAGGATATGCGACGGCTGCAGCGGCGCGCGCCGTTGAAGCGGCGGCGAGCGCGTCCGCAGCGGCGCAAAACGGCATTGTCAGTTTCAATGCCCTGACCGCGCACAACCCGAACGCGGCCGTGGCGATCGTCCAGGGCCAGTACGTCAACAAGACCAATGGCGGCATGAACACGCTGGCCGGCTACGAGACCTTTAGCGGCGTTTGCGTGGGCAGCACCACGATCCGGTTTAACCGCATCACACCAGGCAATAGCGCCGGGCTCGCCTACTTCACTGCCGCCAACGCATATATCTCGGGCGGAGATTACACGGCGTTCGCCGACAGCGCGGTTCCTTCGAATGCGACCAACTGGAAAATCTCGCTGCTCAATCCGGGGTTCTACGACCAGGTTGGAAACGTCGATCCGCAATACACATTTCAGGTCTGGGACACCGGGCAGCCCGCCCCGGCCGATTACCAAGCGCCGGGCTATGTCGATCCGTACCAGGCCAGCAAGCGGGCGAATGCCGTTGTGCGCTCGCACCGTCCGGCTTGGGATTATTACGACCAAGAGGCGATCACCAAAGACGCTATCATCACGGCGGGCGGTGCGGTCACGACCACTGCGGGGTTCGGAACCGATCTCTTGCCCATGCTGCCGTGCGAATACGGCGTGCCGATCTATTTCAGTCATACGCTTCAGATCGGCAGCGCCACCTATGGCATCGCTTGGTACGATCACGCGGGCAACTACATCGGCGGCGCGGGCGCTGTAGTCACGGCCAACCTGTCCGGCACGTCAATGACAGTGACCGCGCAGAACAGCGCCTATTCCCGGCTTGCGATCGGCCATCCTGTATCGGGCACGGGTATCGGCGCGGGGGTCTATATCACGGCTGGTCCGGCGGATGGTGGACCGGGCGTTTACACACTCAGCGCATCGGTCACGACGGGCCCAGGGGTCAGCGTAAGCGCGCTCGGGTATCTTGCCAACGTGCCTATCTATCCGATCAAAGGCGCCGGCCAATATCGCACCATCATCAACAGCGCCAATCGCGCTTTGCTGCGCATTTCAAACACACCGTTCGCGTCGACAACCGACCTTCGCGGGTTGATCGGATTCGCTGACGCGAAGGGCCGCTACCCGCTGCGCAACCGGGTCGGTGCGTTGCTCGGAACGTCGATCTTCTACAGCATCAAGACTGCCGATCAGCGGTTTTTGTATCAGATCGAACGCCTGACGCGATCCTTCTTTGCGATCAGCCGTCCAGTGCCAGGATGGAGCGTCGGGCAACTGTTGGGCGACACGTCGGCAGCAGGCTATCCCGCTTTGCGCGGGCCAACCGGCGCGCTGTCGTCCAGCGACTTCACTAACATCGACTGGTGCCTGTCCGATGGTGCGATAAACAACTTCGGCGGTGGGCTGGCAATCGGCACGCTTGGCGACACCACAACATCGACATTCCACGGCACGCTTTACGATACCTATGTTGCTAAGCTGGCGACGTGGAATCCGGCGATGCGGATCATCCTGACCACGCCGCTGCCGTACTTCTCGGGTTCGGGCTTCACCGGCGACTATGCCGACGCCGTGAAGACGTTCGCCCAGCGATACAAGTTCCCGGTGATCGACCAGTTCTACATGGGGATCGGCATCAACGCGCTCAACAAGTCGACCATGCTTGATCCAACCGATCTACTTCACCCGGTCGGTGCTGGATACGATCGCATCATTCCGCAGATCGCCGCCGAGTTGAACCGGATCGGCGGGTTCTTGTGAGCCTCCGTTGGTTGATAGCTCTGACATTAGCTCTGGCGACGACTTACGCACTGCTCGACTGGCTCGCCGGCCGTGTCGTGCGCTGGCTTAGGGGGCGATGATGTCCGAAATCATCTACTGGCTCCAACTTGTGTCGGGTTTGGCGTGGGCCGTTCCGCTGGCGATGTTGTCGCCCGGCGCGTGGCGTGTGGTTCGACATAAGGGCGATTGGCTCGATGCGCTTCGCTCCCCCACTTTTCT
>JANXWC010000174.1 GCA_025351355.1 Hyphomicrobiaceae bacterium
TGGCCGCGCAGGCGGCCATCCACGACAAGCCTCTAAGAACTGTTTGAACCCCAAGTCACAACCTGTCACCGTCGATGCGTTTAAGTGTGCGATCTTTTCCCTTGAATATTGTCGTGGATGGCCGCCTGCGCGGCCATGACGAAATTTAGAGGATGTATCATGCCTAACTTCATCGGCGCCTAGATGGCACAAGACAAACGTCAGATTCGGGTGAATTTGGCCATAGCTTCGCGGAATGTTAGGCCCGCGCGGAGATCGGCTTCGGCGGCGGTGTCGTCAAGTGTATATTGTGCGGCGAGCCCAGCCACACGTTCCGCATGTTCGGCAGGGATCACCACGACGCCGGAGCCATCGGCGACGATGATGTCAAAAGCGCGGACGCGCACGCCGCCGCAGCGGATGGGTTCGCCGACGTCGGCCAGCTGCAACCGTGTCCGCCCGGTCAACGGCGTCATGTGCCGGGCGAACACCGGCAGCCGATGCTCCAGCATTTCCTCGCGGTCGCGCACGCCGCCATCCACAATCAGCCCGCCGATGCCCTTGACGGTGGCCGCGAGCGTCGCGAGCCCACCCCAGGTGGAGACCGCGTAGCCGCCCATGTCGACGACGATGACGTCGCCGGGGCGCGCCGCATCTATCATGTGCCCCACCTTGAAGTCGGCACTGGTGTAGTCGCCGCGCGCGCCAACCACATGCCGCACCGTGACGGCGCGACCCGCGACGCGCGTGCCGGGCACGATTTGCGCGAGGCCCTGGCAGACGCCCTCGAAGCCCACATCATCAAGCGCATTGGCAATAGTGGGCGTGGCCAAGTTGCGGAATGCGGCGAGTATGAGATCAGGTTCGGTCATGTGGGCCTCGCTTTGGGGAGAGCCACCAACTCGTGGCCAAGTTTGTGGATGTCACTACGGTCGCGCCGGTTTGGTGGCTGTCCCCAATGCCAGTTCTTGTTCGCATCCTCGACCGCTTGGCCAAAATCTTCCGGGCGCAATTTTTTTTACTCTTCTCCGCAAGCCTTCGAATGACTGCGTGGATCAGGAAACTGATCCCTGTTTTGCTCGCCGTCGATGAACACGCGCTAAACATTGCCCTCAGCGCCCGTTCAACGACGAAGGCGTCATAGTTGGCGCACGATCTACCTCTATGTGTTGCCGCGTGCTAAGACGGCCTGAACTTGGGCTGCTTCGAGGGATACCCACACCATGTCCGACATTTCCCCCAAATCCGTTTATACCGCCTATCGCGAAGATCAGAAACAGGGACCGCTGCACCGCCCGTTGTTTCTCGCGCGCATGCTGGCCATCGTGGTGGCCTGCCTCGGCGCCATCCCGACGGGTTATAATCTCTACGTCTCATGGATGAACGGCATCCCCTACAGCGAGGTTTCGCACCGGCTCAGCCAATACCAGCTGTGGGTCAAGAATTTTGAATGCAAGATCGACTATCGCGCCGTGCCGGCCGGCCAAGGCGGCACGAAGATCGACGTCGGCGCCTGCCCCTCGAGCGGCGATATCGCGTTGAAGTTGACTACCGCCAACGGCAAATCCAGCTACGAGTGGATTGCTTTCAATCAGCTCGAGGCGGCAACCAAGACCACGTCCCTGTTGTCCCTGTTCGCCACCGAAGCCTTCGCCGAGGAAGCACCGAAGCCCGACGGCCGCACCGCCGCTGGCCAGCAACTGGCACAAGCCGCGCCGCCGCCAGCCGGAGCAGCGCTGCAGGTGCGGTGCGAGCAAATGCCGGCGCCGGGTCAGATCGTGCGCATCGTCGGCGAGGCAGGCAAGTGTTACCGCGAACACATTTCGGCGATGCGAGGCAAGGTCGACAAACGCGAGGAAGTGCCGTGCAGCACCCAATGCACGCCCGGCAAGGGCTGAAACTGGCATAATTCACGCTGGAGAATGATCAGGGCGCCCCTCGCAAGTGGGGCGCCGGTTGCGTTTCGGTCCCACTTCAGGATTGCCAAAAATTGCGCGCACGTTATGTATGCGCCTGCGCTGCGTGCGTGTGCCTCTCGTCCCGACGAGCCCATCGCCATCCGCCGTTACGGAAAGCCCCACAGTCACCCATGCACCGGACCCATGACATCGAATTGCGCGAACTGCTGGTCCGCCTGAAGGCAGAGCATCGGGACCTCGACGCCGAAATTATTGCGCTCGAGCAAGCCGGCGGTGGCGACATCTTGTCCATCAAGCGTCTCAAGAAGCGCAAACTGGCGCTCAAGGACCACATGACAGCGGTCGAGGACCAGTTATTTCCCGATATTATAGCGTAACCGGACGCGAATGCTGCCTTAGCATGGACAAGGCGACCCTATCCCCTTTAAGTCTCTCCCTTCGATATCGGCGGTCGCCGCCCGCAAGAGACAGACGATGCCCAAGACACATTCCTCCCCCCCTGCTGCTGTCGTCCCCGCACCGCGCGTGGGCATCATCATGGGCTCGCTATCGGATTGGCCGACGATGAAAAAGGCCGCCGATGCGCTGGACAAACTCGGCGTCGCCCATGAATGCAAAGTGATTTCAGCGCACCGCACGCCGGAGCGGCTGTATGACTACGCGAAGACGGCGCGCGCACGCGGGCTGCAGGTGATCATCGCCGGCGCTGGCGGAGCTGCCCACCTGCCCGGCATGACGGCGTCGATGACGACGTTGCCGGTGCTCGGCGTACCCGTGCAATCGAAGGCACTGTCGGGCCAAGACAGCCTTTTATCCATCGTGCAGATGCCGGCCGGCATCCCCGTCGGCACGTTGGCCATCGGCGAACCGGGCGCGACCAACGCTGGTCTGCTGGCAGCCCAGATCCTGTCGCTGCAAGACGCGGGCTTGGCTGAAAAGCTCGAAGAGATGCGGAAGCAGCAGACCATCGCCGTTCCCGACGCTCCACCCGTTTCGGCTTAAGCCGGTCAACTCTGATACCCTAGAACGGAAAGCTCATCGCTGCGCATGACTGACGAGAAGCACTCATTTCCGCTGCGGCCGGGGTCAAGCATCGGCATTCTCGGCAGCGGCCAGCTCGCTCGCATGCTGGCAACGGCGGCCGCGCGGCTCGGCCTGCGCTGCAAGATCTACGCCGACGCTCCGGGCCCAGCCTTTGACGTCGCAGCTGCGGTAACCGTCGGCGCCTACGACGCCTGGGACAAGCTCACAGCCTTCGCCGGCAGTGTTTCTGTCGTCACCTACGAGTTCGAAAACGTCGCCGACGCGACGGCGCAGCATCTGGCAAAATTGCTGCCGGTTCGTCCTGGCCCCAAAGCGCTCGCCGTGGCGCAGGACCGGCTGGTCGAGAAGACCTTTCTCAGCGATCTCGGCATCGCGATTGCTCCATTCACGCCGATCGCGTCGGTCGACGATCTCAAAGCGGCCCGGCCCACCGGTCAGAACCGCGCCATCCTGAAAACACGTCGGCTCGGCTACGACGGCAAGGGGCAGGTGCCGGTCGATGCGAAAACCGATCCGCAGCACGCGTGTGCAGAGATCGGCCATGCACCGGCCGTGCTGGAACAGCGGCTGACGTTCCAGCGCGAAGTTTCGGTGCTGATCTGCCGCTCGGCCGACGGATCGGACGTGATCTACGACATCCCCGACAACACGCATCGTGACGGCATCTTGCGGCGCTCTACCGTGCCGTCGGCGTTGCCGGACGCGGTTGTCAAAGAGGCTCACGCCATTGCCCGCCGCATCGCCACCACCCTAAACTATGTGGGTTTGCTGGCGGTCGAGTTGTTCGACCTTGGCAACGCGCTGCCGGCGGATCAGCGGTTGGTGGTCAACGAAATAGCGCCGCGCGTGCACAATTCCGGCCATTGGACGCTCGACGCCTGTGTTGTCAGCCAATTCGAGAACCATATGCGCGCGGTCGCCGGCTGGCCGCTGGGCAGCGCCATCCGGCATTCCGATGCGGTGATGGAAAATCTGATCGGGGCGGATGCGCTGGCGTGGCGCGATCTTGCGGCCGAGACCGGCTGCTGCCTGCATCTGTACGGCAAACACGAAGCCCGTGCCGGTCGCAAGATGGGTCATGTCACCCGCCTAACGCCACGGCGGTGATGCTCGCTCGTGGGGCAGCTCGAAACTTTCCGCTCACTCTGCCTCCCGCTTAAAGGGCTGCGGGATGCGCCTTACTTGTGGCTCACCTCACTCTACCGCTTTCCCGGCCGCAGCGCCCTTCGGCGCGGAGAGCCGGGATCTTTACCAGCCAGATTGACAAAATTTACCAGACTTGTTTGCCGATCGAGGCGGGTAAAGATCCCGGATATTTGAGCAACGCGAACAGCGTTGCTCAAATTCCGGGAACGCGGCGGGGGTATCGTCACGATTGTTTCGTTGGCCGGATGGGGCTATGGCTGGCTGAGGAGCCAATGCCCCATGAGTATACCCAATACGACCTCCGATCTGCTCGCTGCGCTGCGGCCTTCGTCTGCCGCGCTGCCGGAAAGCCGCATCGTCACCGTTTTCAATCACGGTCGCAACAAACCCGGCCTGATCCCGTTGTGGGCCGGCGAAGGTGATCTGCCGACGCCTGCGTTCATCGCCGAAGCGGCGAGCCGCGCACTGCTCGGCGGCGACACGTTCTATACCTATCAGCGTGGCATTCCGGAACTGCGCGAGGCCATCGCCGCCTATCACACGCGTCATTACGGGCGTCCGTTCTCAGCGGAGAATTTCTTCGTCACCGGCGGCGGCATGCAGGCCATTCAACTCGCCTTCCAAATGACCGTAGGCGCCGGTGACGAGGTGCTGGTGCCGACGCCTGCGTGGCCCAATTTTCGCGGCGCCGCCGAGATCCAGGGCGCCAGGATCACATCAGTGCCGATGCAATTGGAGCCGACCGGCTGGCGGCTCGACCTCGACCAACTCTTCGCCGCCGCCGGTCCGCGCACGCGCGCCATCGTCATCAATTCGCCGGCCAATCCCAGCGGCTGGACCGCCAGCCAGGGTGATCTCGCGGCGATCCTCGCATTTGCACGCCAACGCGGCCTGTGGATCATCGCCGACGAGATCTATCACCGCTTCCATTTCGCCGGTGGCCTCGCACCAAGCCTGCAGCACCTCATCGAGCCCGAGGATCGCGTGTTGTTCGCCGAGACGTTTTCAAAAAACTGGGCCATGACGGGTTGGCGCATCGGCTGGCTGCAGGCGCCGGTGGCGCTCGGTCAAGTCATCGAGAACCTGACGCAATACAACACCTCCGGCGTCGCGCCGTTCATGCAGCGCGGGGCCATCGCGGCGCTCGACGAGGGCGACGCCTTCATCGACGGCCAAGTCGCCCGCGCCCGTCAGGGCCTGGAGATCGTGACCAAAGCCTTGGCGCCGCTCAACTCGGTGCGCTACGTCGCACCGGCCGGTGCGTTCTATGCCTTCTTCGGACTGGACGGAGTGACGGATTCACTTGCCGCAGCGCTGCGCATTGTCGATGAGGCCGGCGTCGGTCTTGCGCCCGGTGTGGCCTTCGGCGACGGCGCCGATCCCTATTTCCGCGTCTGCTTCCTGCGCTCGCCCGAACAACTCTCCGAAGCCATGCAACGCCTGAGCCGCTGGATCAGCCGGCGCGCATCATAGTGTTCTGGCGGAAACAGAAGATTCGCTCGATATTCGTCATGAGCGCTACGGAACACCTGTGCTGCCATAACAGAAGGGTGGGCTTCGATCGGTATCAACCGTCGGCAGCACACACCCGCTAGAACACCAACCTTTGGCACGCGCTGCAAGGCCGTTAACAGCCGAAAATTGAGACGTCGTGTTGCATTGCCCAACGATCGGGGTTGGGCTACCAAGCCGGCGATGGCCAAAACACCGAAATCCCCCGCCCGCATCCCCACTCCGATCCGCGCCGCGGATCGCAAAACAATACACGTGCGTGGCGCGCGTGAGCACAATCTCAAAAACGTCGACCTGGAAATCCCGCGCGACGCGCTGGTGGTGTTCACGGGCTTGTCGGGATCGGGCAAGTCGTCGCTGGCGTTCGATACGATTTACGCGGAGGGTCAGCGGCGCTACGTAGAAAGTTTGTCGGCCTACGCGCGGCAATTCCTCGAGATGATGCAAAAGCCGGATGTGGATCACATCGACGGGCTGTCGCCGGCCATTTCCATCGAGCAGAAAACCACCAGCCGAAATCCGCGCTCGACGGTGGGCACGGTAACGGAAATCTACGACTACCTGCGCCTGCTGTTCGCGCGCGTCGGCGTACCCTACTCGCCGGCCACGGGCCTGCCGATCGAGGCGCAGACCATCACGCAGATGGTGGATCGCATTTTGGCGGTGCCGGAAGGCACGCGGCTATATTTGCTTGCGCCGGTCGTGCGCGGCCGCAAGGGCGAGTATCGCAAGGAACTGGCGGAATGGCAGAAGAAGGGCTTCACCCGCGTCAAAATCAACGGCGAGATCGTCGAGATTTCCGACGCGCCCAAACTCGACAAAAAATACAAGCACGACATTGACGTGGTGGTCGATCGCTTGGTGGTCAAAGGCGATCTGGCCTCACGGCTGGCCGACAGTTTGGAAACGGCACTGAAATTAGCTGATGGTTTGGCCATTGCGGAATTCGCCGACAAACCGTTGAAAGCGCCCTCCCACGCGCACCAGCCCCCCCACCCTAACCCTCCCCCGCAGGGGGGCAGGGAGTCTGTGCGGAGTTCTGAGCGCGCGAAGGCGATGAAGGCGAAGAACGAGGCCAAGAAGAACGACGTATTCGACGACGAAGATTCCGACGACGACACCAGCGTCTCCTCCCCAACTACGGGGGAGGGACAGGGTGGGGGGGATGCTCGCCGCGAACCCAAGGAAATCCTGCGCAACAAAAACGAAACGCACGAGCGCATCATCTTCTCCGAGCGCTTCGCGTGCCCCATCTCGGGCTTCACGATCGAGGAGATCGAGCCGCGGCTGTTCTCGTTCAACGCGCCGGCCGGCGCCTGCCCGAAGTGTGACGGCTTGGGCATCGAGATGCAGTTCGAGGCGGATCTGGTGGTGCCGGATCGCGCGCTGTCGCTCAAGGGCGGCGCGATCTGGCCGTGGGCGAAGACCGGCAGCACCTCGCCCTATTACGAGCAGACGCTGCGGGCGATTTGCTTGCACTACAAGGCATCGATGACGACGCCATTCGAAAAGCTGCCGGCGAAGCTGCAGGACGTAATTCTGCATGGCTCCGGCGACGAGGAGATCACCTTCACCTACGAAGATGGCTTGCGCACCTACAAGACGACAAAACCATTCGAAGGCGTCATCGGCAACATCGAGCGGCGCTGGCGCGAGTCGGATTCGGAATGGGTGCGCGAGGAGTTGTCACGCTATCAGGGCGCGCACCCGTGCGAGGCGTGCAGCGGCTATCGCCTGAAACCGCAGGCGCTGGCGGTCAAGATCGCGCACAAGCACATCGGCGAGGTCGGCGATCTCTCGATCAAGGCGGCGAATGTGTGGTTTGGCGAACTGCCGCAGCAACTGACGCCGAAGCAACTCGAAATCGCCGCGCGCATTCTCAAGGAGATCCGCGAACGGCTGCAATTCCTCAACGACGTCGGCCTGGATTACCTGACGTTGTCGCGCGGCTCGGGCACGCTTTCGGGCGGCGAGAGCCAACGCATCCGGCTGGCGTCGCAGATCGGCTCGGGGCTGACGGGCGTGCTGTACGTGCTCGACGAGCCGTCGATCGGGCTGCATCAGCGCGACAACGCGCGGCTGCTGGTGACGCTCAAACACCTCCGTGATCTCGGCAACACCGTGCTGGTCGTCGAGCACGACGAAGACGCTATTTTGCAGGCCGACTATGTTGTCGACATCGGCCCAGGCGCAGGTGTGCACGGCGGCCATATAGTGTCGCACGGCACGCCGGAACACGTCATGCATGATCCGAAATCGCTGACCGGACAGTATCTCACCGGTGCACGGCAGGTCTTGGTGCCGAAGCAGCGGCGCCAAGGCGAGAAGGGGCGCGTGCTCAAGGTGACAGGCGCGCGCACCAACAACCTCAAGAACATCACGGCGGAAATTCCGTTGGGCGTGCTGACGTGCGTGACGGGCGTTTCCGGTGGCGGCAAGTCGACGTTCCTGATCGACACCGTGTTCAAGGCGGCGGCACGCAGGCTGAATGGGGCGCGCGAGACGCCGGGGGCCTACGACAAGCTGGAGGGCCTCGAACATCTCGACAAGGTCATCGACATCGATCAATCGCCGATCGGGCGCACGCCGCGCTCGAACCCGGCGACGTACACGGGGGCGTTCACGCCGATCCGCGACTGGTTCGCCGGGCTGCCCGAAGCCAAGGCGCGCGGCTACGGTCCGGGGCGGTTTTCATTCAACGTCAAGGGCGGGCGCTGCGAAGCCTGCCAGGGCGACGGCGTCATCAAGATCGAGATGCACTTCCTGCCCGACGTCTACGTCACCTGCGACCAATGCAAGGGCAAGCGCTACAATCGCGAAACGCTTGATATCCTGTTCCGCAACAAGTCGATCGCCGACGTGCTGGACATGACGGTGGAGGAGGGCGTCGGTTTCTTCTCCGCCGTGCCGTCGATCCGCGACAAGCTGGAAACGTTGCATCGCGTCGGGCTCGGCTACATCAAGATCGGCCAGCAGGCGACGACGCTGTCGGGCGGCGAGGCGCAGCGCATCAAGCTGTCGAAGGAATTGTCGCGCCGTGCGACGGGCCGTACGTTGTACATTCTCGACGAACCGACGACGGGGCTGCATTTCCACGACGTGGCGAAACTGCTGGAGGTGCTGCACGAGTTGGCGGACGCGGGCAACACCGTGGTGGTCATCGAGCACAATCTGGAAGTCATCAAGACGGCCGACTGGGTCATCGACCTCGGCCCCGAAGGCGGCGACGGCGGCGGACAAGTGGTGGTTGTCGGCACCCCCGAAGACGTGGCGGCGTGCAAGGGTAGCTACACCGGGCATTTTCTGAAGCAATTGCTGGCGCGAAGAGGGGCGGCTGCGGGTGCGGCGAAGAAGGCCGCGCGCGGCGGCAACGGCAAACGCGAGGCAGCGGAGTGAAATGAGGAGATGTTTCGTTGAATTGGATATTGAAGGAATTCAGTCGTGGATTTGAGAGACATTAAGCTGTCGTCACTTATTATAAATCCAAGCAATGATCGGCATGGCGATCTTAGCCGCGAGCAAGATGCGATGTTGTGGCTTCTTGAGCACAAGGCCGATCATATAAAGCATCTTGCCGGAGACATCGTGAACCAGGGACAAATTTATGAACCACCTTTGGTCGTGCCGCAGGGAGACAAATATCTCGTTTACGACGGAAATCGCAGGGTTTGTTGCCTAAAAATGCTCGACAGTCCGGCGTTTGCGGCAACGCTGACGCCCAACACGACCACCGCAACAGGCCGGCCAACTCCGATCGCTGGCGTCTCCGTCGTCTGGCCTGTTGCTCTCCACCCAGACGACAGCGTATCAATCAAAAGACTCTAACGACCGGTGGATGAAAGTTCGGGGGCAGGTCATATGAACCCCTTTTTTCGATCACGCACGGCGCCACTCCTCGTCGCCTCACTTCTGAGGGAAAAAAAAGAGTGACCCCTCACGGGGAAAATGAGCGAGCGAAACTGGTAAACCCACACGGCGCGGGCCGGTGTGGCTGAAAGTGTTTGAGTGCTGATTGTTTGATCGCATCTGGGGCCGCCCCTCACCCGCCCTTCGGGCACCCTCTCCCCGCGCGCGGGGAGAGGGGAAAAATCGCGGGTGGTCTGGAGGGACGCG
>JANXWC010000205.1 GCA_025351355.1 Hyphomicrobiaceae bacterium
TGCGCAGCACAACAGCCGAGCGGTCCTTCCTGATCTTCAGCCCCGTCATCGCGTCCTCCTGGCGAATCAATCACCCAACAGAATCACAATCCGAGCGAATGCGAAAGAGAACCGAGTCAAAGCTTATGGGGGCTGGTATTAGTGGCGCCGCTGACGGTTTTCTGGATGTCCTGGATCAGTTGTTTGCCGACGCGATCGCCCATCTCGTCGTAGACGGGCGCCATGGCCTTGCGCCACTGCTCCAGCTCGGTGGGTGTGAGGCTGATCATCTCGGTCTTACCGCTCTTGCGGATTGCAGCGATGGCGGCATCGTTCTCTTGTTGGGAGATCTCGTTGACGTACTGGGTGGCCTCGTTCATGGCCTTGGTGAGTTGTTCGCGAACGTCGGCCGGCAGGCCGTTCCAGAACGGTTTTCCGACCACCACGATGTAGCCGATGTAGCCATGGTTGGAGAGCGTCAGGTATTTCTGCACCTCGAACATTTTCTGGCTGTAGATATTGGCGGGCGTATTTTCCTGGCCGTCGACGACGCCGGTCTGCAGCGATTGGTAGACCTCTGAGAAGGCGATCACCTGCGGCACCGAGCCGAGCGCCTTGAACTGAGCATGCAACACCTTGGAGGGTTGGATGCGCATCTTCAGCCCCTTGAAATCGGAGACGTCGCGCAGTGGCTTGTTGGCCGTCATCACTTTGAAGCCATTGTCCCAATAGCCGAGCCCGATCAGGCCGACACTGTCCAACTTGGCCAACATGCCCGTGCCGATCGGACCTTCGGTCACCTTGCGCAGCGCGGCGAGGCTGGGGATCAGCATCGGCAGATCGAGCACCTCGAAATCCTTGATGCCGAGCGGGCCGAATTTGGCGTTCGACGGCGCCAACATCTGTACAGCGCCAAGCTGCAGCGCCTCCAGCTCTTCCTTGTCCTTGTAGAGCGTGGAGTTATGATAAACCTCGACCTTGACGCGGCCGTTGGTATATTTCTCGGCGAGTTCCTTGAAGCGCTCGGAACCCTTGCCCTTGGGCGTATCGGCGGATACGACGTGGCTGAATTTGAGCACGATCGGGGGCGCCTGCTGGGCCGATGTCGGTACCACTGCGAAAGCCACTATAGCCGCAGCGCACAAGCTCCAGGATAGAATTTTCATGACGTCCTCCGTTTTGGCGATTGTGCCGGCTTTGCTGTGGTCGGTCAGGGTAGACGCGGGTCGATAATAATGCGGTCGCGAGCGGCGCCGAGCACGGCGACGTAAGCCGTGCCGGCAGCGCTGAGAGAATAAACTGCTCGCGGCGAAATCGGAAACGGTTTCAGGTGGCTGGCGGCAAAGCCGGGCAACAGGTCGCGCAGGATGTCAGCGGTCGCGATTGACGACAGCGCCAGCGTGTCGATACCCACGTAAGTGTGACGGCCGCGATAGAACTCGAAGATGTTGAACTCGACGATCTTCTCGATGGCGGCGATCAGGATCTGCCTCCCCATGACGGCCAGCGATTTGTGGGCGGCCTGAAAATAGGGATCGCCGACGGTATTGAAGACGACGTCGCAACCCTTGCCTGAGGTGAGCGCGCGGACCTGCTCGGGCACGTCGCCGCGAGAACTGTCGATGACGGTGATCTCACTTGAGGCGTGACCCGCATAGGCTTCGGGCTTGCGCACCACGCCGATGACGCGCGCGCCACGCCAGGTAGCGATTTGCGCCGCTGCCTGGCCGACCTTGCCATTGAGGCCCATGATCAGCACGGTCTCACCCGGTTTGGTTTGGCCGGCGCGGCGGAAGCCTTCCTGAGCGGTGACGAAGGGGACGCCGATGCCTGCCGCTTCCGCGATGGACATGGCCAGGGGTTTCTCGACCAGCGCCGCGGCCTCGACGACCAAGTGCGTCGCGTGCGTGCCGTCGCGGCGGATGCCGAGATCGCCGGACGAGCCGAACACCGATTTGCCGATCATGTCGGCGGGGCCATCGATGACGAGGCCGGCAAAATCGCGGCCCGGCGTGCGTGGGAAAACGGCATAGGACATCATGCCGATGGCCGCCTTGACGTCGGACGGATTGACGGCTGCTGCATGGATCTCGACCAACGCATCCGTTGCGGACTTCCGGCTTAGCACCACCGTCATAAGCTCGGCCTTGATGCTGGCGGCGTCGGTTGCCTTGGCCGCAAGCCGGATGGCGCGGGCGGTCACAGTCGTCATGTCGTTGCATCCATCAATTCAGGCTTCGTCGTTGTGCCTGCTGTCAGCGCGATTACTTGGGCGGTACGGATGCTGTTGGTGACGGCACATCGGGATGGCGTCCGAACAAGCCGTTGAGCCCGCGCTGCATGTGCGATGGCCAACGCAGTGCCGCGAGGCATAGGAAGGAGATGACGATCAACGCGCCGATCATCCAAATGGGGGCGCCGACGCCGAGCCAGCGCACCGCCACGTCGCTCAATTGATCATAGCGCAGGATGGCGACAAGACTGACGAAGGCACCGGCCAACTGACCGAGCCGCTCGATCTTGCGGCCCATGCGTTGGAGAAAGAACACCAACAGCAGCAACGCCCACGGCGCAATCACCAGGCTCAGCCGTACCTGTGCAGTAGCCGACCAGCGACCGGACAAGGTTTGCATGCCCTCAACATAGGCATAATCCATGAACGGCCACGGTAGCATCGCAACGGCACCGATCAGCAGTGCCCGTTCGATCGCCGGCGCAATCAGCGCATAGCGGGTTTCGAGCAGCTTGCGCCAGATGACAAGCAGCGCGCCGATAGTGATGACGATGAGCACGAAGAATGTCTTGAGGGGGAGTGCAACCAAATCAAATGCGTCGGTTTGCGAGCGGTTGGCGGGTGTGGTCCAGACCTCGTCCAGATGACTGCCGAAGCGTTCCTGGGCGCGGCAGCAGGCCTCACCGGTCAGCTTGCCGTTGCTGGCGAAGCAGAAGCGTTCACGCGTGAAATCGTCGGGGGTTTCGAGTAACGGATCGGCACGGCAGACACGCGCAAATTTCGACATGCCGTAGCGCTCCTGCGCGGCGACGCGGAGGCTACTGACACCATCCATTAGGCCGGCCCGGCGACATGACTGGCGGCCGTCCTTGCAGCCCGGCGGATCGGACGCGTCTCGGTCCAATACGCCTGGTGCGATCTCCCAGACTTCGCGCGGTCCGGTGGTCAGCAGGTTGGTGGAAAACATCCAAGTCAGGCCGAGCACCGCCAAGGTGCCGATCAGGAAGCGAATGCGACCATGTGGAATGTAGGTCCAGTACATGTGCGCGAAGACGGTTGCCGGTAGATGGAACGCCACCAAAGCGAGCAAGCCGAGCGTCGGGAAAAACAGGAAAAGATGGCTGTGCAAAAGCATCAAGCCAAGCCAATCATAGTTCCAGAATTCTCTGATAAATATGGCCGTCGAGGCAACGAAGGAGGCGCCGATCAACAGAAAAACAAGCGACACGAATACGCGTGCGCCGATCATGTCCGGCACGCCTTCCGGCAACATCCCGTGGATCGTGCGCCGATGGCGGCGGCGCTTGGCGGGCATTGCGGTAGATTGCGGTGGTGCGGAAGCTGTCTGTTCGATCATGGGTCGGTTCCAGGCGCATGGACGGACTGAGATAGTGGCCCATAGCATTGAAGCGGACAAATTTGGAGCCTTCATGAGCACGACGTCCACGGTAGATCTCGACGCCCGCTTCCGCATCGGCAATGCACTCCGCATCATCGAACGCGATCGGCATGCCATTGTCAGCATCGACACTCAGCATTGCCGTGCGGAAATTGCGTTGCATGGCGCGCAAGTGCTCAGCTGGCAGCCAGCGAGGCAAGCGGACCTGTTGTGGTGCGCGCCGTTGCCGCCGCCTGCCATTGGCAAAGCCATTCGCGGAGGCATTCCTATCTGCTGGCCGTGGTTCGGGCCCCACGCCAGCGATCCCCGCCAACCGCAACATGGACTGGTGCGTACGCTGCCGTGGCGTTTGGCTGCGACGAGCGAAGTGTCCGCCGGCATCCGAGTTGTGTTCGAGATCGAAAAGCATGGCGCATCGGTGCGGCTCGTATTGGTCGCAGGGACGCACTTGAACGTGGCGTTGACGACCGAGAATATCGGCACCGCGCCGTTGCCTATCAGTGAAGCGCTGCACACCTATTTCCAGGTCGGCGATATCGACGCGATCGCTGTGCACGGCCTGGACGGGTGCAGCTATCGCGACAACACGGACGGCGGGCGGGTGAAGGTCTGGCACGGTGTCTGTCGCATGCCGAGCGAGACGATCGCAGTATTCGATCAGACACCGGATGTCGTGGAAATCGTGGATCCCGTGTTGCGGCGGCGCGTGCTGATCAAACGGGAGGGGGGACTTTCAACTATCGTGTGGCACCCCGGTGCAGCGGTGAGTGCGCTGAAGGATGTGGCTGCCGGAACGGAAAAATATTTCGCCTGCGTCGAGAGCGGCAACGTCGGGGCGAGCGCGGTGACCATCGCGCCCCGTGCCGCGCATCGGCTGGCGGTGACCTATGAAATAGATGCGTTGTAACGTGCGTGCCGGTCAAACACCCAGTTCGAGCCTGACGATTTCGGGTGGTGCGCCGAAGCGGAACGGTACGATCGAGCAGCCGAGACCGGCTGATACGATGAGATGGCGCTGTTCTTCGACAATATGGCCGTAGATGTAGCGCGTGCCGTATTTGGACGGCACCAGCGGCGAATAGTTGAACAGCGTGATCTGTCCGCCGTGTGTATGGCCTGACAGCGTCAGTGACACCCGCGCAGGGACGGACGGAAAAATGTCGGGCTCGTGGGCGAGCAGGATCACTGGTGCATCGTCGGTGATCTCAGCCATGGTGGCGGGCAGATCATCGACGCCATCGAAGGCCATTTCGCGCCAGCGCCGACGGCGGTCTTTCGGAAACAGCGCCCACTGATCGCCGAGGCCGGCGAGCCAAAAGGCGCCGCCGCGGTGGGCTAGACGCAAGGCGCGATTTTCCAGCACGGGGATGCCGACACCAGCCAGGGCTGTGTGGGCGATGGTCGGCCCGCCGCGCCGGCGCTGGGCGGCGTTGTCGTCCCACCAGTCATGGTTGCCGAGCACGGCGTGGACACCGAGAGGTGCGTGCAGTCGCGCCAGCTCAGCCGCCCATTTTGTGGGCTCGATCGGCGTGCCGAGGCGGCTGATCTGGCGGCCGGCCGCGTAGTCGCCCAATAGCAAGATGATATCGACGCCGAGCGCGTTGGTGCTGTCGACGATGGTGCGGAGCCGAGCAAGGCCCATCCACGGTTCGATGACGTGCAGGTCGGCGATGATGGCTGCGGTGAGCTTGTAACCCTTGGGCCAGCCCGGCGGCGTCAAGCGATACGTCTTGACGTGGGTGGACGGCGCCTCGATGCCAAAGCCGTATGCCGCCGTCGCCAGGCCGCTGGCCAGCAATGCGCCCAATCCCTGCAACGTCTTGCGACGGGTTATCATTCAGATGTCCGGTGTGCTCGGTTGTTGCGGTGCGTAGCGTATCAGCGGTTGGCTGTATCGTCGCCGCTATCGAAAAGGTTAGCCTGTGGTGACGAGAGGCGATCCGGCGTTGCAAAGCCCATGTGCCGATAGGCGCGCTGCGTGAGGACGCGGCCACGGGGCGTTCGCCCGACGAAACCCTGTTGCAGCAAGTAGGGCTCGACGATCTCCTCGAGTGCGTCGCGCGGCTCGGAGAGAGCCGCGGAGATGGTTTCGATGCCGACCGGGCCGCCATCGTAGCCTTTGGCGATGATGGTGAGGTAGCGGTGGTCGAGTGCGTCGAGGCCCTCGCTGTCGACTTCCAGCATCTTCAACGCCTTGTCGGCGACGGCGGCGTCGATGGTGGCCGATCCCGCGACGGCTGCAAAATCACGGACGCGGCGCAGCAGGCGACCGGCGATGCGCGGCGTACCCCGACTGCGGCGGGCGATCTCCATGGCGCCTTCCTTGACGATCGGCGCGCCGAGCACGCGTGCGCCGCGGCTGACGATCAGTTCCAGTTCGGCGTGGGTGTAGAAGTTCAGCCGTATGGGTATGCCGAAGCGATCGCGCAACGGATTGGTCAGCATGCCGGCCCGCGTGGTGGCGCCAACGAGCGTAAATTTCGCCAGATCGATGCGGACTGAGCGCGCCGCCGGGCCTTCGCCGATGATCAGGTCGAGCTGGAAATCTTCCATTGCCGGATAGAGGATTTCCTCGATGGCCGGATTGAGGCGATGGATCTCGTCGATGAACAGCACGTCCCGTTCTTCGAGATTGGTCAGCAGCGCCGCCAGATCGCCGGCCTTGGCGATCACCGGGCCGGAGGTGGCACGGAAGCCGACGCCCATTTCCTTGGCCCTGATCTGTGCGAGCGTGGTCTTGCCGAGACCGGGCGGGCCGGCAAACAGCACGTGATCAAGCGCGTCGCCGCGTGATTTGGCGGCCTGGATGAACACCTTGAGATTGGCGCGCGCCTGTTCCTGGCCGGTGAAATCGTCCAGCGTCTGCGGCCGGATCGTCGCCTCGAAGGCGTCGGCCTCTTTCTTTACGCCGGTCAGCAGGCGATCGTCGGTCATGCTTTGTTCGTGGCGCTATTCGGTGTGGGCGTCAAGGCGTTTTCCCTGCTATCGGCAGGCGAGCGCGGAGCGGAAAAAGTGCGCGCCGCCCGAAGTATACCTTTCTTGAACGTGCTGTAGATGGCCTCGGCGGATGTCGTGAGCGCACTGTCATATATTTGCCCTCACTCGCGAATTGTGGTCCGATGTCGGCAATTGAAACCAACGGATCTCTGCCATGACGACTTCGGCTGTGACTGATGAAACCAAGCAGTTCACCCGCACGCCCGGACAGCGGCATTCGCTGGCGCATATTCCCGGCGAGGACGGCTGGCCGGTGATCGGCAATACGCTGAAATTGCTGGCCGACCCGATCGGCACCGTGGCGCTGTTCCATGAGAAATACGGTCCGGTGTATCGCAGCCGCGCGTTCGGCTACCGGTCGGTGTCGCTGCTCGGGCCGGAGGGCAACGAACTCGTGCTGTTCGACCGGGATAAGAATTTCTCATCCGCCGCAGGCTGGGGGCCGGTGCTCGATCAGGTGTTCCCGCGCGGGCTAATGCTGATGGATTTCGAGGAACACCGGCTGCACCGCAAGGCGCTCGGCGTGGCGTTCAAGACGGGGCCGATGAAGTCCTATCACGACGCGCTCAACGAGGGCATTTCGCGGCGCATTGCGGAATGGCATCTCGAAGGCGGGGGGCAAGGCGGCGGCGCGGAATTCGCGTTCTATCCGCACATCAAGCAATTGACGCTGGATCTGGCGGCGACGTCGTTCCTGGGCATCGGCCTTGGCGAGCAGGCGCGCGACGTCAACGGCGCATTCGTGGCGATGGTGGCGGCCGCCGTCGGCGTGGTGCGCAAGCCGGTGCCGGGCACGCAGATGTGGCGCGGCGTCAACGGGCGCAAGACGATTTCGGCGTTCTTCGCCAGCGAGATTCCGAAACGGCGCCATGGCAACGGCGCGGACCTGTTCTCGGAACTATGCCGCACGACCAAGGAAGACGGCGCGCTGCTGACGAAACAGGAAATCATCGATCACATGAGCTTCCTGATGATGGCGGCGCACGACACGCTGACGTCGTCGGTGAGTTCGCTGGTGTTTCATCTGGCGGCCAATCCGCAATGGCAGGAAAAGCTCAGGGCTGAAATGCAGTCGCTCGGCCTCAGGCCGGGGGTTGGCTTGCCCTACGAGCGGTTGGGCGATCTCAATCTTGCGGAAATGGCGTTCAAGGAATCAATGCGGATCAATCCGCCGGTGCCGGCCATTCCGCGACGTGCGGTGCGCGACTTCGAGTTCAAAGGTTATGATATTCCGGCGGGTACGGGGGTTGGCATAAATCCACTGTTCACGCACCGGATGGCGTCGCTGTGGCCCAACCCCGACCAGTTCGATCCCCTGCGCTTCACGGACGAAGCGGTGCGCGGGCGGCATCGCTATGCGTGGGTGCCCTATGGCGGCGGCGCGCACATGTGCCTGGGGCTGCATTTCGCGTACATGCAAGCCAAGACGTTTTTCTATCACCTGCTGACCACCAGCCGCATTTCGCTGGCGCCCGGCTACAAACCGCAATGGCAGATGTGGCCGATCCCCAAGCCGCGCGACGGCCTGCCGATTCGCATCGAGCGGCTGTAGGTGATTCTACGCATGCTTTCTGCCGAGTAACAAATGCAACTGTGATGTTAATTTTTTTGCGCGAGTTTTCATGCAATCCCTGGGCGATCGAGACGCCGAAGACGAGGTCAACCGATATCTGGCTGCCATTAAACGCGTTGAGGGCTCATGCGTGTGGAAAAAGAAACAACATCAAGACTATAGAGAAGTAGTAAAATTTGTAACGTGTTCGGAAATGCCAGAAGTTAATGGCGAGTTGCGGATGACGGCCCATATTTCGCGTATTCCGCAAAAAATGAGCTTTTCGCTCCTGCTCGGCTCAGTTCGAGTCTTCAATTTGGATGTTAATCCGGCCACATTCCACATAAATTCCAAAACCTTAGAGCTAATCTACGAAACGCATTGGCAACGCTATCCGACGAATGAGGCCACCTCGGATCCGCGGGAGCTAACTCATCAACAGTGGTTAATAGAGTTCTGCAAACGGTCCAATTTGGTGCTCAATATGGTGTATCGTGCGCCTCCTCATGAACCACCTCAACTGAGTCTGCTATGATGACAAGACAACTTTCCGCTAGTGAACTTGAACTCGCCAGTCGAGCTCTTGTCTCTGCTCGCGAGACGAACCTTGGTATTGAGGTTCAATTGCCTGTTGTCTACCCAAACGGACAGTGTGTTGCAGTTGTAGTGACAGTCGTCGGGGGTGACTATGTTGTTCACGACGCCGGATTTGGTGCCATGTCACTTACCGGTTCTGGCGGCGATTTCACGCGCTCGTTAGCACAAAAATTGGCTCGAATTGGCCGCGACTATGGCTGTGAGTTTGTTGACGGTCGAATGTCACGAGCTTGCACTGAAACCCAATTGCCAGTCGCGATTGCGTTGGTCGCTAACGCGTCCAGATTGGTCGCGGATCAATATTGGGATCGCCGCGAGCGTAAATTGCGAGACTTTATGAAGGAAGTTTCTCTCGTTCTGGCAAAGGTAGTACCCGATGATCGAGTTCGTCGGTTACAGGTCGTTGGAGATAGTGGAACAACATATAAAGTATCTCATGCTGTTCTAGCAGCTGATCGTAAGCGGGAAATAGCTTTTGTTGAACCAATCCCAGATCAACAATCTGTCGATCGTAAATTTCGCGAGTTTTCAGATATTAAATCTAGCGAAGAATATGACGGAGTCGCTCGAATTTCGGTGTATGACGATCGTTCTGTTTGGCGAGACGGAGATTTAACCGTCTTAGGCAGAGTAAGCAATGTCGTTCCCTTTGCTGATTTTGGGACCAGACTTCAGAAATTGGTCGCTTAGCAGCAACAATTATGTACTAGTTGTGCGCGGTCGGCGATTGCGCTGAGCAACTGGTTAACCCGACCTTAACGTCCGTCACATAGAACTTGCGGCTGGGCGGTCGGCCGATCAGGCCGCGATCCCTGTGATGACAGAGGTTTGGGACGCGCGGCGGCGATGGGGCTTTCCGGCCAGAACAGTGCACGTCCTGCCGGACCTTCGGCGGCATCGGGTGCAGGACGCTTGCGCCGCGCACTGCGCATCATGCGGTGGGGTGCCGTGTTCGGCACTGCGGCGGCCATCATGCTCGGCTTCGCGCTGATCATGACGACGATTGCGGTGCCCAATCCGATGGTGCATCGCAAGTCGGAGCGGGCGCCGGTAATTCGCGTATTGGCCGTCGACGGCACGGTCATGTACGAGCGCGGCGTCGCCTACGATTATATGCCCATCGACCTGCTGCCCAAGCATGTGACCGACGCGATTGTTGCGACGGAGGATCGGCGGTTCTTCGAGCACTGGGGGCTCGATCCGATCGGGCTTGGTCGCGCAATGCTGACCAACCTGCGTGCCGGTCGCTATGCACAGGGCGGCTCGACGCTGAGCCAGCAGCTGGCGAAAAATCTCTTTCTGAGTTCCGATCGCCGGCTCGGTCGGAAGATCGAGGAGCTTTATCTGGCGTTCTGGCTGGAAATCCGGCTCAGCAAAAAAGACATTCTGGAACTCTATCTCAACCGCGTGTATTTCGGCGGCGGGGCTTACGGTATCGAGGCGGCGGCGCGACGCTACTTCAACAAAAGCGCACGTGATATCTCGGTGATCGAAGCAGCCGTTCTGGGCGGCGTGCTCAAAGCGCCGTCGAAGTTCTCGCCGTTGACAAGCCCGCCGTTGGCGCGCGCGCGTGCCCGCGTGGTGGTGCAGAACATGCTGGCCGGCGGGTTCCTCACGCAGGAGCAGGCCAAGCAGGCGTCTGGCGAGCTCATTCAGTTTTACAACCCCGCCAGGGATCACGAGGCCAGCGGCTTTGAGTCGGCCGTCGACTACGTGCTCGAACGCTTGCCACCGTTGAGCAATGTGTCGGCGTCGGAAATCGTCATCGAGACCACTATCGATGCATCGCTGCAGAAGCGAGCGCAGCAGCGGCTGACGCAATTGATCGAAAGCGAAGGCACGGCAAGCGACGTCAATCAGGGCGCGCTGCTGGTACTTGAGACCGACGGGGCGATCAGGGCGATGGTTGGCGGACGCAACTACGCAGAAAACCAATTCAATCGCGCCGTGCGCGCCAAGCGGCAGCCGGGCTCGACGTTCAAGCCGTTCGTCTACTTGGCTGCGCTGGAGAGCGGACTTACGCCCGACAGCACCGTCTATGATCTGCCGTTGTCGATCAAGGGTTGGAGCCCGCGCAACGAGAACGGCAGTTACCGTGGCGCCATTACGATGCGGCAGGCGTTGACGCAATCGATCAATTCGGTTGCCGTCCGGCTGCACATGGATCTCGGCAGCAAGCGGACGATCGAGGTGGCGAACCGGCTGGGCATTCACTCGGATTTACGCGACGGGCCCTCGTTAGCGCTCGGCGCCTCGGAGGTGACGTTGCTGGAAATGACGGGTGCCTATGCGACCTTTGCCAGCGGCGGCTTCCGTGTGGAACCGCATGTCATCAATCGCGTCAGGACCGGCGGCGGGGTGGTATTGCATCAGCGTTCACTGCACGTGCCGGTGCGGCTGGTGGACAATGTCCGCGTCGCACAGATGACCGACATGCTGCATTCGGCACTGATCAACGGCACAGGCAAGCGGGCGGCGCTGCAGCGCTTTCCGGCAGCGGGCAAGACCGGTACCAGCCAGGATTTCCGCGATGCCTGGTTTATCGGCTACAGCAGCCAACTGGTCGGCGGTGTGTGGTTCGGCAACGATAACGCTCGCCCCATGAACCGGATCATGGGCGGCACACTGCCGGCGCGGCTGTGGCATGATGTGATGCTGGCAGCCCACGAAAACCGCATGCCGCAGCCGTTGCCGGGTATGACGGCAAATGCGCCGACTGTTGCCATAACGGACAGTATGGCACCGCCACAAATGCGATTGCCGGCTGAGCGCATCGATGAAGATTTTGTCACGCGCGCGCTGGAAAAAGTCAGCACACCCGCGCTCCGATGATCGGTGGTCGATGTCGGTGCCATGTGCCATGCGACACCAACTGCCCGCTTAGCCCGTGTCATTGGGCTGTGGCGAGCGCCTTGCCGTTTACGCGCGTCTCGCCGGCGAGATTGTCGACGGTGACATGGGTATCATACCAGGTCAGCCGCGGCCGCACCCCAAAACGCTTCGTCAGCTCGGCGAGCCATTCCGGCGTGAACCAGGCTTCCGCGGATTTTCGATTATCCCAGAGGTATACACCGCCGGTGCCAGATTCGCCGTTCAAGTAGTCTTTGCGGATCAACCCTTTCGCGGCGAGGTTGCGATAGATCGGAGCTGAGCCGGTGCCGCCGCCGACGGCTTGCTCCTCGGTGCGCTTCGGCAGGTCGAATTGGACGACGACGATGCAATTGCCCATGGCTGGCTCCTCCGAGGTTGACGACGGATGCTAGGCTTTCACACCAGCCAGTCAATATGCGCAAAGACAATCAGCTGGCATGACCAAGTGGCCGATTGGCTATGGATAGGCCATCGGACAACGCTCGATGCGGTATGAAACTAAAGTATTGCGTCTGCGTACATTACAACGGCAGATGGGAATTAAAGTCGGAAGGGACGCCATGTCCTCGCCTACAGCATGGCCTAATCTTCCGGGATGGAATGTCAGTTTTGGGATCCACCAGATATGTATCGATGCTGATTGCCGCCGGCGTGCTCGTCGTCGTGGTGGTCGCTGCCTTAGTGTACGCGCCGCTGACAGTCTTCAATGCGCTGACACCTGCTGATGCGGGCGCCACCATTGCGCAGTCCAACGTCGCCTATGGCGCCAATCCCCGACAACGACTTGATGTCTATGTTCCCAAGAGGCAGACCGAAGGGCGACCGATGGTCGTTGTGTTGTATGGCGGCTCGTGGAACAGCGGGCGCAAGGAGGACTACGCGTTTCTCGGCAAGGCGCTGGCGTCACGCGGGTTCGTCGCATTCATTGCTGATTATCGGCTGGTGCCAGAGGTCATATTCCCGGCGTTCCTCGAAGACAGCGCGCACACCGTACGATGGGCGCAAACGAATGGCGCATCGTTCGGCGGCGATCCCAAGCGACTTTATTTATTGGGCCATTCCGCGGGCGCCTATATGGCGGCTATGATCGCGCTCGACCGCCGTTATCTCGAAGGCGTCGGCACCAGTCCGGCGGCTCTTGCAGGCGTTGCAGCACTTTCCGGTCCTTATGATTTTCTTCCTCTTGATGCCGCGTCTACGAAGGCGGCGTTCGGCCACGCGAGCGATCTCAATGCGACGCAACCGATCAATTTCGTCTCAAGTGACGCGCCACCGATGCTGCTTGCGACCGGCGACGCAGACAGTACCGTGAAGCCGCGCAACAGTCGCGAATTGGCCCAAAAGTTATCGGCGGCCGGCGCACGCGTCACTACGAAGGTGTATCCCGGCATCGGTCATATTGGTATTATGCTGGCTCTGTCAGTGCTTTTCCGAGGCAGAGCGCCGGTGCTTGATGATGTCACTGCGTTCATTGCCGAACCCAGATCGTGACCATGTTGTGTCGTTTGCGCTGCTCTCAGAATTTTTGCGCAATAATGTGCACCAGCGCAGAAACCATGCCCGTCAAAACAGTGCCCCACGCTAGGTCGACGAAGGTCAGACGCATCGGCCAGCCTTTCAAGGTTGCGAGGTTGGTCAAGTCATACGTCGCGTAGGCGAAGAAGCCGAACAGCGCGCCCCACAACAATGCGTCGCGCCACGTGCCTGATGCCAGCGTCGGTGAAATCGCAAAGATGACGGTGCCAAGCGCATAAATGAAGTAGAACGCGACGGCGGCGCCGACATTGAAATTTTGCGCCATCAGGCTGCCGAGTTCGGCGCGGTAAAATCGATTGGCAACGAAGCCGAGCCACACCACATCAATGCCGGCGAACAGCACCAGCGTCGCAATGTAGGGAATGAACATCTTCATGTCGGGTGGTCCTTGCCGGAACGGTAAACGCCGGTCCTGGTTGCGTCTCAGGGAGAAGAACTCGTGTATGCGGCGGGTGCAAATCTACCGCGCACTATTCGCGTTTGTGTGCTGATGCAGGCGCGTGCGGTGGCCATGGAAAAAAGGCATTGGTGCGGGACTGATAGTCACGGAAGGCTGCGCCACGCGACCTCGCCATATGGCTTTCGAGCGGAGGAATGCCGGACACGCGCACGAGCAGCCAGTACATGCAGGCCGCGCCGCTCAACGTGATCAACGCCCACGGATAAACCGCGATAGCACTCAGACTTATGAGGGGATAGGCGAGCCAGCCCAGCCACTGGAAAAAATAATTTGGATGGCGCGACCAAGACCACAGCCCGCGATCGCAAACGAGGTTCTTGTTCCGTCGATCCGTAGTGAATTTCCGCAGTTGGGCATCGGCGACCGCCTCGCCAACGATAGCTATCACTAAAAGTGCCGCGCCCGCCCAATCGCTAACGCCGAGCGCGCCTCCGGGAGTATGCGACGCGACGAAGATAGTCGTCAGCAGCGGTATCGCGGCAACGGCCTGGATCTGCACGAAAGCAAACATTCGGCGCGGCGCGTTCACTCCCCATTCCCGTACGAGCGCGGCGTACCTCGGATCGTCGGCGGCCAACATGGTGCGTCGAGCAATGTGCGTGCCGAGGCGCAGTGCCCAGCCGGCGACAAGCGCCGCCACTAGCCACTGTCGTTGCGGCCATTCGTTTGCACCTAGCGGCCACAACGCCGCAACGGCTGCCACTAGCCCAACGGCAAAAGTCCAGCTGGTATCGATCCAACCGGCATTGCCTGTCCGGCGCCAAGCCATCCACGCAATCGACATGAATACCGCCATTGCAGCGGTCTGAAGGACGATCGCGATTGTGAGCGTTGCACCGTTCATCCGGGATTGCTCACAACCGCACGAACGGCTGCATCAATCGGCCGAATGCGCCGAGTAGCTGCAACTTACCGTCCATCGCGACGAGGCAGATACATTCCTCGCCGGCTTCGACCACCGGTGTGTGTTCAATCGTGTCGTCGGCCTCATCGAGATCGCCGGGCCCATAGCGGCCGCCGGCGTGCGCGAAGGCGCCCTGCAACACCAGCGTGAGTTCGGTTCCGGTATGGGTGTGGTTGGGCATATTGGTACCCGCAGCAGCCTTCAGCAGAAAGACGCGCGCTGCATCGGCACTCGGGGCGGCGAGCGGACGCCAGCGAATCCCCGGCCCCATCCATTTCCAGCCGTCCTGATGATTGAAGCGGCTGATGACCGGCAATGTCCTGTCGATGCCGAACTCAAACGGGCTGTCGCTCGAACGCAATCGATGTGGTTGCTCGGCTTCAATCCTCTTGAGGGCCCTGTTTAATGCGTCAGCTGCCATCGAGGCAGGTGCTACGTCGGTCAATAAAACCCCGCCCGCGTTCAGCAACCGCCGCACCCAGATCTGACAGCGTGCGCACATTTCGGTGTGGGCGCCGACAACAACTGTGCGGCCCGCGTCGAGATTGCCGGCAGCGAAGGCCGCTAGTGTTTCGTCACTGGGGTGTTGTGTAATGCTCATTGCGGCTCTTCCAGTAGTGATCTCAGTCGTTTCATCGCCAAGCGCAGTCGAGATTTCACCGTGCCCAGCGGGATACCCAGAACAGCGGCAATTTCAGCGTGTGCCTTGTCTTCGAAGAAGGACATGATGACGACCGTCTTCTGTTCGACGCTCAAAAGATTGAGGCCGGCGCGCGCCAGATCTTCGGCTTCCGCTCCAATCAGTAGAACATCGGTCGGCACCTGCGGCCCGTCGGGCTGACGCAGGATCTCGCTTTCCAGCCGTCGGGCGCGCTGATCGCGTCGCAGCGAATCGATACGCACGTTGCGCGCTATCGTATAAATCCAGGTCGCCGGGCCGTCGCCGGCCGGGTCGAACAGGCCTGCTTTTCGCCAGACCAGCAACATCGTATCCTGCGCTACGTCTTCGGCACGCTGATCGGCAAACCCGCGCCGCATCATCATCGCCTTGATTCGAGGAGCAAAATACGCAAACAGCGCCGAAAACGCCGCTGTATCGCGACGGCCGGTGGCGACAATCAGCTGCGAAAATTCCGATCGACGATCCTGCGTGTCCAGTTGTGCCATGCCGCCCCATACCATGGACTTGTAATCAGCCATAATGGCTGCCGGCGCCTCACGCCGCTTGCCGATCGAGTCCGGTACTGACGACGTGATTATCATGAGATGCAAACGTCCTAGTCCGCGCGCTGGATCACAGATCATGCAAATCATCACAAGTGCCGCCCCGTGCACCAAGCAGTGCTGCGGGCACACCCAAGGCGGACAAGGCGCCCACAGGGCCGAATGATGTGATCCAGGGCCGGCTGGGTCTCGTTAATGCTGCAGTATTGTGTAGGCTCTCCACTTGGCGTGCTGCGCATTTAATTCTAGGTTTGGAACCGGATGGTCAAGGCGCTTTCAATCGCAGTTATTGGGAGCGGCGTCTCCGGATTAGGCGCGGCTTGGCTGTTATCGAAGACCCATCGGGTGACGTTGTTTGAGACGGCCGGATATGCCGGTGGTCACGCCAACACCGTCGATGTGCCTGGATCAGGGGCGACGACGGCGGTGGATACGGGCTTTATCGTTTACAATACGGCCAGTTATCCCAATTTGATCGCGTTATTCGATCATCTCGACGTGCCGACGTCCGCGACGAACATGGGTTTTGCTGTCTCACTCGACAATGGCCGATACGAATACTCCGGCGATGGATTGGGCGGATTGTTCGGCCAACCTGCCAACATCGTCAATCCCCATCACTGGCGCATGATATTGGACATGCTCCGCTTTTTCAGGGAGGCCCAGAGTGGGGTCAAGTCGGGCATCGCTTTGACCTCGGCGGGTGGGCCGACGCTCGGCCAGTACCTGGCTCAAAACGGCTATTCGGACGCCTTCGTCCGTCGCCACATCGTGCCAATGGCCGCGGCGATCTGGTCGACACCCTCGGCCGATATCATGGATTATCCGGCGGCAGCTTTCATAAGATTTTTCCAGAATCACGGGTTGCTGCAAGTCAACGATCGCCCGGCTTGGCGGACCGTCGTGGGCGGCAGTCGCAGTTACGTCAACCGGTTGCTGGCGGCGATGCCGGGCCGGCTGATGCTTGGCACAGCCGTGACGGCAATTGTGCGCGGCAACAGCAACGTCACCATTGTGCATGGTCACGGCCGGCAGGAGTTCGATGCGTGTGTAATCGCCGCGCATGCGGACGATGCATTGGGTCTGCTTTCCGATCCAGACCCGCGCGAGCGTGCAATGCTCGGTGCTTTTCGCTATACGCCCAACCGCGCCGTGCTGCATGACGACCCGAGCTTCATGCCTAAGCGCCGGCGCTTATGGTCGAGTTGGAACTACTTGGCTGACGCTGCAACTGCAGACGCGTCGCTGTCGTTGACTTATTGGATGAATACGCTGCAACCGCTCAACACAACCCGCGACCTGTTCGTCACGCTGAACCCGCGACGGGCCGTGGCGCGAACACGAGAGATTGCCGCCTTCGAGTATCGTCACCCGTTATTCGACCGCGCAGCCATGGCGGCACAGGGCGATCTCTGGAGTTTGCAAGGTCGACGCAACACATGGTTTTGCGGCAGTTATTTTGGTTATGGCTTTCATGAGGACGGTTTGCAGGCCGGCCTCGCTGTCGCCGAAGATATCGGTGGCGTGCGCCGACCTTGGCAGGTGGCCAATGAGTCGGGTCGGATCGTTTGCGGAGGCTCCCCGAGAACGCGGTCACCATTGGCTGAGGCCGCGGCATGAAGCCCCTGGTGTCCGCGGTTTATGTGGGAAAGGTCGTGCACAAGCGATCGGCGCCCGTGCGCCACGAGTTTACCTATTCGGTATTTTCGCTGGCGCTCGACGTCGACGAAATCGATCGGCTGCATCGCGAGGTGCGCCTGTTTTCGAGAAATTCCTGGAACCTGCTGAGCTTCTTTGATCGGGATCACGGCGCGCGAGATGATGCGCATATTGCAACTCACGTCCGGGGGCTGCTGGCGGCGGCTGGGCACGAGCGGGCCATGGCGCGCATCACTTTGCTCTGTTATCCGCGCATTCTCGGCTTCGTTTTCAATCCGCTCAGCGTTTACTTCTGTCACACCGACGCTGGCGCGCTCGACGTCATCATCTATGAAGTAAGCAATACTTTCGGCGAGCGCAAAAGCTATATCATCCCGGTCAGCGATGTGGATGGCGAGACGATCCGGCAGCAGTGCCCCAAGGAAATGTACGTCTCGCCTTTCACCGAGCGGACAGGTGGTTACAAATTCCACGTGGTCAGTCCGGGCGCGCGTGTTTTTGTCGGCGTCGATTTCTTCGAACGCGACGTGCTCGTTCTGAAGACCTATTTCAGTGGTGAACGCAGATCCATCAACGCCGCGCGCCTGGTCGCGTCGCATCCGTTGATGATGCTCAAGGTCATCGCCGGAATTCATTTCGAGGCGGTCCGCCTGTGGTGGAAGGGCGTGCCACTGGTCGAGCGCCATACCTCTCCGCGCTATTCGTTTTCTGTCGTTTCACCAGCCAAGCGAGGATCTTAATATGCACGGGAATGATCCGCTGGCAGCGACTGCAGCGCGCGTCAATATCGGCACCGGCGTGGTGCCCAAAATGTTTGATCGACTGATCGTACGTCTGCTCGTTAACGCCTTCGAGCGTGGTTGCGTTGGTCGTCTGCAGTTGACGCTGCCGTCCGGGCACAATGCCGTGTTCGGCTCGACGGTGGACGATGTGTCGGCGCGGCTGGTGCTGAACAACTACCGTCTGCTGTGGAACGTGGCGACGCGCGGTCCCCTGGGCTTTGCCGAAAGTTATATGGCCGGTGACGTCGATTGTGACGACCTCCTCGATTTCTTCAATTTCTACATGGAAAATGAACGACCGCTGACGGCGCGCGGTCCTGACCTTATCGGCTCCGGCATCGTCGACCGCTTTTACCATCGTCGCCGGGGGAATTCGCGTCGCGGCAGCAAACGTAATATCGCCGCGCATTACGATCTCGGCAATGCGTTCTACAAGCTGTGGCTGGATGCGGGAATGACCTATTCGAGCGGCATTTATGCCGGGGCGTCAGCGACGCTCGAGGCGGCGCAGCAGGAAAAATACGACGCGATCATCACTGATCTCGATGTGCGCAGCGATCATGAGGTGCTGGAAATTGGCTGCGGCTGGGGCGGATTTGCCGAAGCTGCCAGCAGGCACGTGGCGCGCGTTACCGGCATTACGATATCCGAACAGCAATTCGACGAGGCGCGGGATCGAGTGGCGCGCGCTGGCATCGCCGACCGCGTTGAGATCCGGTTGCAGGATTATCGCGATACCGCCGGCACGTTCGATCGCATTGCCTCGATAGAAATGATTGAAGCCGTCGGCGAAGCGAACTGGCCGCTGTATTTCCGCACGATCGCCGAGCGCTTGAAGCCGGCGGGGAAAGCCGTGGTGCAAGCGATTACAATTCGCGACGATCTCTATGACGGCTACCGTCGCAATCCCGATTTCATCCAGCGCTACGTGTTTCCCGGTGGCATGCTGCCGACGGTCGCCAGGATGCAGCAGCATGCCCGCGCCGCCGGCTTGGAATTCGAGACGACGCGCGAGTTCGGCGCCTCGTACGCGCTGACGCTGATTGACTGGCGGCAGCGCTTTCTGACGGCTTGGCCGCACGTGCATGCGCTCGGCTTTGACGAGCGCTTCCGCCGGTTGTGGGAGTACTATCTCAGTTATTGTCAGGTCGGCTTCGAGCGCGGGTCTGTGCAAGTCGGACTCTATCGCCTCAGCAAGCCGGCGTAACGGTTCCTCGTCTATTTCGGGAAATTTCGGCTCGGGCACTTGTGCGGAGCGGGTGGCGTCGTCGATAAAGGGGCTCAGACCCTTGTCGAGGATCCAGCCCACCATGACCGCCACCGATTTCTCGCCGTTATTCAGTCCAAAATCGATCGCGTTGATCGGGGCATCGCAGGATCTGACGCGCATTTCCGGCCAGCCACTCAAGGCGCTGCGGGCGGCGGGCTATAAGGGCCAGATCCATCTGGTCAATCCGAAGTATCCGGAATTGCACGGCCAAAAATGTTTTCCGAGTGCCGAAAGTATCGGCCTGCCGGTCGATATGGCCATTGTCGCCGTGCCCGCGCCAGGGGTGGCTGCCGCTATTCGCGACTGCGGCAAGGCCAAGATCAAATTCGCCGTCGTGCTGACGGCCGGCTTCCGCGAAACGGGTGTTGGCGGTGTGGCGATGGAAGCCGAACTGAAGCGCGCCGCACACGAAGCAGGTGTGCGCATGATCGGTCCGAACTGCCAGGGCATGGTCGCCGTGCCGAGCCGGGTGTGGGCCTGTTTCGGCTCCATATCCGAGGAGGTCGATCTCACCGAAGGCGAGGTCAGTTGCGTGTTCCAGTCGGGCGGCTTCGGTTATGCCATCGTCAATCTGGCTGAACTGCAAGGTGTCGGCTTCCGCAATTGCGTGTCGAGCGGCAACGAGACGGACCTGACGGCGCCGGAACTGCTGGAAGCGTTTCTCGATGATCCTGGAACCAAGATGGCCTTTGCCGTCATCGAGGGCACGCCGGATGCGCGGCGACTGTTGGACGTCGGCGCCAAGTCACTGGCTAACGGCAAGCCGGTGCTGATCTGGAAAAGTGCCAACACGGAAGCTGGCGCCAAGGCTGCCGCATCGCATACCGCCAACATGACCGGACGCGCCGACCTGTTTCGCGCGGCGTTCCGTCAGTCCGGCCTCATCGAAGTTGACGACGTCGAGCCGATCGTCGATATCGCCAAGCTTGTCGCACAAGGCCGCCGTGCCAAAGGCCGGCGCATGGGCGCGCTGTCCATCTCGGGCGGCTCGGGCATCGTGTTTGCCGATCGCTGCGTGCGCGAGGGGCTGACGTTGCCGCCGTTCTCTGAAACAACCGTGGCGGCGCTGCGCAAGATCATCCCGGCGTTCGGCTCAAGTGAAAATCCTGCCGACGTGACGGCCGGTATTTTCAACGACATGGGGCTGCTGACCAAGACGCTCGAAATCGTGCTGCAAGACCCGGGCATCGATCAACTGGCCATCCTGCTCGCGTCAATCCCTGGTGCACCAGCGGCGAAGGCTGCGGAAGCCATCGTCGCGGCAGCGGCGAAAACGGACAAGCCCGTGCATCTCGCGTGGTCGGGGCGGCGCAGCAAGTCGGAGGCGGCTTATTGCATCCTGGAGGCGGCCAAGGTGCCGATCATCCCGACGCCAGTAAGATTGGCGCAGGCCGCAGCCGTGTTGGCGCGCTTCGAGGAGGATCGCGTGCGGCTCGGCGGCCGCAAGGCGCCGGTGGCATCGATGTCTGTGACGCTGAAGCTTCCTGCAGGCGCTGCCACTTTGAGCGAAGCAGAAAGCAAGGATGTGTTGGCCGCCTACGGCATCGCGGTGACGCGCGAAGCGTTCGTGCCGGAGGGTGCGAGCCTGCTGGCCAAAGTCGCGAAGTTGTCGCCGCCGTTCGCAGTCAAAGTCGTGTCGCGCGACATCGCGCACAAGTCGGATGTGGGCGGCGTCAAGCTCGGTTTGGGCGATGTGCTCGGCGCAGAAGATGCGGCGCGCGAAGTGGTCGCCAATGCACGGCGTGCCAAGCCCGATGCCAAGATCGACGGCGTGCTGGTCGCTGAAATGGCAGCAGGTCTGGAGGTGTTGATCGGCGTCGTCAATGACCCCGGCTTCGGGCCGACGGTGGCGTTGGGGCTCGGGGGCGTGCTCACCGAAGTGCTGCGCGACGTCACCTATCGCATCGCGCCATTCGGCATCGAGGACGCGCGCGACATGATCGGCGAACTCAAGGGTGCGCGGCTGTTCGCGGGCTATCGCGGCCAGCCCGCCGTCGATACGGAAGCGCTGGCAAAAATGCTGGTGCAGGTGGCGGCGATGGCTTTCCAGATGAAGGACCGGTTAGCCGAGATGGACATCAATCCGGTATTCGTGGGGCCAAAGGGCGCGGTCGCCGCAGACGCGCTGGTGGTGCTCAAATGAGCAATTGGCTGCCACGGCGCGGCGTCGGCAGAGCCGGTATGGCCGTCTCGATCCTCGGCTTCGGCTCGATGGCAATCGGCGGCCAATACGTCGATGTGAGCGACGCGGATGCTCAGGCCACCGTCGCCGCCGCACGCGCTGTGGGCATCACCTTTTTCGATACGGCGCCGCAGTATGGTTGCGGCTTGGCAGAGGAACGGCTGGGCGCGGCATTGGGGCAGGTGAACGCGCCCGACGTGATCATATCGAGCAAGGTCGGCAAAGCCATCACGCCGTTGGGATCGGGCGGCGAGGGGCAGCGGGCGCTATATTTTCCCGGCGGTCATGATGCCGAGATGGCGTTCGATTTCAGCTACGACGGCACGTGGCGGATCGTCGAGGGCAGTCTCGCCCGGCTTGGGCGCTCGCGCATCGACATGCTGCTGATCCATGATGTGACCCGGCATTTTCACGGCGAGGACGGCATCGAGGCGGCGTTTGCGAAGGCGTCGAATGGTGCGCTCAAAGCGTTGCAGCGCATGCGCGACGATGGCCTTGTCGGCGCGATCGGCATCGGCCTCAAGGACACCGACATCGCCATGCGTTTCATCGAGGAGGGCGATATCGATGTGGCGCTGGTGCCGGGACGTATGACATTGCTCGACCAAGGCGCGCTGACCAGCGGGTTGCTTGATCTCTGCCTGAAACACGACGTGTCGATGATCGCGGCGGCGCCGTTCGACAGCGGCATTCTTGCGACGGGTGCGATCGCCGGCGCGCGCTCCGGCTACAAAACTGCGACGGCTGACATCCTCGCGCGGGTGCAGGCCATGGAGCGCGTATGTCTTGCGCACGGCGTTGCGCTGCAAGCGGCAGCGCTGCAATATCCTCTGCAGCATCCAGCCGTCGCGTCGGTGCTGGCGGGCATGAAAACCGCTGCAGAAGTGCAGCAGAACGCGACCTGGATCACCACGCCAATCGGCAAAGAGCTGTGGGGCGCGCTTGCAAAGGAATGCGGTGTGGCGCAGTCGAACGTATGAATTCATCGGCTCACACTCAATTAAACGAAGGCAACGGCAATGATCGGATTTCGAATATTGAAACGGCAGCGTGCCGTTGCGGCGGATGTCATCGAGAAGTTCCGGCGGTTGCCGGTGGCGAACGTATCGGATTCAATGGCGCGGATGACGGCGGCGGGCGCGCGCCTGCGCCCGATGCACGGCGGCGGCGTGCTCGCCGGTCCCGCGCTCACCGTCAAGTCTCGACCGGGCGATAATCTCATGCTGCACAAGGCGCTCGATCTCGCGCAGCCCGGCGACATCGTGGTGTGCGACGGCGGTGGCGAGCTTGCAAATGCGCTGATCGGCGAAATGATGATTGCGCATGCCATCAAGCGTCGGCTCGGTGGCGTGGTGATCAACGGCGCGATCCGTGATGCGGCGGCGTTACGGGCGGGAACGTTTCCGGTGTTCGCCGCCGGTGTCACCCATCGCGGGCCGTACAAGGATGGGCCGGGCGAGATCAATGTCGCCATTGCCATCGACGGCATGGTGATCGAGCCGGGCGATTTGATTCTCGGTGACGACGACGGGTTGGTGTGCGTGCCGTTCGCGCAAACGTCTGTCGTGTTGGCTGCAACCGAAGCCAAGCAGCGCGCCGAGCAAAAGCAGATGGCCGAAATTGCCGCCGGCACCAGCGATCGCAGCTGGATCGACGCGACGTTGAAGCGGTTGGGCTGCGAGATCGAATAGAACAGTCCTCGCAGCCGTAAGATCAGGTGGAGCCACCTATGTCCAAATCTCACCGTATCGACGCCGGCGCCAAGTCCGTGCACTGGGGATATTTCGATGCCGCGTTGCCGCCGCTTCTGACGGTCGATAGCGGCGATACGGTCGTCATGTCGACGGTGTCGGGTGGGCGCGAGGTGATGCCGAAGCCGCCGCTCGAAGTGCCTGCCGCTTTGGCAGAGGTGCAGGCGCATCTGACGCCGATGCTGCCGGGGCATATGTGCACGGGGCCGGTTGCCGTACGCGGCGCGCGCGCGGGGCACGTATTGGAAGTGCGCATCAAGCAGATCGATCTGCACTACGATTGGGGTTACACGCTGTCGCGGCCTTTGTCCGGCGCGCTGCCTGATGATTTCGCCGAGCTGCATCTGATGCATATTCCGCTCGACAAAAAGCGCATGACGGGCCGTCTGCCGTGGGGGTTGGAGCTACCGCTGAAGCCGTTCTTCGGCGTCATGGGTGCGGCGCCGCCGCTAGCGTGGGGCAAGGTCTCGACGCTGCCGCCGCGACGCAACGGCGGCAATCTCGACAACAAGGAACTGGTCGCGGGCAGCACCCTCTACTTGCCGATCCATGTCGACGGTGCGCTGTTCTCGGTGGGTGACGGGCATGGCGTGCAGGGCGATGGCGAGGTGTGCGTCACGGCCATCGAGACGGGTCTGATCGGCACGTTCGAACTGCTTGTGCGCGAGGATATGAAACTCGAATGGCCGCGCGCGGAGACGCCAACGCACGTCATTACCATGGCCTTCGATCCCGACTTGGATCAATGCGTGGTGATCGCGCTGCGCCAGATGCTGGATGTCATCGTGCGCGAGGTGGGGATTTCGCGGCAGGAGGCGTACGCGCTGGCCAGCCTCGCCGCCGACGTGCGCGTGACGCAGGTGGTCAACGGCAACAAAGGCATTCACGTGATGCTGGAGAAGCGCTGGCTGCAGCGGGCGGCTATGGCCGCGCCTGCGTAAAAGGCGATATGCGTCCGACTAGCAACGAAGCCGCTTCACTCGGTCAGGGCCGTCCGCTGATAGGCCTGGACCGTGCGCGCCCGTTTCTGCATTGTCTCAGTTGGCGGCAGTCGCTGTTGGCCCACAACGGCCCCCAGCAGCTACAGCATGGGCGGCGTCGCCGCCATATGACCTTTACGACTAGCCGGCAAGGGCACCCCAACTCTGCGCACCTTTTTTCTGCGGAGCTTCGCCATTGGTATAGGCTGCCCTGCGGACGCGAGACCGGACGCCACTTGACGATCAGGAAGAACCACCATGAACCGTCGCAACATCTTCAGTCTGTCGGCAGTCGCCGCGTCGGCGCTGGCCACGTTGCCAGGCAGTGCGTTCGCACAGCAAAAGTCACTCAAAGAGCAACTCGTTGGGACCTGGGAGCTGGTTTCTTACGACAGCGTCGCAGCCGACGGTAGCAAGAAGTCTGTGTATGGTTCTTTGAAAGGCTACGTGATGCTCGATGCTGGAGGGCACTATATGTATATGGTCGTCGATATGACGCGCAGTAAGTGGAACTCGAAAAACCGCACACAGACAACCAGCGAAGAATATGCCGCCGCAGCAAAAGGGCTGGTGGCGCAATTCGGGACCTGGAGCGTGGTTGAATCCACGAAAATCCTCACCAGAAAAGTGGAAGGAGCACTCAATCCGGGGCTGCCTGGCGTTGAGGAAAAAAAATTGGTTGTGGTTTCGGCGGACGAGCTAAAACTTTCGGACCCCAGTTCGAAGTTCACCGACGGAAAGACGGAACAGGTTTATCGGCGCTCCAAGTGACGGAGATCATCATGAATCGTCGCGATCAGAGGTCACTATTGGCCCAATTCCAGAACAGTTCGCGATGCGTTCTTTGGGCGGACTGTCTTGAGACTTCAGCGGAAGCGGTTGGCCGGGAGACCGGCGCCGCATGATTCGCAGTGAGGCGTCCGGCGCACTTTGGCAAGACGAGCATGGGCAAGAAGGCCATGCGCCCGGCAAATTGTTTGCTTGCGTCGGCAACTTGACCTGATCGCCAAACCATCCCCTTAGTGCGCGCGCCAGCCGGCTGGACGGTCGCTGACGCAACTCGTTTTCCGCAAGGAGGCGGCAAGCGGCGGAGGAAAGTCCGGGCTCCATGGACGAACGGTGGCGGCTAACGGCCGCCGGGGGTGACCCTAGAGACAGTGCCACAGAAAACAGACCGCCTATGGTCAAGTCTTCGGGCTTACCGCAGGTAAGGGTGAAACGGTGGAGTAAGAGACCACCGCGCTTCCGGCAACGGAAGTGGCACGGCAAACCTCACTGGGAGTAAGACCAAATAGGAGTGGGCGCGCGGCGTGGGCAACTGCGGCCGCGGAGCTGGTTCAGGCCCTCACTCGGGTTGGTTGCTCGAGGTGCGACGCAAGTCGCATCCCAGACGAATGACCGTCGCGGGGCGCAAGCCCCAGACAAAACCCGGCTTACAGGCCGGCTGGCAAAAGTTTTCGGGACGGCCGCGCGATTTGGTGGGTTAGGCGCGTCAACACCACCGAGCAATGCACGCGCCGGTGTTGGCTGTTGGGTCGCGCCAAGAAGCTCGATCCAGCCTACAGCTTGCGTCGTATTTTGGTGATTGGTAAACTGGTTAACGCCGCGCGCCGTCAAAAAACCTGGCCAGCCGCATCAGCGTCTGAGAGCGGAGCGCGAATGGCGCCATCAGTGGGATTACACCACCCATACTCGTCCGGGTTTACTCCGGCCTTGGTCGTCGGGGTTTACACCCGCCTTGGTCGTCGGCACTTACAGCCGCTTCAGCGTGTCATCGTCTCGTCGAGCGATGCGTTGTTCAGATGGTTTCCATCCGCGCCCCTATCACAGACGCCTGACGCGATGGCC
>JANXWC010000210.1 GCA_025351355.1 Hyphomicrobiaceae bacterium
CTCAGGCATTTCCTTCGACCAGAAGGATGGCGTGAACATCATGAAGGGTTACATGGAGTCGGGAGAATTTTCTCGCGGGCGCGAAAGCATTCGGGCATCTGGCAGCATGGTCATGGTCGGCAATTTCGATGTCGATGTTCAGCATCAGCAACGCGTAGGCCATCTTTTCGGTCCGATGCCTGTAGAGATGCGCAACGACACCGCCTTCATGGACCGCATTCATTGCTACTTGCCGGGATGGGACATTCCGAAAGTCAGCAAAGACCTCTTCACCGACCACTTCGGGCTCGTAAGCGATGTCCTTGCGGAATGCTTCACCCGCTTACGCGTGCAGAGCCGGGTCAGTGTTTTGCAAGGTCGAGTTCACTTCGGAGGTGCACTTTCAGGTCGTGATCAGAATGCGGTCAACAAGACCGTCTCAGGCTTACTTAAGCTGCTTTATCCGGATCAACGCGCCACTATACCAGAAGCCGACCTCGAATGGGCGGTACGTCTAGCTCTGCAGGTTCGTCGCCGGGTCAAGGAACAACAAAAGCGTATCGGCTCCGCTGAGTTTCGAAATACCCAGTTCAGCTACATGATGGGTCTTGATGGCATCGAGACTTTCGTCGCCACACCGGAATTGCAGAGCGAGGACAGCATCGGTTCCGATCCCCTCCCAGCGGGCCAAGTTTGGTGCATTAGCCCCGGCGGCCAGGATGAGGCTACCGGATTGTTCCGCATCGAAGCGACCGAAGGACCAGGCGGCGGCGTTCGCATTCTCAACCAATCACCGCCTGCGGCGTTCAGGGAAAGCGTCCGGATTGCCGAACAGAACCTCTATTCTCACTCGCGCGAACTTGTCGGAGACCGCAATCCCCGCGAACACGAATTCGCAATCCAGATGCGGTCGTTTGATTCAGCCAAGAACGGTTCACAAGTCGGTGTGGCCGTCCTGATCGCCCTGTGCTCGGCTTTGCTCGGGAAGCCGCTGAAAGGAGGCCTCATTATCGTAGGCGGCATCAACCTTGGTGGATCAGTCGACGCCATTCACAGTCCCATCGACATCGTGGAACTTGCAATGGAGAAAGGCGCAAGCACTGTCATGATACCGGTTTCATGCCGCAGAGCTTTGGTCGATCTTTCCGATGAGGTCGCGACCAAAGTACAGGTGCTCTTTTACGCTGACGCCCCCGATGCGTTGCGCAAAGCGATCCATGATTGAGCCGTTAACTGGGCAAGAAGTGCGATAGTTTGTATTCTGTCGCAGCCCAATCAGCTCGTCGAGCACTGAGGCGAAGACCAGTCGAGGACGGTCAAACGACAGCAACAATCAAGCGTCGGGCTCGTCGCCGGGAAATTTCGTCGCCCACCCTCCGCGTTGCGCCGCGATCATTAGGCTGCGCCCCATCTCGGTCATGAAATTTCCATTCCTTTTTAGAGTGTCAAAGCGCCCTGGTGGCACAAGTTTCGCGTCGAAATACTCGGAGGCTCGCTGCACAAGCCGCAGGCCAATCCCGGCTCGCCGATAGCCGGCGTCAACGTCGATTTCGTGGGCGAAGGATACATTTTCTTCATCGATATGGACGGAGAGCCGACCAACTTCGTTCCCGCCGTGGACAGCAACGAAATACGTTTCCGCGCCGCCCTCTTCAGTTTCGATCATGATCTCCCGGTCATTTTTGTCGATGAAGACTTCTGTCATTTCTTCGGTGAATTTGCTCATGAGCTCATTCCAAAGACGCTGTGATTGATAAGCCTAATTCTACCACCTCTAGAACGCTTACGGTCGTGAGGCGCCGCACAACGCTTCAATCTTCTGCAATATTGCTTCTCGCGCATACGTTCTCAGGAAATACCAGGTTGGCAGCACGTGGGTGTAGGTATCTCTGAACTCCTGCAAATCCTTCGCATCGATCAGGTCGTGCAGATCGACGAGATCATCTTCTCGAATACCATCGTCTCTCAGCATACGGGTCCATGCCAATCCGGTCGACGCTGGAAGGTATCGCGTGCCCGCGCCGTCTTCCCCGAAGGCATCCTTGACAGAGGCGGGAATTGGAAAGCCAGCGTGCATAAACTTGTTCCGATATACATACGCGCTCAAGAAGCATACAAAAACCACCTGCGCGGCATCGTCGAACGTTTTCATGGCGGCGTGGTAGGGTTTAAGGTTGCTGTCTGCGAGCAGCGTCACGAACTTCGCTCGCGCAATGTCAGATCGCGTCTTGTACGCCGCCACCGCATCGATGCTTGTCACGATTTGTCGATTGAGATCGAGGGACAACTGCGCCGCCGCCAGCGCCTGCCTCAGCCTGAACTAAGGGGCAGGCATGCTTCGTGCGCCCGATACCGATGTCCAGCACAAACCCCAGGATTGAATCCAGCCCCGCGAACTGGATCGCCACTGGTTTTCCGGGCGCCGGTGCAGCGGCCGCGTCCTTCCCCACAAGCATGAGTGTGCCGTCATCGGCATGACAGATCCTGATGAGCCCAATCTTCTCGCTGAGGGCAATCTGGCCTTTGAGGTTAAATTCCGCGAGCTGCCAGCAGCTGAATGTCATGCCCATCTCCACGTCACTATTGGGCAGTTAGCGGCATCAGACGATTCCATTCAATGCAGTTAGCTTCGTGACGCGACGGTGATTTGCGCTCCGAGCTTGCGCTTGGCAACGGCCGGACCAACGACAATCTCAACATCCTGACCGAGTGCTACCAGAAATCGCATCAGCCGTTCGACCGAGAACTGCCGGAAGTGCCCCTTGAGCATCTTCGACACATCAGGCTGTTCAACGCCAAGCCGAGTTGCTGCCGCTGTCTGTGTAAGCTCAAGGTCCTTCATGGTAGTTGCGATCTG
>JANXWC010000252.1 GCA_025351355.1 Hyphomicrobiaceae bacterium
CCGTCTCCTCAACGACTACGACGCCATCGTCGACGCCGCGTGCACTGCCTGGAACCGGCTCTGCGCTGAAACCGGACGCATCACGTCGCTCGCCTCATATCCCTGGATACTCAAGGTCAAACCTTAGGAGGGCTGGTATAATTGATACCAGCCGTCACTACTGTCCGGGAAAAACCCTCACTAACAAACACACGCGTCTTCCCGGAAAATTCTTGGCGCGCAGCGCGAAGAATTTATCCGGGACCTTGACCCGTCGAGCTGATGGTTTCAGAAATCAACCTGGAAAGATCCCGGATAACCTGCGCGCCAAATAGCGCTACGGTTTCCGGTAAAACGATAGTGGGTCTTTCGAGCCTTCCACGCCGTCGGCACGTCTAAACGTCCTTGTTTTGTTAACATGCTCGATGGTGGCAAATTATTCCCGGACGTTAGGGACCAGCCGTCGCAACGGCTGCGTGAGGGAACTTCGAGGACCGCGGCGTGTAGGTTGGGTCAAGCCCCATTTGACCTTGACCCAACAAATTTTTGTTTCGGTCGATGGCATGAGACCAGCGGCCTGTCACGAGGAGTGAGCGTGAAAACATCACGGCAAAGCCCGTCCCTTTACGCAATTACCTCATGAAACCGGCCAACCGCTTGGTAATCAGCGTGTCGGCCTCCCTCATGATGCGATCGATCAATTCCTTGCAGCTGGGGATATCGTGGATGAGGCCTGCCACCATGCCGCACGACCACGCACCGGCGTCCATGTCGCCATCGATCATGACGCGCGGATAGACGCCGCCGACTTCCTTGATGATGTCCTCGAACTTCAGGTTGGCGCCCAGCGTCCGTTCCTTTTCCAGAATGCGCTCGACGGCAGCGTTGACCAGCACACGCTCGGTATTGCGCAACGGCCGCATCACCAGCCGCGTGTCCAGTTCGGTCGCCTTGAGCAGCGCCTGTTTCACATTGTCGTGCACCGGCGCCTCCTTGGTGGCGATGAAGCGTGTGCCCATGTTGATGCCCTCGGCGCCTAAGGCGAGCGCCGCCACCAGCGAGCGCCCGTCGGCCATGCCGCCAGAAGCGACGAATGGAATCTTCAACTCTTCGGCGGCGCGCGGCAACAGGATGAAGTTGGGAATGTCGTCCTCGCCGGGATGGCCGCCACACTCGAAACCGTCGACGCTGACCGCGTCGCAGCCGATGGCTTCGGCTTTCAGCGAATGGCGCACCGACGTGCACTTGTGGATCACCTTGATGCCGTGGGCCTTCAGCGCCGGCAGCCACTTCTGCGGATTGTTTCCCGCCGTCTCGACGACCTTGACGCCGCCATCGATGATGGCCTGCACATAGCCGGGAAAATCCGGCGGCGTCAGCGACGGCAGAAATGTCAGGTTCACGCCGAACGGCTTGCTGGTCATCGTCCGGCAGCGGGCAATTTCGCTAGCGAGTTTCTGCGGTGATTTCTGCGTCAGCCCGGTGATGATGCCGAGCCCGCCGGCGTTCGACACGGCGGCGGCCAGTTCCGCGAATCCGACATAGTGCATGCCGCCCTGGATGATCGGATGCTCGATGCCGAACAGTTCGGTGATGCGGGTTTTCATGGCAGAACTCCTTTGCGGGGCGGCCCGCGCTCACTGCAGCACTAATGAAACGATTGTAACCAGATACGGTCTGATCTAACTCTCAACAAATGTCGAAAATTCCCCCCCTTCCCGAAATTCAGCCGCAAGATAACGCGACCGGCATATTTGCGCCACTACGCCATCCCGTGTTCCGGCGCATCTGGACGGCCAGCCTGCTGTCCAATCTCGGCCTCCTGATCATGGGCGTGGGCGCTGCCTGGGCCATGACGCAGATGACGACATCCGCCGACATGGTCGCGCTGGTGCAGACCGCATTGATGCTACCGGTGGCGCTGGTCTCGACGCCGGCCGGCGCCGTCGCCGATATGTTCGACCGCCGCATCGTCGGGCTTACTGCCCTGTCGATCGCGTTGCTTGGTTCGGTCTGCCTGTCGGTTACCGCGTGGCTCGGCCTGATGACGCCCGGGCTGTTGTTGTTGTTCTGCTTTATCGTGGGCAGCGGCATTGCGCTGTTCGGCCCGGCCTGGCAGGCTTCGGTGAGCGAGCAGGTACCTGCCGCAGCGTTGCCCGCAGCCGTCGCCCTCAACGGCATCAGCTACAATATTGCACGCAGCTTCGGTCCGGCGATCGGCGGCGTCATTGTCGTTGTCGCCGGCGGCACGGCGGCGTTTGTCGCCAACGCGTTGCTGTATGTGCCATTACTCGTCGTGTTGTTCCTGTGGCGCCGTGTCCGCGAACCCTCGCGCTTGCCGCCGGAACGCATCGGCCGCGCTGTTATTTCGGGCATGCGTTATGTGGCGAACTCGCCACCGATCCGCATCGTGTTGACGCGCACGCTGATCACCGGCCTCGCCGGTGGCTCGGTTTCCGCGCTGATGCCACTGGTGGCACGCGATCTGTTGCATGGCAGCGCACAGACCTATGGCCTCATGCTTGGTTCGTTCGGCATGGGCGCCGTCGTCGGAGCACTCAATATTTCGGCGCTCAAGGCGCGCCTCGGTAGCGAAGCGTCGGTGCGCTTGTGCGCCATGGTCATGGGTCTGGGGATAGCCGTCGTCGCTATCAGCCGTTGGCCTGTCTTGACCGGCGTGGCGCTCGTCTGCGCCGGCGCGGCGTGGACGGCGTCCGTCACCTTGTTCAACGTCGGAGTTCAACTGTCGGCGCCCCGCTGGGTCGCAGGCCGCGCATTGGCGTCGTTCCAGGCCGCGATTTCGGGCGGCATTGCGCTCGGTAGCTGGGGCTGGGGACACATGTCGAATGCGGTGGGGGTAGAAGGCGCCTTGCTGATTTCCGCGCTCGCCATGCTGTGCTCGCCGCTGCTCGGCATCTGGATGCGCATGCCCTCGATCGCCGCCCGATCGGCAGGCGTCGCCGATTTCCTGGCGGACCCGGAGATGCGTCTGCCGCTGACCGAACGCAGCGGACCGATCGTCGTCGAAATCGAATATCGCGTCGACCCCGCACGCGCGCGTTTGTTCTATGCAGTCATGCAGCAAATTCAGCTCAGCCGACGGCGGAACGGCGCTTACGGGTGGTCGATCGCTCGCGATATCGCCGATCCCGAACTGTGGACCGAGCGTTATCACTGTCCGACGTGGCATGATTATTTGCGCCAACGCAATCGGGCCACGCAGACCGAGCGTGCCTTGCATCAGCGCGCCATCGATTTCCACCTCGGGCCCGAACCCATCCGCCTTCGGCGCATGCTCGAACGTCCGATCGGCTCGGTGCGCTGGAAGGATGAAACGCCCGACCGGCAATCGCCCGATGTCGTTCCGATCAGCCCGCTCGGCGGCGGTTCGTGAACGCGCAGTTCCCGGGTCAGCCGAAGCGCAGCGTCACTCCGGGATGATGCCGATCCCGCTCAGCCCTTTTCGATCGGCAGGTCTTCGCGGCTGCCCCACTCCGTCCACGACCCATCATACACGGCCGTATCGGGATGGCCGAGCTGCGCGAGCGCGAACGCCACCACGCCGGCGGTCACGCCGGAACCGCACGACGCGACAACCGGGCGATTTTCATCGACACCTGCCGCCTTGAAGAGCGCGCGCAATTCGGCCACCGGCTTCAGCGTACCATCCAGCGTGAGCAAGTTCTGGAACGGCACGTTTTTCGACGTTGGAATGTGCCCGGCCCGCAAGCCGGCCCTGGGCTCTGGCACCGAACCAGCAAACCGCGTCGCCGCCCGTGCGTCCACGATCTGCGTCGTCCGATCGCCGATCAGACCCTTCACGTCGGACCAGTCGCGCACCAGATCGGTGCGGAACCGCGGCGTGAAGTGGCGCGCCGTCCGCAGCGGCGGCGGCAAATCTTCGAGCGGCCGGTTCTCCGCCCGCCACTTTTTCAAGCCACCATTCAGTACTGCAACATCGTCATGGCCCATCGTGCGGAACATCCACCACACACGCGCCGCCGAATACAGTCCCTCGCTGTCATAGACGACGATGCGGCTACCGTCGCCGATACCCATTTTCTTCATCTGGCTGGCGAACTGCACCGTCGACGGCAGCATATGCGGCAATGCGCTCGACTTGTCCGAGATGGCATCGATGTCGAAGTACAGTGCGCCCGGAATGTGCGCCGCATCATACTCCGCCTTGGCGTTGCGGCCCGACGTCGGCAGGTGCATGGAGCCATCGAGCACAACGACATCGGGCGCGCTCAGATGGGCGGCCAGCCATTCGGTTTCAACCAGCCAATGGGACGGCGACGTCGGCATAGAGAAAGTCTCCAGTTGTATTTTCGGTTTACTTATTTCGTCGCCTTGAATACGCGGCCGAGCGGCGTAATGAATGTGCCGGTCTCCAGGCAGCGCTGATAGGGGCGCGCACAATCTGACTTATCGTCGCGCATCGTGTAACAGAGCGCGCGCAGTTCCTTGCAGGTTTTAGCCGATGCCGGACTGCTGGCAAGCGTCGCCCAGGCTATCATTGCGACAACAGCCGCACCAGTTGCACGAATGGCGAATTGCATGCCTCACTCCTTGACACTTTGTCTGCACGGTATTGTCGAAGTTGCGTCACGCACAGTGACCCGATAAGGCTGGACGAGAAGTAACTAAAACAGCATCTGGAACCCCTAGCATGCCCACGCCATCAGCTGAATGTCTAATCCGCCGCGAAGGCCGCGCCGGGCGCATCACGCTGAACCGACCCGAAGCGCTGAACGCCCTCACCTACGCCATGATCGGCGACATCGCCGCGGCGCTTGTGACGTGGCGGAACGATCCAGCCGTCAGCGTCATCATCCTGGACGGCGCCGGCGAGCGAGCCCTGTGTGCCGGCGGCGACGTCATTTCGCTTTACGAAGCTAGCCCCCGCGGGGCCCATCCCGACCCCACCCTTTCTGCCAATTTCTGGCGTGACGAGTATCGCCTCAATGCGGCAATAAAGAACTATCCCAAGCCCTACGTGGCTATAATGGACGGCATTGTCATGGGCGGCGGTGTCGGGTTGTCCGCCCATGGCCGTCATCGCGTCGTCACCGATCGGACCATGGTGGCAATGCCCGAGACCGCCATCGGACTGATTCCGGACGTCGGCGGCACTTGGCTGCTGGGCCATGCACAAGGCCGCTTCGGCGAATACCTCGGCCTGACCGGCGCCCGCATGGACGGTGCCGATGCGATCCAGGCCGGCTTGGCTGATATCTTCATGCCCCGCGCCGACGTCGCGGCCTTTGTCGCACGGTTGATAGCGACAGATGGCGAGGCACTCGACGACATCATCGAGGAGGCCGGCGAGCGCGCCGTTCCGCCATCCAAACTCGCCGCCTCCAGCGAGTTGGTCACAAAAATTTTCGCGCATGAAGCGATCGAGGACATGCACAAGGAAGCGCTCGGCACGACCGATCCACTGGCGCAACGGGTCGCGACCGACCTCGCGGGCAAATCGCCGAAGGCGCTCAAGCTGTTCCTCGCCGCCGTGCGGCAGGCGCGCACCATGCCGTCGCTGGAGGCAGCTCTTGTCGTCGAATACCGCCTCGTCATTCGTCTCTATCGCGACGGCGAATTTACCGAAGGCATCCGGGCGCTGCTGATCGACAAGGACAAGGTGCCGAAATGGTCACCATCCACGCTCGCCCAGGTAACGGACGCAATGATCGCCGCTTATCTCGCGCCGCTGGAGCATAGCGAGGATCTCACTTTTACGGCGCAACGATGAACTCGGCAGCTCCCTGACATGGCCGAAAGTGCAATAGAACAAGCCGTTTCAGCGCCTCGTGCCTGGCAGCGCATGCTGTCCGGCCGACGACTGGACCTGCTCGCTCCACAGCCCGCCGACATCGAGATTTCAGACATTGCGCACGGCCTTGCTCGCGTCGCCCGCTGGAACGGCCAGACCCGCGGCGCACACGCGTTGTCGGTAGCTCAGCACTCGCTCATCGTCGAGGAGATCGCGCGCACGCTGCAGCCGCGCTGGACGTGTCCGTGGCTCATGGCCGCGCTACTGCACGATGCCCCCGAATACGTGATCGGTGACCTCATCAGCCCCTTCAAGGCCGCCGTCGGCCTCGACTACAAGGCCTTTGAATTGCGCTTGCTGAGCGCCATCCATCGGCGCTTCGATGTGCCCGATCCGCTGCCCGATGCGGCGGCGCACGCCATCAAGTCGGCTGATCTTTGTGCCGCCTACTTCGAGGCCACTGTGCTCGCAGGATTTGCTATCGAAGAGGCTGCACGATTTTTCGGCACACCGAAACTGCCTGCCGAACTCATGCAGCGCCTCGACGCACTCGCACCGCTTCCCGCCGAACAGGCGCAGGTGGCGTTTCTCGCACGTTACGTGCAACTTTCAGCCTGACCGGAGTTTTCATGTCCGTCATCCATATCTGCTCCTTGAAGATGGTCGAGAGTCTAGCGGCCGACATCAAGCCCAGCCACGTGCTCAGCCTGCTGGCCGGCATCACGCCGTTTCCGCCTACTCCCACAGGTGTCGATCCCCGCAATCACCTGAAGGTAACTTTGGCTGATATTGCCGAACCGGAGGCCGGCATGATCACTCCTGGCTCCGATCATGTCGCCGAAGTCATTGCCTTCGGTCGCCGTTGGCATAAAGAAAGCAGCGGCGCCCGGCCCTTGCTCGTGCATTGCTTTGCTGGCATCAGCCGCTCCACCGCCAGCACGCTCGCCATCGCCTGTGCACTCAGACCGGACGTGTCAGAGGCAAGCTTTGCGTCCGCCCTGCGTGCCGCTTCCGCCGCCGCCCAGCCGAACTCGTTGATGATCGCTCATGCCGACGAGTTATTGTCACGCGATCGTCGCCTCGTCGCCGCCGTCGCCGACATCGGCCCCGGCGACTTCTCCCAAGCCGGCCGGCCCTACATGCTGCGGCTGGATGTGTGATACCAGCGGTCATTATTCTTGACCGATGGTATGCGCGCGCGGGGTTGGTGGGGCGGCCGCGCGCAAACAAAGAATCTGATACCGACGGTCATTCTTTTTGACCGTCGGTATGAGATCGTAGAACCGTCGATCGTCGCATGCCGGCTCATCGCGCGATGTTCCGCTTTTCAATCGTTCAGGCTTTTGGCGTCGGTTCGCCGGCGCCGTCCGTGTTTTTGGTTGCGGGTGCCGGCACAGCATTGAGACCGCCAGTGATCCGGTCCGACAAGGCCAGCAGCACGCTCGATACGACGAAAACCACATGGATGATGATCGACCAGCGCAGCTCCCGATCCGAGGTCGTGCCGAGTGCCAGGAACAGGCGCAAAATCTGCACCGCCGAGATCGCCACGATCGACGACAGCAACTTCAGCTTCAGTCCGGTGAAATCGATGCTGCCCATCCACTCCGGCCAATCCCGGTGATGCGTGTGATCAATGCGCGACACGAAGTTTTCGTAGCCCGAGAAAACGACGATGATCAGCAGCGACGCCGTCAGCGTAAGATCGACCAGCCCCAGCACATCGGCAACAAGCTGTGAACCTGACACCGAAAACATGCCGCCGGCGATATGCGCCAGTTCCTGCAGGAATTTCACCAGCAGCAAAAGAATACTGATCGCCAGTCCGAAGAAAAACGGCGCCAGCAGCCAGCGGCTTGAAAACAGCATCGCTTCCAAAGCAATTTCGAGTGCGCGCGCACCTCGACCGAGGCTCGAAGCAAACCTGTTGGCCCTGGGACCATTAGCCTTGGGCGCTGACGGCGTTGGATCTATTGGACGCATTACCACCGCGCTACTCGCTGAAATCGTGCGCACACACCCCTGCACAGGCGCGAGGCCCGTGCCCGTCAACTGCCGCGCGACTGCCGTCCGCCGCGCGTCGAGAAGCGTGTGCGTTGGTTGATTTTTGAGGTCGTACCAGCCAGCCAATGTCGGCAGCTAGTTCGTGCGATTGAACAGGGGATCGTCGGCGCTGGTGACGCTCTTAGTCTCGGGTTGCGGCCGTCGATAGGGACGTTTGGCCGGACGGGATCCCCGAACCGACTCGTCTCCGTCAGCATCGCGGCTCGCGCGCCTGGAAGCAGTTTCGGCAGCAGCGACAAGGGCTGTGTTTCGCTGAATGGGACGGACCACCGGGCTGCTCGTTGCTGGCGATCGCGCGGACTGTGCAGCATGGGTGCCGATGGTTGCGATGCTACCAAAGCCGGATGCAGCATCTCCCGCAGCGGCCACCAACGTCGGTGCACATCGGCCTGAGCGTTCGGTGACGCCGCCTCGACCAGCGAGGCGGCGCATACGGCTAAAGGGCCCTGAGAGGCCACCTCCTGTGTTAGCGCGCCATCTTCGACCCAATAGCGGCCCTCGCAGATCGTGATGTTCGGCGGCACATGCGTTCGCTCGAAACTATCGCTCACGTCCTTCAGGTTACGCCAGAAATCATACCACTCATTGATCGCGTAAGCCTGCAGTCGATCTTCCGTCATGCGGAACGGAAAGACGTGCACCTGCAGCGCATCCTGCTTGCCCTTGTTCAGCGCGGCCAGTGCGAGCGAATAGACTTCCTCGATCACCGGATTGGTCATCGCGAAGCAACCCACCGACGAGCATCCGCCGTGGATAAGGATATACGAGCCGGTGCGGCTCATCTGCCGGTCGAGTGCGTTGGGGAAGCCGAGATTGAGCGAGCGCGGATGCCGCCCCACAAGGTGCAATTGCTGTGCGCTGACGGTGTACACCCCTTCGGGGCTCTGCTTGTCGCCTTCAGTCAGCTTGGGCCCCAGTGTGCCGGACCAATTGCAGATTGGATAGGTGGCGAACAGCTCGAACGTGTCGCCGCTCTTCATCCACACTTCCAACTCGGAACTGGCCTTGAAGACACGGATCAGGATGGGATTGCCCATCGCCATTTTCTTCTCGGCCAGCCGCTCCGCGAGTTGGCCGACATTGGGCGTTCCCGGCAGCGGCAACAGGCCGATTGCTTCGGCGCGCTGACGCTCGACCCGATCCGACGCCACATCCTTGAGTTCGATGACGACAGCTTGGGCCGGTTGCACTGCAAGCATCCCAACCAACGCCATTGCCGCCGCCCATCGCGGCAGCCCCTTGGCGCGAGAAAGCGCAGATCGGCGCGCGCTCGGCAGCTCGCCTGTTCGCCAGACTGGAAGCGTCAAGTTTCCTCTCCATGGCCGCACCCGATGCCGCCGAAACGCAGCAAATCGAATAAGCGTCCTTGTAGCAGAACCCAGCCGATCGGGGAAAGTATCAATACGGGTTAACCGGCACTGGCGCTGCCATGTGGATAACATCGGTCTGCACACTGGCCGTTTAAAGTCGGCGGCACACCGATTGGGTATTTGTGCCGGTCGTCTCAGGGCGACTGCCGACAACGCGGTAGTGTCCGTCACAGACGGCGACATCCGGCGGCAAGCGTGTGGCATCGAACGCATCGGCTACTGATTTCAGGTCACTCCAGAAGCCTGCATTCTTGCTGTCTGCCCTGGCCAGTAGCGCTTCGGTGGTCATGTGGAAAGGCAACGCCTGCACCTGGAAACTGACCTGGCCAGCGGCCAAGGCGGCACTCGCCAGCCGGAACAGATCATCAATCGCCGGATTGGTCATGGCATAGCATCCGACCGAGCTGCAGCCGCCATGCACCATCAGCAACGAGCCGGTGCGTCCGAACGAGCGGTCATAGGCGTTCGGGAATCCGAGATTGAAGGCGCGATGCCAGCGGCTATTTGGATTGAGTTGTTTGGCCGAAATTTGGTAAATGCCCTCCGGCGATTGCCAGTCGCCGGTGCGCAGCTTCGGACCGAGATTGCCGGAAAAATAACAGATGGGATAAGTCGCGAACTTTTCGAAAGCAGCGTCGCGCTTAAGCCACACCTCGAGCTCGAAGCTGCTTTTGTAAATCCGTACCAGTAGTGGCGTGCCAAGCTTGAAGCCGCCCCGCGCCAGCCGCGCCTCTAATGTTTCCGATGTCGAAATCGCTCCCGGCAGCGGCTGGTCGCGACGATAGGTGGTTAGTCTTGCTTTGCGCTCCCTCGCCAAGGCAAATGCATCGGGATCGCGCGGCGGCAGCAAGAACATGACAGCCACCAAAGCTGCCACGCCCAGCACCAGCAGGATGCCGATCAGCCAACCCAACACGCGCATGGCTTATCCCGAAGGCGGAAAGGTAAGTCGCTTCCCAAGAGCTATTGCAGCGCCCGATCAGCATCAAATGCACGCGATTGCGGCAGCATCTGTGACGCTCCCATCGCGTGCATCTTCTGTCCGGCGACCACCGTTTGCTGCGCCAGCTTATCGCCGGGGATGGGCGAGAACGCCACCGGTGCCACGCGCTCCAATGCCGGACATGCAGCTTCGCCGTCCATCTTGCCGATCGGTTGTCCGCCCTGCAGCCGCACATTCACCATATACTGCCGTTGGCACACCGCCACATCCGGCGGCACGCGAGCCAGCTCGAAATAATCGTAACCTTCCTTGAGTGTCTGCCAAAATGGATACCATTGGCTCGATCGATGACGGGCCATGTTCGCCTCCGTCATGCGGAACGGCATGGCGTGCACCTGGATGAATTCCTGTCCGCCGAGATAGCTCTCTCGCGCCAGCGCATAGATTTCCTCGATCAGCGCATCCGTCATGGCATAGCAGCCGGCCGACTTGCACTTGCCATGCACCATCAGCGCGTCGCCGGTGCGCTTATTGGCGCGGTCATAGGCATTCGGAAACCCGAGATTGAACGCCAGATAGAACTGCGAATTCGGGTTCATCTGGCTGCGCGCGATACGATAGAAACCCTCGGGCGCCTGCTTGTCGCCCTGCTTCACTTTGGGGCCGAGATCCCCCGACCAATTACAGATCGGATAGGTCTTCAAATGATAGAAATGCCCGTCGGCGCGTTGCTTCCAAACCTCGAACTCTGATTCCTCCTTGAAGATCCGGACGAAGATCGGCGACGGCACATCCATGCCCTTCTGGCCGAGCAGCATCAGCGTATCTTTGGACAGCGGCTGCAGATGCGGCGACAAATCGACCGTGGCACAGCCGGCGAGCAGACAAGTCCAGGCCGCCATACTGAGAAGCGCTGCCGTTCGAAGCAATCGTTCAAAGATCAGATGCATGTCTGCTTGAATTCCCCCGGACCTGCCCCGCCCGGCCGATGATATCTACGCCAGTAATAATCAATGCTTAACCGAATCGCTCATTGCCGGCAATAAGCCGTCAACCTGCGCCTTCAGTCGGTCTAGTTACACTTCGTGCCAAAATTGTGGATATCATTGGAATGGCCTACTGGCGGGTAGTTCAAACAGCGAAAAGCCCGCCCTGCCGGAGCAGACGGGCTTCGCATCGATATTCCCAACGAAGGACTAAATTCCGCCCGGTCGTTCAGAACATGCCTTCGAACTTCTTCTTGAAGCGCGACAGACGGCCACCGCGGTCCATCAGCTGCTGGTTGCCGCCGGTCCACGCCGGATGCGTCAGCGGATCGATGTCGAGGTTGAGCGTGTCGCCCTCTTTGCCGTATGTCGAATAGGTAGAGAAGGAAGTGCCGTCCGTCTGCACGACCTTGATCATATGGTAGTCGGGATGAAAGTCTTCGCTCTTGTTCATGACGGCTCTCGTAAGTCTGACGCACGCCTAGCGTCCCGTCGAAACGGGTCCGCCCAGCCAAATTCAGGGAAGTTCTGCGCGCTATGTAGAGGAACGTCCCGCCGGTGGCAAGCGCCAATGGCCCTCGTTCTAAAACACCTCTCGCCGGCCCCGATCCTTCGATCGTGCCGTTGTTGCTCTAATCCCAATTCTCCCCCCAACTTATCAGGGGGTGCGGAGCGCGATTTGCGCCACGGTGTGCGAGACCCGCCTCGCGACGGGCCAGTGGAGCCGATCTTGCGACCGACCCCGGCAGGCTGCGGCTTCCGCCGCGCTCCGCGCCGAGTTTTT
>JANXWC010000003.1 GCA_025351355.1 Hyphomicrobiaceae bacterium
GCGCGTGTTCTCCTTCATCGCGCGCAGGACGTGCTTGGCATTCTCCTTGGACTGATATTCGTCGAACAGCGCTATCACTTGGCGCATCATGTTTTGCGCCGGATCGTCGCCCAGCTCTTGGGTGATCGACACCAGTTTGACGCCATGCTTGGCGAGTTTGCGGAGGTAGAACTCAAGCCCAAACGCATCGCGGAAGAAGCGCGACAGTGAATGCACGACGATGGTGTCGAACGCATTCTCGCCGTCGCAGGCGCGCTCGATCATGCGCTGAAACTGCGGGCGTTTGTCGTCGGTGGCTGAGGCTCCCGGCTCGACATATTCGGCTACGACGCTCCAGCCGCGCTGCCGGACCCATGCGGCGGTTTGTGCTTTCTGGTCCGGGATCGACAGGTCGTGTTCGGCCTGCCGGCCGGTCGAGACGCGCAAATAGATGGCGGCTCGCAAAGCCGACGTGGCAGGCCTGCCGCCGTCGGTCAAATTTGAATGGCCGCGACGAGGTCCAAGTGCGGTCATGTCGCGGCACTCCTGTCCCAGTTTCGATCGCACCTCCTGATCTTAGAAGCGACTGTGGCCAGAGCAAGTGCGCGGTGGCGCGGCAGCGTCATGGGCTCAGGCCGTTTGACGGTCTTTGGCGCCGCCGCATGCTGCCAGGACGTCGAATAACACGTCGCCCAGAAAGGTCTCGATCACGTCCAGTTCAGCAACTCCGACGTGAACCGGGTCGCTGAAATTGTCGGACACCATAGGATCGTGGTGGTGCCTGATTTGATCGACTGCCGGATCAAGTGGCCTACGTCTGGGCGCGGGCGGCCCACGGCAACTCGTTTCAGGTGGCTCGACAGATTCCAGACTGGGCTGCAAGACAGCGGGGCGGTCACGTCGTTCAATAGGGGCATTAAGGACGATCACATCAGCGGTGTTTCCGGAAGTGGTTGGGAGCAGTGGCTGATGCGGACCCCACGATTGCCATCGCCCAGCGTTGGCTACGAGCCGTTCTTTGGCTCCGCGCAACGTCGACTGTCTTTGGCTGATACCGGACTTCTTGCAATATTGGGACTTTGCGTTGTCCGTGGTCTGCCGAGCCGTGCTGATGCGGCCGATGGCATCGAGCGGAGTTGCGTCGTTGATCAACGGCCCTTCCATCGAGGTCGAGGTGACGTCCGGCACCACCGGTTTGTCGGGTTCTCCTGCCTTGCCAATAGGCGCATCGGCTTCACCGCAATCCAACGTCCGAATCGCGACGCGTTGAGCCAGGAAAAAGTGCCGGACCCGGTCATCCTCAGGGAGAGTGGCGTATGGCCCATCATTGCCTGCTGTGCCAGCGGCATAGGGCTGATCGCTCAAGATCAATTGGCTATCTGTGTTCTGCCAGTCCCGAGCGGCGTCAAGATCGGAGCGCAAATCGGCGACGACGAGACCGGCTGCAAGCACTGTCATCCCGGACACTGCGATTGCGAGCACGGCGACAACTGCATTCGCAAGACCGTTGGCGAGTGCGGCAACTATCTGGTCGGACAGCGGGACCGTGACAGCGAACAAAAAGGCTGAACCCAATCCACATAAGAGAGCGGCCAGAGTGTGTGCAAGCGTTGAACGCGACATGACGCCACCGTTGAAACAACAGACCTATTGTTCGTTCACGATATGTGCAATTATCGACGCATGTAAAGGGGGCGCACCATATATATTGCCAGTCACAACGAACCTAGGCAACGGCGCGATTTGGATCGGATAACACTGATTGAAACGAGTCCCAACTCTGTTCGGACAGCATGATACAATTGGAAGTGTCTGCCTTGTGGAGCCGCCCTTGCCCCGAAGGGGCGGCTCCACAAGGCAGACACGACGACCTGCCTGTGGTGAGCCCGGACTTCGTCATCGTTACCCTTGCAGGCGCTTTATGAATTCAACCATCGTTTCAATCAGTGTTATCCGATCCAAATCGCGCCGTTGCCTAGGTTCGTTGTGACTGGCAATATATATGGTGCGCCCCCTTTACATGCG
>JANXWC010000153.1 GCA_025351355.1 Hyphomicrobiaceae bacterium
GGTTGCGTCGCACCTGCCCCAACCTGCGGGCTGGCCAGGCGAATCGCCGCGCGCCGAACACGCAGAGAATGACTCCGACGGTGACTACGAGCATTACACCGCTGACGGGCTCCCGAAGCAGCGTAGCCGCTAGTGCTAGTACCCGGAATCACAAGTCCCTAAGACGGCGACCTTTGACGCGACGCTGGTGAACTTTCGACTTGGTCCATACGAACGGCTCCGCGTCTTCGTTGTAGGCTTTGATGAAGGCATCGATGTGCTCCTTCACTTGCGCGACCGAGGTGAACGACGCGCCCGTCAGTGACTGCCCCTGCAGGATCGAAAACCAGCCCTCGACCTGATTGAGCCAGGAGGCCCGCGTCGGCGTATAGTGGAACGTGACACGCGGATGGCGCTTCAGCCAATCGTCATTCTTCCTGTGCGTGTTCAAATTGTCGAGGATGACTTCAAGGCGACGGTTGGGATAGGTCGCGACGATTTCATCCATGAAGTCGAGGAACTCCTTCCGGCGGCGGCGCTTCTTGTGTGCGGCTTTGACCTTGCCGGTGGCCACTTCGAAGGCCGCGAACAACGTCGTTGTGCCATGCCGTTTATAATCGTGGCTGTGGCCCGTCAACGCACGACCATTTGGCAGTTTCAAGTAACCCTGCGCCCGTTCCAGCGCCTGGATCGACGGCTTTTCATCGATGCAGAGAACGATCGCGTTCTTGGGCGGCGCCATATAGAGCCCAACCACATCGGCAGCTTTGGTGGCGAAGTCTGGATCGTTGCTCTCACACCAGCTCTTACGCCCTGCCAGATCGATCTTCTGCTTGCGCAGCGATCGCCACACATATTGCACATCGACGTTGCCCAACGCGTCCGCGATCAGCGGCCCGCTCCACCGCGCAAACCCCTTCGGTGGCGGAGAATCGAGAACCTTGCGAATGGCCGCGTCAGTCTTCTCGCCGTAGAGTGCAGGCGGGCCGCCGCGGTCGCGATCTTCCAGCCCATCAAGACCTTCTTGCGCGTAACGGATGCGCCACAGGCTCACCGTGGTCGGCGTCGTGTCGAGGTCACGGCCAATCTCGCGCGTCGCCAGTCCCACAGCGGCTGCCAACACAATGCGCGCCCGTAGAACATGACGTTGCTCAGTCGTGGGCGCCCGCACCCGCGCCTCAAGGATCACGCGATCACCGCGCCGCAACCGGACTTTCTGTGCCGCAGAAATCATGCAATCTTGAATCACGACACGCCGCATCGCGATAGTGTAAACGTGACTCACTCAAGTGCGATAGCGGGTACTAGATGCCCTTTGTACGACATCCATCATTTCCAACTCAATTTTGACGTTGGGGGGAGAGCGTACCACTACCCGGACCGACAAGCGCAATGCCGCTAGGTCATTAGATCGAACCTTCCGTGCGGAGACAACCGACATCGCTCTGTCTCAGATTTCGTGCTAATTCCTGCCCAAACCGGCGTGGGCGATTCGTCCGTTGCGGATGACGGGCGTCCGACGGGATGGTCAATGGCCATTGATGCGCGTCAATCGACAAACGGCGTGTAATAAACAACTCGTCGATCGGATAGCGGCTACAGAATTGTGCGCATAAGGCGCGCCTTGTCGCAGAGTTTGGGTAAGTCCTGAAGCAATGCAAATGGGAGCAAAGAAATGGAGCAATTCTTAGCTGCGCTAAAGAGAATAATCATTCAGGGTATCGATTGGTTATTCTGGTTGATAGCTTTTCTTTGGAACTGGTCATTTGGGCAAATATCGCGCGCGCTCAATCTTTCCATCCAAACACTACCCGACTGGAAAGCACTACTTTATATCGCACTCGTCCTGCTCTTGCTCTACATGGCGTATGTAGTGATCCCGAGAATTCTTGCCGCGATCGGCGCAATTTTTAGAGCGATCTGGCACCTCGTCGAAACGCTCCTCAAAATTGCAATCGATATGGTGTGGTACATTCTTGCTGCTTACGGGATCGCGCTCGTCATCAACACAGTCAAGGTTGGGACGATTTTCGGCCAAATGCCGTGGCAATGATTTGTGGCCTCACATCGAGAAGTAAAGCGCGCGCCCTGCCACGGAACAATGGCATCATTGATTGCTTCCTGACCGGCGTGATGGCCCTCAAAGGCGCGCTGAGATTTGGGGTTGTGCTCTCATGATGACTGCGCGCGAAGCAGACAGGGATCCGGACCGGTGCGCCAAGTAGTGTGGCGTTGGGATGCCGCGGCGCATCTTCAGGAGAGAATTGGCCGCCTCTTCCGCTGACCCCTCCAGTAGCTGCCGAAGTCGGTACTCGCCACGCGGCAAGGGTGCGCGGACGGTATTCGCCCACCCTTGCCGAACTGTCATTCGCGCTGGTCCGGTCGGTGTTGGTGGAGCAGCTTCCGACGGACATGGTTCGTTCGCCAACCGGTCGGTAACGGGGGTGGACTGACCGTGCCTGTGACGGTACCGTGAGGCTCACTGGTGACCCAAAGCTGACATAAACACGGATAATCTAGCGCCGGCCTGGGTGGACGCGAGCCAGCCGAGTGTGGAGCAGCAAGAGCGGTCTTGCGAAGAAGAACCACCATGTTTTAACACTTCTGTTGAGGATATCCCGGGTACGCGAACGACGGGCTGCTTTTTGATGTGTCGGTCATCTGCTGAAAAGGTTCGTCATGCTTTCGTCTGTTCGACGGCGTCTGATCCTGTTGGTGTTGATCACCGCAATTCCCCTAATTCTCGCTACCTTACTTGTCATCGCGCGTTTCGCTGATGCACATTCCAAGGCCCAGGAACTAACGTTGGTGTCATCGACCCGCGCGCTAGCTGCTGCCGTTGATGCTGAATTGAAAAAATATGTCACCTTGGGAAATGTTCTCGGCACCTCGCTGACGTTGCAAACAAAAGATTACGTCAATTTTTATGATCAAGCAAAAGCAGCCACCGCGCATCTGCCCGGAACATGGGTGGTGGTAGCGGACGTTGCGGGCCAACAACTGTTAAATACACTTCGGCCATTTGGTGAGCCCCTTCCGATGGTTGCACCGCCAGACCTCCATCGGCGTGCTCTAGAAACAAGAATGCATCAGGTAGGCGACGTCGGCATAGGTCCCGTCGCCAAAAGATCGGCACTAGGTATTTTAGTGCCCGTTTTTAGAGATGACGAACCCCAATTCGACATCGTTATCGGCCTCGATCCCCACGTGTTTACGCGCATCCTCGATGAGCAAAAATTTCCCGCTGGTTGGCTCGCGGGAATAGCTGATCGCAAAGGCAATTTTGTCGCGAGAAGCATCGATAATGATCTCTATTTGGTCAAACCCGTAAGTGAAGGTTGGCGCAAAGCATCCCAAAACGGCGACGAAGGTGTTTTCGACAGCATTTCGAAAGAAGGGATCCCGTTACACTCAGCCTACCGAAACATCGCCAATGAGTGGAGCGTCAGTGTTGGAGCCAGCCGAGCCGTATTACGGCAGTCCTTTCACGATTCGATTTTACTTGTTGCCTTCAGTTCTGTTGGGCTCATTGGGTTGGCTTTGGGGTTGGCATGGATTGCAGCTAGACCAGTCATTGCGTCGATGCAGTCGCTCGAATCGGCTTCACTTTCTCTCCTTCAAAACAAGCCGGTTGTCGTGAGCCGCACCGGTCTTCGAGAAGTTGACAATGCGGTTGTTGGGTTCGAGAGCGCCTCGTATGGGATCATTGAGCGTGAAGAGCGCCAGCAACTTCTGATGAAAGAGCTGAACCACCGGGTGAAGAACCTTTTTGCCGTTATCCGGGGCATCGTGAGTCTCAGCGTAAGGTCAGCGCATACACCGCAAGAACTCGCCACTGCCATCAGGGGGCGGTTGGACGCGCTGGCATGCGCGCACGACATGGTTTTGCCAAATGTCGATCGCAGCAAGATACTTCCGCGATCAACCCCGAGCGATTGAGGGGCTAATGAAAGCGATCCTAATGCCATACGTGGCGGCCCAAGGAGCCGACATCAGGGTGGAGATTTCAGGTCCGCTCATTGAGATCGGAGAAAGGGCAGCAACGTCACTCGCGCTCAGCATTCATGAACTCGCCACTAACGCCGCTAAATACGGCGCACTTTCCACCCAAGAAGGTCGCGTCGTTATTACTTGGACGGAAGATGTGGGACTTGTTCGGATCACATGGTTGGAAAGCAAGGGCCCAGCCATAATAGCCAACCCGGCACGGAAGGGTTTCGGCAGCGCCCTCATTGACCGCAGTGTTAAGGGGCAGCTCGGAGGAACGTTTTCGCAGGAGTGGCATTCAGATGGTCTGAAGGTAACGCTTTCAATTCCGATTAGTCACATTGAGACGTAGCTTGTGGGGCGAAAATACGTTGCTGAAAGGTAAGAATATCCTAGTCGTTGAAGACGAAACGTTCGTCGCGTTTGATATCGCACTTGCTATAGAGGACACAGGCGGAACGGTTATCGGGCCTGCCGCGTCGGTGGAAGAAGCGTTGCAGCTCTTGTCCAAGATCGAAGTTAGCGGCGCTATCCTGGATGTCAACTTGACGGATCGTGACGTAACACCGGTCGCGCTGCTCTTAATAGAGCAAAACGTACCATTGATATTTCACACCGGTGTTGGCGTGCCTGCCGAATTGGCTGCAATACATCCCAATTTAGTGATTTGCATCAAACCGACGTCGCCCGAACGACTTATTGAACAACTGCGCAAACAAATGGACGCGAGGTAGAAAGTTTAAGTGCGGGGGGGAATACCCTATTGTTGCCAGAGCTAAGCTAGCGCGCCTCGGTCTACAATGATCTTTGGTGCGGTTCGCGAATGGAGCTGGACTCGCTTTTGCGGGCGCGTTGTCCCGCTCGGCGAGAAGCATGGCACGTCGTCATCTTGAGTGCCCGCGATATGTTCGACGTTGCCGAAAGATTGAGCATGGTTGCGCAACAGAATCTACAAACCGTGTTCACAACAAAAAGCGCTGAGGCGCCGGAGCGCAGAGCAGAAACAACTACTCTTTTGTTAATAACCTCGTGCCCGTCGCGATGTCTGCGGCACCGTAGGCCGCAGTCATCGCGATGCCGACGGCAACTCCTTAGCGCTTCCACGCTCGAAACTGAGTTACAAGCGGAAAGTCGTCAAGTTTCCGGCGGCTATCAGGGGCGAAGGAGAACAGGGCGTTGTCGGATCTTGTGCCTCTCAAGATGGTCCGGTTTTGGTGGGAGCGACCGGCCGACTGTACGGCGCAATAGCGTTTCAGCGTATTGCGCCGCGCCGTATGCCGAGCTCGGCCACGCATCGCCTGCCCCGGCGCAGTACGCCCGAAGTGGGCTATTGCGCCCTACGCCTTATTACGCTTTCGGCGCGTCAGGTTGAGCCAGCGGGTGCGCACGTTGAAAGGCATCGATTTGCATGCAGGCTGCGTTGATACGTTGCACCACGGGGAAGGCGTCAGCCGTTCCGCCGAAATACGAAAATCCTACGACCTGACTGACGAGGCAAACGTCAGCCAACGTGGGTTGATCACCATGGCAGAACATGCCGGTTTGAGCATCGCGCGCCAGATGCCACTCAATCGCTTCCAGTGCCGCGCCCATGAAATGCCGGCTCCAAGCCATGTATTGCGCTTCGCCATGCCCCAGTTCCCCTTCGAGGTAGGCACGGACGCGAGGCGTGACCAGCGGATGGCCGTCGGCAACCGTCATCTGGGCGAGAGCACGAACACGGGCTCGGTCGACTGCATCAACGGGCAGCAATGGCGGCGTCGGAAATGCTTCCTCGAAATATTCCATAATGGCCATGGACTGGACCAGCGTGCGCCCATTGTCGAGAATTAGCGCTGGAATGGCTCCTTGCGGATTGATCGCGCGAAACGTCGGATCGTGCTGCTTGCCTTCGCGAAGATCGACCTGCCGCTCTTCCGCTGACACACCTTTCAAGTTTTGGACGATGCGCACACGAAACGCAGCGAGCGAACGCCACCAAGTGTAAACAATCATATCGGTATCCTTGCGCTGCCACTATGACTGCTTTACCTTCCATACCTGCCGCGATCCAAGGATCTTCAAGGTGCCGCAGCTCCTTTTAATTGCGGGTTCCTGGGATACTGTCAAAGTCAGGAACCTCAAGCCGACTTTCCCGTTGACTGGCTCCCGCGCGTCCAGAGGCGCGCTACCAAGGATTTCATCGAGACGGAATCCATCACGGACATGCGTGACGTGCCGGACGACTACCTCAACGACGTGCAGCGCCGGGTCAAATCACATACCTTGTCCGGTCAGCCGTACTTCGATTCACAAGGCGCCGCGGCAGAACTCGCGCAGCACGCGCTGCCGGCATATTTTTTGGATTTCGAGACAATTCAGTTTGCGGTGCCGATCTGGAAGGGGACACGCCCTTACAGCCAGATCCCGTTCCAGTTCAGCCTTCATCGCTTGTCCGAGAGCGGCGAGCTTCAACATCGGGATTTCCTCGACCTTTCAGGCGAGGATCCCTCATTGGCGTTCGCCGAGGCGCTGATTGCCGCGTGTGATCAATCGGGACCGGTGTACGTCTACAACGCCGGCTTTGAGACAGCTCGAGTAAAGGAGCTGGCCGTCCGATTCCCGAATTTGAAAACAGCGTTGCATGCCATCAACGCGCGCGTGGTTGATCTGCTGCCAATCGCACGCCGGCACTTCTACCATCCTTCGCAACAGGGCAGTTGGTCCATCAAGGCAGTATTGCCGGCTATTGCCGACGATCTGCGATACGACACTCTAAGTGGGGTGCAGGATGGGACCATGGCGATGTCCGCTTATCTAGAGGCGATCAAGGCGTCCTGTACGGGCGAACGCAATATCCAAATCCGCGGACAACTCTTGAACTATTGCCGTCTCGATACTCTGGCACTGGTGCGGGTGTGGCAGCACTTTTCTGGATACACCACTACTGCGGCGCGAGGTGCATAGCGCTCCGGCCGTATGCATTGGCGCCAGTCGATCGCCCCTCGCTCACCCCATCTTCACCACTTCATGGACATATGTTTTGTTAGCGTTTTCATGTGTTTAATATTAGTTTTGCCATATTATCCGTAGACGTTTAGTTCCCATGTCTTCTGTCTCAACAACAGAACAGGAGACATCGCATGCGTACTCTGATTTGCAATTCAACCGGCTCCGGCGCGATTATCGGAGCGCGCCTGATCACGTGCGGTGGTGACGTCACATTCCTTGATGAAACCCGCCGTGCCTTCACTCTCGACCGCACACCGCTGATGGTCAAAAGCCTATTGGGTGGGTTTAAGCAAGTGGTCCGTCCACTCGAGCCTTCAGAGGTTCGCAGTCCCTTTCATTTGATCATCGTCTGCAACCCGGCCGACGAAATTCCGGCCCTCGCAGAGATCCTCGACCGTGGCCTTGATCGCGGCACCACAATCTTGTCGCTAGCCGACGGACTTGAACATGTGTCGTTGCTCGAGCGTAATTGTCCGGCTGCCATGGTTCTGGACGGCGCGACCGACATCGTGGGACAGATCGACGACAGTGGCACCGTCAACCACTTTGGTGCCGGTACCACAATCGACATCGCGGCTCGGACCTCCTCTGCGTTCAATGCCGCCTCAGAGATCCAGCGGTTCTTCGCTGGAACAGGCACAAACGTTGATGTGGTCGAGGATGTTGCGCAGAAGCGGATGGAGCGGGCCATACGCCTGACCGCCGCCGGTGGCGTTGCAGCTTTGATGCGGGCATCGATCGCGCGCATCGCGTCCGTCGCATCAGGCACCGAGCACATCTGGCGCCTGACGCAAGAGGTGGCGATCGTCGCGGCGACCCACGGGCACCGTGTCGATGTCGCGGCGCTCGCGGAATTTGCCTGCGAATTGCCGCACGTACCGACGGCGAATCTGCGTCGCTTGATCGACGAAATCAGCCGTTGCCACTTCCGCGAAATCACGGAGCTTGTCCGGCAGTTCCATGACAACGCGAGGGCGAAGAATTTGCCGACGCCGCTGTTAGACGTTGTGCACGGTCATCTGCAGGCCCAAGCAGTTGATGAAAACAACAGGACTGGTGATCAGACTGCCGCAGCGAGTTGCGACACCGCGGAGGCAGGCCAGCTAAGCGTTCACACGACCCCGGTTAGCATCGTGGAGGCCGGTTGATGAACAACGTCATCAGAATCGTCACCGCGTCATGGACGACGGACCTGCCCTCGGAGTTTTGCAGGATCGGCGTCAGTCGCGGTTTGCCCCGACGTCAACGCGGCTACCGCACGTATCCGATCTTGGCGCCTGGACCATGGATGTGGGCGTCGACTAAGAGCGAGTTCATTGAACGTTATGGCCGGCAATTGGCAGCACTGGATCCAATCAAGGTCGCGACCGACTTGGCGACCATCTCCGGTGGTCGGCCTGTCGGATTGTTGTGCTTTGAACGCCCTTTCGTCGGCGATGGCTTTTGTCATCGAGCTCTCATAGCGGCGTGGCTGGCGGACGGACTTGGTATCGCGGTCCCCGAATTTGGTTCCGAAGACCGCGAGCAATGCAAACATCCGATGCTGCCGCCACGTGCATAGGTCAGGAAAATTAAGGTGGACTTATCGCATCACTTGTTCTTTCCCAGGTAGCACATCCGACCGATTGTTTCAGTCCAATCGGACCCCAGGACCGAGCGTTAGCACCGATGACAGCAACAACCAAACCTCAGGGTGACGACATGACTGCTGCAAAAACACTTGAAGAATGCCGCGTCGAATTGGCTAAGCACGGATTGCGGATCACCACCCACAAGGGTGTGCACCCTTATTCTCTGCCGTATAAGGGCTATTGCGTTGTTGACAACGACACAAACGCCGTTGTGGCCGGGTCAGATCCCGTCGACTACTTTTTCAGCCTCGAGGACCTAGTCGAATACGTCGCGGAGCTGAAGCAGATAGCGTGACCTCAATGGGATGGTGGTGGCTGTGGAGAGGCGCGGCGGCCACTATTCTGTTGAGCGCAAATCGACGGCTGAGCCACGCATTGCAGTTTGGCTAGCTCCGGCACGTAATGTAGTGCAGCGCAAGGGCAATCAGGCCAACCGCATTCAGCGTCATCATTACTTTGTCCCAGCCAAGTTCCGTCAAGCTTTGACCGGACGTCAGCTGATAAACCGCCATCAGGCTGAAAGTGCCCATGCTGGCCCACACCAAAAGCTTCATCCAGTCGCTGAACGTGCGCCGCTGTGGTGCCGGTTCCGTTTCAAACTCCTCCTCTTCGCGATCCATCACTCGATTGCCTCCGGCTCTTCGGTAGGCTCCGCGTCTGTTGCCTCCGGGAAGGCTGCGATCCGGTCTTTAAACGTGATCCGAAAACGCTCCATCCGGGCAAGCAGCCACGCGTGCTGCTCCGGCCAACTTAGCTCGTCGTTGATTGAGACGCCGGTTCTCTCCACGCTGATTTGATGTCTAACCGCGGCGCGCGTCCATTTCAGTGGTTCCCCGATGGCGGCCTCGAGCGCAGCCTGCTCAAGGCTCAGCGCCTGTACCGCCTCATTGTGCCCCTCGATTTCGAGCAAGATGCCGATCGTGGCGACTTTGGGCTTCACGACAGCATAAAGATTGCACCCAGGCCGCCCTAGGTTTCGACCCCACCAGCCACTCCTCGGCAGCTCCGACCTGACCCAGTGTTGCGCCTCATGGGCAACCAGAAAATCGCGGAACGCAGACCAATAGACTTGCAAGCCTATTTGCTCGTCGGTGAGCGCGCCCTGCCCCGCGATGCGTCGTCCCGTACGTCGGACATTATCTGGCCGGACAACGACCTGGAAATGTGTCCCTGGCTCTGATCCGTTGATTGTCCAGGCCGATACTTCAACACCGAAGAAGTGCATCTGAGGCGGTGTATGAGCATTCAACCAATTCAGTGCCGCACGATGTGGGCCGCGAATTTCCGCGGCAATCCAGACGACGGCCAGGCCGCCCCCCGAGCCCGCAAGATAGGTCAGCGCCTTGCCCAGATGGTCGTGATCACTGGGCTCAAGTTGGTTCTCAATCACGACGCGGTTGCCGAATGGGTCACGCGCCAGAATGTCGAGCGAGAACGGCCCCACAGTGAACTCGCGCTTCTCGAACTCAAGGGACCCGATACCAAGTGCGCCGCCGAGGCGAGTTAGGTTGGAAGCTTCAGCTAACCAAGGTGTGAAGTTCCGTGCTTCGTCAGGCCAAATCTTGCGCAGCGGGTATGGCACCAGAGGCTGTACGTCGGTCATCCTGAATACACCAATATGGGACTATATTAGTCCCCATATCGTGCATCGACGGCGGGATCAAGCCCGTGAACAAAACGGGTCATGGAGAGCTTTGCCAAAAACCTGCGCGCGCGCATTCAGGAGCTAGGCCTAACTCATGCCGAGGCTGCTAGGAGATGCAATCTCGAGGTTCGCCGTTTTCACCATTACGTCATCGGTGATCGCGAACCGGATCTGAAAACGTTACTTAAAATTGCGGAAGTTCTCGATAGTACCGCGGACAAGTTGCTACGGCCGGGCAACGCGGAGAACCTCAAGCACGACGATGCCGCTCGCCTCCGGGCCAAGCTTTCGGCGGCTACACAGACATTGGATGCCGCGTCCTTGCGGCTGCTCATGATTCTGGTCGATGGAGTGATTGCCTATAGTCGGACCAACGCCAAACCGCCAGCGTCTCGAGGGCAAACCAGATACAAAGGTCGCGGTGCCACGTGACGATTGCGGCGGGCCAGCTGTTCTATGCGTTCGATCTCGAGAAGGTGGTGCCAGACGACCATTCCGACGGTAGTCACGAACGTTACGTCGCAAAAGCCACGAAAGGGTCTTAAGATGGTGATCGAAAGGGACCAGTAGCTGGCCGCATTCGATCGATCACAAATAGGGTGGCTCCGAGGGTGTCTGCAATGAACTGTCCTGAATAACGACGCAACATCAAACAGATAAAAAGCGAGTTGCGGACACCCTCTCCGCCATATTCCCCCTTTGTTCTAATTCCGGATCGCGATGAACCTCTAAGGTTTTGCGATCCGAGCGCGTCTGCGCCCGTCTATTTCAGTCATTAGTTTGCAATCAAATCAGTAAGTTGCTATAATTTATCAT
>JANXWC010000036.1 GCA_025351355.1 Hyphomicrobiaceae bacterium
ACCCAATCTTCCAGGCATTCCGGCAACAACGTCACCTGTTGGCGATCCGTGCCCCTGACGAAACCTGCCATCCGCGCCCCCACCGATTCAGTGGGACGATGTTAACACGGCCCGATCCAGTTTTCACACAGCCTGGAACCAAACAAACCCGCTTGAAACTAAATCCATGTCTGACGATCTCAACGATGCCTTCGACGGCTTCATGCGCACGTTTGAAGCCTACAAAGAGCACAATGACGGACGCCTGCAGGCCATCGAGAAACGCTCCGGCGACGTCGTTTCCGAAGAGAAAATGGCACGCCTCGACCGCGCCCTCGACGATGCCAAGCGCGTCGTCGATCATCTGGCGCTTAAAGCACAACGCCCTCAGCTCGGCGGCTCATCGCCTCGCTCGTTCGGCGACCGCGAGCACAAGACCGCGTTTGACGCCTACATCCGCAAGGGTGATGCAGCGGCGATCACGCGTTACGAGCAGAAAGCGCTATCGGCCAACTCCAGTCCGGACGGCGGCTATACCGTGCCGGTGGAGATCGAAAGTTCCATCAACCACGCCCTGCGTGCCATTTCGCCGATCCGGTCCATTGCCGGCAATCGTCAGGTGTCGAGTTCGGTTTATCGCAAGCCTTTTGCAACCGCCGGGTTCCCGACTGGTTGGGTCGGTGAGACCGACGCCCGACCGATGACGGTTACGCCGCAGCTCGCAGAAATGGCCTTCCCGACGATGGAACTCTACGCCATGCCGGCAGCGACCTCGCATCTTCTCGATGACAGTGCCGTCAATATCGACCAGTGGATTGCCGACGAAGTCCGCATTACCTTTGCCCAACAGGAAGGCACAGCCTTCGTCAACGGCACTGGCGTCAACACGCCGAAGGGCTTCCTCGCCTATCCCACCGTCGACAACGCGATCTGGTCGTTCGGCAACATCGGTACCATCAAGACTGGCGTCGCCGGCGCGTTTCCGGCCACCAATCCTTTCGACAAACTGATCGACCTCATGCACAGCGTCAAAGCCGGCTACCGCGCCAACGGCACTTTTGTCATGAACCGCGGCACCCAATCGCTGGTCCGCAAGATGAAGGACAACGTCGGCGACTATCTCTGGCAGCCATCGACGACACCCGGTGTTGCGCCGACCTTGATGGGTTATCCCGTCGTCGAAGCCGAGGATATGCCGGATGTCGCGACCGACAGCCTGGCCGTTGCCTTCGGTGATTTCCAGCGTGGTTATCTCGTCGTCGATCGCATCGGTATCCGCGTGCTGCGTGATCCCTATTCCGCCAAGCCCTACGTGTTGTTCTACACCACCAAGCGCGTCGGCGGCGGTGTGCAGGATTTTGAAGCAATCAAGCTGCTGAAGTTCAGCGCCTAACTCTCTTCCCTTCTCCCCGTTCTGTATGGGGAGAAGGTGCCTGAAAGGCGGATGAGGGGCGGCCACACTCACAATCCCTCACCCCTACAAGTTCGCGCCCCCGTCGCCGTGTCCCCACCCTCCCGCGGCTGCGGCGTGGCGCGATGGCGGGCGAGATGCTGTCCGCCTCCCTGCGTCTCGCCCGCCGGACATTCTGCACTTCTTTCCTAAACACCTTTACCGGAGACCTCATGGCCACCGTTCAAACCTCTGCGCCTGCCGTCGAGCCGATTACACTGGCAGAGGCGAAAGCACATCTGCGCATCGATACCGCTGACGAAGATGGTTTGATCCAATCGTTGATCATGACCTCGCGCCTGCATATCGAGGTCGCCCTTGGTCTCGCCCTGATTTCGCAGAGCTGGTCGTGCTTCTTCGATCGCGGGCCGTCGCTGTCGGGATCGCGTGTTGGGCCGTTGCAACCGTCGGGCGCAGCCTTCGTTTTGGCCAACGCAGCCACGCGGAATTACTTCGCAGCCGACGCCGTCACCCTCCCCATCAGCCCCGTAAAATCCGTCGACGCCATTCGCGTTTATGCCGAGGACGGCACGTTTTTCGCGCTGCCGCTGGCCGGCTTTACAGTCGATCTGGTCAGCCGGCACCCACGCATCATCCGCAAGCAAGGCACCGACACGCCCCAGCCCGGCCGCTGCATGAACGGCCTTGAAATCGCTGTCACCTGCGGTTTCGGCGCGACGCCGGCTGATATACCCGCTCCCATTCGCCAGGCTTTATTGCTCCTCGTTGCCCACTGGTACGAGCATCGCGACCCCGGCGAAATCGGCACCCCCGAGGCGCGCATTCCCGACGTTGTTTCGCACCTTCTCTCGAACTACTTGCCGGTGCGCCTATGACGTCGAGCATCCGCAAGCCCCCGCCGATCGGCGCCTTGCGTCGTCGATTGACGCTGGAGGCGCCGAGCCGTGTCGCCGATGACGCCGGTGGGACGATCGACACTTGGGTCACCGTCGCAACCCTCTGGGCCGCTATTCATCCGCGCACCGGTTCTGAAACCTTCGCCGGCGCCCGCGTCGAGGGTCGCGTCACCCACGATATCTGGATCCGGCCGCGCTCCGATATCATGCCGGCCCAACGCCTTCGCCTGGACACGCGGCTCTTCAATATCCGCGCCGTCTTACGACCCGACGAAATCGTCAATCGTCTGCGCCTTGTCTGCGAGGAGCGCGATCAATGAAGTTCACAGTCCACGTCTTGGGTGCCGACAACGGCCTCATCGATCGGCTGACCGCTGCCGCCGATCGCAAGCTCGCGCCGAAACTGCAACATGCCGCGCTACGTCATGGTCGCGTCGTCCGCACGGCGCTTCGGATGGCGCCGGGCGCGTTGCCGGCCCATTTGACAACTCCGTTGCCGAGCGTGGGGTCTGGACCCGACACAGCGGCCGAAGGTCTCTCCTCAGCCACATCCGAAATTTCGCCCGTCGACGTCTCCGCTTCCGTTTCCCCCGAAGCCGACGTGGTTTTCGACGTGTCGTCCGACACCGAATTTCTGTGAGGTCGCCGTGATCGCGTCAACTCTTTCGCTGCAGCAAGCCATTTTTGCCGCTCTAACGCGCCAGGTCGCCTTGACCACTTTGCTGGGCGGCCCGCGCATCTACGATACCGCGCCCCAGCCCGTAACATTCCCGCACATCACCTTTGGTCAGTCGACCTTGCGTGAGGCCTCCACCGCTACCGATCCCGGCGACGAGCACATCTTCACGCTGCACGTCTGGTCGCGCGCGCACAGCCGTCGCGAGACTCACGCCATTATTCATCTGCTTCGCTCGACCCTCCACGATCAACCACTACCATTGACCGATCACCATCTCGTCAATCTGCGCCACGAGTACTCCGACTGCCGCCGCGATCCCGACGGTGAAACTTTCCACGGCGTCGTTCGCTTGCGCGCGGTGACAGAGCCCGCGTAACCGCGCAATTGTTCAGCTTATCTCTCCAACCTCGGATTCCGCCATGACCGCCCAAAAAGGCAAAGACCTCTTGCTTAAACTCGACAGCGACGGCAACGGTACCTTCCTGACCGTCGCCGGCCTACGGACCAAGACCTTTACCGTCAACGCCGAAACCGTCGATATCACCACCTCTGAAAGTTCCGGTCGCTGGCGCGAGCTGCTGGATAGTGCCGGCATGCAGCACGCACGTTTAGCCGGTAAAGGCATCTTCAAGAACGCCGCCTCCGACGTACTTCTGCGCCAAATGACTTTTCAAAGTGCCATCCGCACTTGGCAAATCATCATTCCAGGCTTCGGCACCATCACCGGGCCTTTCCAGGTGACCACGCTTGAATTCAGCGGACAGCATCACGGCGAAGTCGCTTTCGACATAACCATGGAAAGCGCTGGTGAACTCCTCTTTGCAGCACAGGCCCCATGAGCACAGGCATGGCAAACAAATATCGCGGCGAGATCAGCGCTGACATGGATGGCGTCACACACACGCTCTGTCTTACTTTGGGTGCGCTAGCCGAACTCGAGAACGCGTTCGGCTCTGACGACATGCTGTCGCTGGCCAACCGCTTCAGCAGCGGCCGCATCTCCGCCAACGACTGCGTCAAGATCATCGGCGCGGGACTTCGCGGCGCCGGCAACGACGTTGCCGACGTCGCCGTCGCGCGTATGCGCGGGGACAATGGTGCTGCCGGCTTTGTCGACATCGTCGCTCGCTTACTCGCGGCAACTTTCGGCGGGCCAGTCGCGGCGCCTGTCATCGGTGCTGTCGTCGACGCTGCCGCGGCGCTTGCCTCTGCTGACCGGTTGTCGCAAAACCCTGTTCCATTGCCGCAAGTGCCATCGGGCGGCGCAGCACTCCTGCAACAAGCGGATCCGCCACCGCGCCCTTTCCGTGGTCCGAGGTAATGGCGGCCGGCCTCGGACTCCTGGCACTACCGCCGTCGGAATTCTGGCGCATGACGCCGAAGGAAATCGACGCCGCGCTGCGCGGCCGGTTTGGCTCCATGCTGCACAATGCCGTGCCGACGCGATCCGAACTAGATCAGCTCATGCAACTTTTTCCTGATGGATAGCGCGTCATGCAAACCAATCCCAATCTCAACGCCGACGCGCAACTGACTGTCGCCATCAACGGCGACAATACCGGATTGCTCCAATCGTTCGATCAGGCGTCCAAGGGTAGCCTGAAGCTTGGCTCGACACTGGCCGGTGCCCTCGACGGCGTCATCACTAAAGGAAAGAGTGTTTCCAGCGTATTCGATGCCCTCGCTCTCAGCATCTCGAAGATGGCGCTGAATGCCGCGTTCAAGCCTTTGGACAATGCATTGTCTGGCGCCATCGGTGGCATGTTTTCAGGTGCGTCGACGCCCTTTGCCAGCGGCGGCGTTTTTTCCGGCGGCCTGCCGGTTCCTTTCGCCAGCGGCGGCATCATTTCAAGCCCCGTCTCTTTTCCGCTCGGCAATGGCCAAACAGGCCTTGCCGGCGAGCGCGGACCGGAAGCCATCATGCCGCTGACGCGTGGCGCCGATGGTAAACTCGGCATCTCCGGCGGCGGCGCTTCTTCGATCAACGTCACTTTCCACGTTACCTCGCCCGACGCGGAAAGCTTCGCTCGTTCGGAAACGCAGATCGCGGCACTGCTGGCGCGCACTGTCGCGCAAGGCCAGCGCAATCTCTAGTACGGAGTTCGTCATGGCCTTCCACGAAGTCCGCTTCCCCACCGCCATTTCGCGCGGCGCCCACGGTGGTCCCGAGCGCCGCACCGACGTGGTGGTCCTCGGCTCCGGCGCCGAAGAACGCAATGCCCGCTGGGCCGATAGCCGCCGCAGCTACAACGCCGGCTATGGCGTGCGTTCGGTGGATGATCTGCACGCAGTCATCGCCTTCTTTGAAGAACGTCGCGGAAAACTGCACGGCTTCCGTTGGCACGATCCCAGCGATTGCAAATCCTCCACACCGTCTGGCCAGGCCACAGCCACCGACCAAATCATCGGTCTCGGCGACGGCAGCACCGCGCAGTTCCCACTCGTTAAGTTCTATGGCCGCGATTTCGCTCCCTACGCGCGTCGGATCGCCAAGCCGGTCGCAGGCTCGGTAATCATCGCTGTCGATGGCATCACTGCCCCCGCAACGAACCATGTCGTCAATACGGTCACTGGCGTCATCACTTTCCAACCCGGCCATATCCCCGCTGCCGGCAAAGTCGTTTCTGCCGGGTTCCTTTTCGATGTGCCCGTGCGCTTTGATTCCGACAAACTAGAAATCAATCTTTCCGGCTTCCGATCCGGCGCCATTCCCGCCATTCCACTAATCGAAATCAGGGTGTGAGTCTGCACATGAAGAAACTTTCACCCGCACTGCAGGCTCATCTCGACAGTGGCGCGACGACGCTTGCGTGGTGTTGGCGGTTGTTTCGTCGTGATGGCAATCGTTTGGGTTTCACCGATCACGACCGCGACATCATTTTTGATGACACTACGTTTGAAGCGGCGGCCGGCATGACCACCACCGAAATCAAGGACAGTGTCGGCCTCTCTGTCGACAATCTGAGTATAGAAAGCGCATTGAGCTCGGCGCACCTGTCCGACCGCGATCTCGCGGCGGGCGTTTACGACGATGCCAAGATAGAAATCTGGCGCGTCAACTGGTCGGATCCCGTCCAACGCGTCTTGATGCGATCCGGCTCCCTCGGTGAGGTTCGCCGCTCCGGCATTGCGTTTTCAGCTGAAATCCGTGGCCTTTCCCACTATCTGCAACAACCGCAGGGGCGCCTCTACCAATTTTCCTGCGATGCCACTCTGGGCGATGCGCGATGCCGCATTAATTTGAATGACCCGGTTTACAAGGCCGCCGGCGTGATCAGCGAGGTCGCAAGCCTTCGGCAATTTTCCGTCACAGGCCTGACGGCGTTTGCAAACGACTGGTTCTCGCGTGGACTTTGTCGTGTTGTCAGCGGCGTTAACACTGGCACCGCGATCGAAGTCAAACGCCACAACCTTGCGAACAACCTTGCCATGATTGAACTTTGGCAGCCGCTGGCTGATCTTCCAGTAATCGGCGATTCGGTCGAAGTGACCGCCGGATGCGACAAAACGTTTCGCACCTGTGCCGGACGCTTTGGCAACGGCGGCAATTTTCGCGGCTTTCCGCATATGCCGGGCAACGATTACGTTACTACCGTCGCCCGTCCCGGCGATCCAGCCAATAATGGCGCGCCGTTGTTTGCGTCATGAGTATCGAGACTGCAACGTGGCTGCGCTCTGATGTCGTTCGTCTCGCGCGAGCGTGGCTCGGCACGCCTTATCACCATCAGGCCAGCTACGCAGGCGTAGGCACCGACTGCCTCGGGCTCATCCGCGGTGCCTATCGCGAACTTCACGGATTCGAAGCGGCTGATGTGCTGGGTTACTCGCGTGATTGGGCGGAAGCAAGCGGACGCGAAACAATGTTGAACGCGGCGCGGTTGCACCTCAGAGAAGTTGCTCTGTCCGCAGCGGAAGCCGGCGACATCCTGCTGTTTCGCTGGCGCGCGAACACGGTCGCCAAGCACGTTGGCATTCTATCGGATCGCGATCATCTCATTCATGCCTTCGAAGACGTAGCGGTTACTGAAATACGGATGACGTCGTGGTGGTGGCGCCACGCTGTTGCTGCTTTTCGATTCCCCGGCATGGTCGACTAATTTCCTCTCTCTCTGCCTTCGTTCGGAACCCATATGGCCACTCTTGCACTTGGCGCCCTTGGCGCCGCCGCTGGCAGCGCTTTGTTGCCGGCTGGCATCTCCGTACTCGGCACCACCATCACCGGTGCCGCCATCGGCTCCCAGATCGGCGCCCTCGCCGGCCATGTCGTCGATCAGGCGCTCTTTGGTGCCTCAGGAAGACAACGCATCGTCGACGGTCCGCGCCTCTCTGACGTGCGCGTTACGTCGTCGACGGAAGGCGCGCCCATCCCGCGCCTTTATGGTCGGGCTCGTTTGGGTGGCCAATTGATCTGGGCCTGCAATCTCAACGAAGCCGTTGTGCCGCAGGGCAGCGCCGGTGGCGGCGGCAAAGGCAGTCGAGGCAGCAGCAATACCGGGGTCGATTATCGATATACTGCCAACTTTGCAGTTGGCCTGTGTGAAGGTCCGATTGCCAGTATCGGCCGCGTTTGGGCCGATAGCAAAGAGATCGACCTTTCGGTCTATACTTGGCGCCTCTACACCGGCACGGAAGATCAGGTCCCCGATGCGTTGATCGAGGCCAAACAGGGCACCGACGCGGCGCCCGCTTATCGCGGGCTCGCCTACATTGTGTTCGAGCAATTGCCGTTGGCTAATTTCGGCAACCGCATTCCGCAGCTGTCCTTTGAGATTTTCCGGCCCGTCGATTACCTGACCCAGCAAATTCGCGGCGTATCACTCATTCCCGGTAGCGGCGAGTTCATCTACGCACCTACTGAAGTCACCCGCGAAAGCGGTCGCGCCAGCACCACGTTCGACAACGTCCACACTCAACAGGGTGGCACCGACTGGTCCGTAGCTATCGATCAGTTGCAGGCGGCCTTGCCGAATGCAAAATCTGTTTCCCTGGTGGTCAGCTGGTTCGGCACTTCCTTGGATGCCGCGCAATGTCAGCTGCGTCCGGCCGTGGAAAGCGCGGAACGCACAATTGTCGATCGACAGTGGTCGGTTGCGGGCTTGACGCGTGAAACTGCCGCAATCGTCAGCAGCGTAAACAATCGTCCAGCCTTCGGCGGTACGCCCTCCGATCAGAGCGTCATTGATGCGATCCGTAATTTGAAATCGCGCGGGCTTTCGCCGGTTTTGTCACCATTCATTCTGCTCGATATTCCCGCGAACAATGCCTTGCCAGATCCCTACTCATCCAAGCTGTTCCAACCCGCCTATCCCTGGCGCGGTCGCATCACTGTGTCGCCCGCTGCAGGCCTACCGCAAACAAGTGACAAGACCCCAGCTGCAGCAGCCGCCATTTCCAACTTTGTTGGCACAGCCCAGCCACTTCACTTCGCTCTTTCCGGCGATACTGTCACCTACTCCGGACCGGCTGAATTCAGTTTTCGGCGCATGATCCTGCACAACGCGATGCTGGCGAAAGCGGCCGGCGGCGTCGATGCGTTTGTCCTATGTTCCGAGATGCGCGGCCTTTCGCAAGTGCGCTCCGGCCAGGCAAACTATCCGTTCGTCGCAGCACTCGTGCAACTGGCGACCGATGTCCGCAGCATTCTCGGTCCGTACACCAAGATCGTCTATGCCGCCGACTGGTCAGAGTATTTCGGCCATCAGCCCGCCGACGGCAGTCGCGACGTCTATTTCCATCTCGATCCCCTGTGGGCTTCCCCCGACATCGACGCCATTGGTATCGATTGCTACTGGCCGCTCGCTGATTGGCGCGACGGCGCTGACCATCTCGATGCCCGGGCAGGTGCGAATTCCATTTACGATGCGGATTATCTCAAGGCCAATCTGACTGGTGGGGAGGGCTTCGAATGGTACTACGCTTCGGCCGGCGATCGCGAAGCGCAATTTCGCACCCCCATCAGCGATAGCGCCGGAAAGCCATGGGTTTTTCGGACCAAGGATCTGACGTCCTGGTGGCTGTCTCGCCACTTCGATAGGCCCGGGGGCGTGGAGGTTGCCACACCTACCGCATGGGTCCCGCAATCCAAACCGGTCTGGTTCATGGAGCTCGGCTGTCCCGCTGTCGACAAAGGCGCCAATCAACCCAATGTGTTCGTCGATCCTAAAAGCTCTGAAAGTCTCTATCCCTATTTCTCCGGCCGTTCGCGCGACGACGCCATCCAGCGCTGTTATTTGCAGGCATTCCACGACGCCTTCGATCCTGTCGCGACCGGCGCGGTAGCCGACTTGAACCCCATCTCCTCTGTCTACGGCGCACCCATGCTCGATATGGCGCGCCTGCACGTCTACTGTTGGGACGCAAGGCCCTATCCGGCATTCCCTAACAATGCTGATACGTGGGGGGATTCTGCCAACTGGGCCTTGGGTCACTGGATTACCGGTCGCATCGCCAGTGCATCGCTAAGCAATCTACTCAAAGCAGATATTCGCCGACTACGGGTTTCATAACGCAGACTCCAAAGCGTTGAGCGGTGTTGTTCCGGGCTTTGTCATCGATCGCATCATGAGCGTTCGCGATGCCCTCCAACCCTTGGAATTGGCCTATTTCTTCGATAGCCTTGAAAGCGAAGGCCGCATCGTCTTTCGCCAGCGCGCCAATGCACGAACAGATCGTGCGTTCACTCAGTCCGATCTCGTTGAGCACCGACCGGCCGCAACACTGAGCACCATCAAGCGCGCCCAGGAGACAGACCTTCCTGCGTCCGCCAAAATTTCCTACGTGTCTGCCGCCGGGGCTTATCCGCAGGCTATTGCCGAAGCCCGCCGTATTTCCGGTGGATCGCAAAGAGTGTCATCGGCCGCACTCCCGCTGGTCCTCGATTCAGTAGTTGCTGGCGCGATCGTCGATACTTGGTTGTTCGAAAGTTGGGCCGCTCGCGAAAGGGCGACTTTTACTCTCCCGCCAAGCCAACTTGCTCTCGAGCCGGGCGACACGGTCATGCTGTCTGCTGGAACGCGTAGTTATCGGCTGCGCATCACCGAAATAGGCGAGCATGGCGCGCGCGACATACAAGCACTGAGCTTCGACCAGGATGTATATCGGCCGGTTCCGGTGACGGATCGGGGCGCACAGCTTTCTGTTGAACTTCCGTCGGGGCCGCCGCGCGTCGTGCTGCTTGATGTGCCGCCGCTCACCGACGATGCCAGTGATATTGCCGGCTACGCCGCCGCGACAAAGAAGCCATGGCCCGGAACGATCGCCGTCTGGCGGTCGCCAGAAACGTCAGGATATCAACTTAAGTCGCTGTTGCCCACGCCGGCGACCACTGGCCTGACGGTCAATTCACTTGGCGCCGGTCCATCCTGGCGGTTTGATCACGCCAACAAGCTGCTCGTGGATCTCGATGCCGGCACTCTCGCCTCGTCCACGCGCCTCCAGGTGCTCGGCGGGGCGAATGTTGCGGCGCTGGAGCAGACGCCGGACGTTTGGGAGGTCTTCCAGTTCGAATCTGCCACGCTCGTTGCGCCCGGTCGTTATGAACTCCAAACATTGTTGCGTGGCCAGCGCGGTACCGATCGCGCCGATTTTCCCGTCATTCATCCGGGCAGTCGGTTTGTCCTTCTCGACGCCTCTGTGACGGCGGTCGACATGTCTGCCGACGACATCGGCATCCTCTACAATTGGCGCGTTGGGCCCGCCGCCCGAGACATCGGCGACGCCAGCTACATCGGGCTTTCACACACTTTCAAGGGAACGGGGCTGCTACCGTTGCGGCCGGTCCAATTGCGCGGACACCGCAATGCGGTCGGCGATCTCACAATATCCTGGCTGCGTCGGACGAGGCGGCATGGCGACAGCTGGGAGCCTACTGATGTGCCGCTGGGCGAGGAGATAGAAAGCTATTTCGTCGAGATCCTGGCAAGCAGTGCTGCAAACGCAAATAAAGTGCGCTCACTGACGGTGCCTGCATCGTTGCTGGTTTACCCCGCATCCCAGCAGATTACGGACTTCGGCGACCCTCAATCTCGCATCGTCGTCCGCATTGCCCAAATCAGCCGATCGGCGGGCCTGGGTGCCGCGACCACTGTCGCGCTTTGATTGCTCGTCACCGCACTCATCTTTTCCCCGGGGTCCGTCATGTCGAATTCCAACCGAGCCGAATGGCTCCAATTTGCCTGGACCGATCTTGGTACGGCCGCAGCGCCTGGTCCTGTCACTTCAGAAAAGGTCCATGGCTATTATATTTCGGCCGGACATCCGGAGATCGCTGGCGACGAAACCGCTTGGTGTGCAGCCTTTGTCGGTGCCTGCCTTGAGCGCGCTGGCATTCCTTGCACGCGCTCTCTGCTGGCACGTTCTTATCTGACTTTCGGCTCTGCCAACTCAGAACTCGACGTCGGCGCCATCGCCGTTTTTTCGCGCGGCTCCGACCCACAGCAAGGCCATGTCGCCTTTGTCGTGGGGCAAACCGCGGATTCCGTAATAGCCCTTGGCGGCAATCAATCTCGCGCGGTCACTGTGATGGCCATTCCGCGCACGCGATTGCTTGCCGTTCGCTGGCCCGTCGCTCCGCATGTGCTAACGCAAACCACCGCCGATGCCAGAATTGACTCGCCAGTAGCCACCACCATGTCTGACGAAAATTTCGCAAAGGCTTTAATGCATGTCCTTCACATGGAGGGCGGCTATTCGGATGATCCCTATGATCCCGGCGGCCCGACAAATCTCGGCATCACTCTTGCTGATCTCGCAGCCTTCCGCGCCGTTGAAGTGTCGGCCGCAACGACCGACAAACTCACAGCCGCGATTAAAGCTCTCACGCCGGCCGATGTGGCGCCGATCTACCTGGAGCGCTATTGGCGACCCAGTTCCGCGCCGTTCCTGCCCCCACCGTTGGCCTTTTTTCACTTCGATACTGCCGTAAATCAAGGCCTATCCGCTGCTGCCCGCATGTTGCAGGAGGCTGTAGGCACTGCAATCGACGGCGATATCGGTCCTTTGACGCTCACCGCCGCTGCACGCGATCCGGTCATCACAATCGATCGATATGCCGAAATCCGCCGTGACCGCTACCGCGCACTGCCAACCTTCTGGCGTTTTGGTCGCGGTTGGCTGGCCCGTGTCGATGCGACCCTCTGCGCGGCCAAGGCCTTCACGGCGACTGATCATGCCATCCCCCCTCAACAAAAGGAGACTACAATGACCACTGCTCCAGCCCAAAACCCCAGTTTGTCGTCCGGGTCGACCGCCACTGCTCCAAGTGCAAAATGGTGGGGCCAATCGCTTACAATATGGGGAACGATCGTCACCGCGCTTGCGACCGTTCTGCCGATTGCGGGGCCGCTAATCGGTTTGGACGTCACGGCCGAGATGGTCCGCCAACTCGGCGACGGCGTCGTCCAGGTTATTCAGGCATTGGGCGGCGTGATCGGCGTTGTGATGGCCATTTACGGTCGCACCCGCGCGGTCCAACCCCTGGTCCGTCGCGATTTCATGGTGAAGCTCTGATACTGTCACTTATTCACGATCGGTTCAGCCCGCGCGCATTAACTTGCAAGCATGGTGAAAGTTCTAAAAATCAGCGGGTTGGCAACCAAGGCGTGCATGCTCGTAGCGGCGGGTAGCAACGTTACCATGCCGGTGCATGCTGCGACCCAAGAGATGTGTTTTGCTGATTGGTCGACCGCCCTCCCAATCGTCCAGCGCGAGATTTTGACGCCGGTCCGCGATCTGCATATCCAGGTTCGCCGTCGCAACATCGGCGATCTCGTCCGAATTACCCTCTGTACCGAGGGGGACCGTTATATCTATCGGCTGCTGTTACGAGAACCGACGGGCAATGTGGCCGCCATCATTGTGGACGCGCGCAAACCATTTTGACAGGCGGAGATCAATTAACCCTCTGATTTGCTGCAAATCCACGCACGAGACCTCTAGCCCTGGGTCGTCAAGAGGGGATATAGTTGCATCACTTTGGCGTTCTTGAACGCCGGTTTGTCAAGGGTCAGTCCAGTGCGTGCACTCGTTGTCGAAGATGACAAGAATTTGAACCGGCAGTTGGTCGAGGCGTTAACCGACGCCGGGTTTGCCGTCGATTCCGCGAGCGACGGAGAGGAAGGTTTTTTTCTCGGCGAGACCGAACCATACGACGTTGTCGTGCTCGACATTGGCCTGCCGAAGATGGACGGGCTGTCTGTGCTTGAACAATGGCGGCGGCAAGATAAAAAAATGCCGGTCATATTACTGACGGCCCGCGACCGCTGGAGCGACAAGGTGTCGGGGATGGACGCCGGCGCCGATGACTATCTCGCCAAGCCTTTTCATATGGAAGAATTGTTGGCGCGTGTAAGAGCCCAGGTCCGTCGCGCTTCCGGTCATGCGAAGTCCGAGATTGAGTGTGGCACGCTTCGTCTGGATACTAAAACCGCGCGTGTCACCGTCGACGGACAACCGGTCAAACTCACCAGCCACGAATATCGCTTGCTCGCGTATTTGCTCCACCACAACGGTCGCGTCGTGTCGCGCACGGAATTGGTGGAACATTTGTATGAACAGGACTTCGATCGCGACAGTAACACCATCGAAGTGTTCATCGGGCGGTTGCGCAAGAAAATTCCGCCGGAGATGATCGTGACGATTCGCGGCCTTGGTTACCGCCTTTCCCCGGATGGCAATGAATCATAATTCTCTCGCGTTTCGCCTCTTTGCGATTGCGACGGCGTGGACGCTTGTTGTCCTGCCGATGGCTGGGTTGCTGATTTATACGCTTTATCGAACAGATACCGTTTCGAGCCATGACCGCCGGCTGCGGTTGTTGCTGACTGTAATTCGCGCCGATAGCGTTGAGCACGGCGGGGATGAGCCGGGCTCGCCGAAGGATGCTGGCGAGCCGCTCTTTACCGTCTCTCAGTCTGGCTGGTATTGGCAGATCAAGCCGCTCGACAAAAAGCCGGGCCGACGTCTCGTTTCTGATTCCCTCGCCGACGACACCTATCCACTTCCCAGTGAAATTGGCATCTCACCTGGCGACAATGAAGAGCGATGGACTATTGTGCCCGGTCCTAACAATCAGGTGCTCCGCGTAGTTGAAGTGATGCATTTCTTCGGTGAAGGTGCTGACGCAAAGCGTTATTCCATTTCAGTTGCTGGCACGCTTGCCGAAGTCGATCGTAGTCTATCCTCATTCAGTGCGCGCCTCATTCAGGCGTTGGCGCTTTCAGGCGTCGGCTTGCTGTTCGTAACTTTATTTCAAGTCCGCTTTGGTTTGCACCCGTTGCGGCAAGTCGAAAAGTCCCTGGCCGCGATCCGCGCCGGTAATGCAACGCGGCTGGACGGGGAGCTGCCTGCAGAGATCGCGCCTTTGCAGGCCGAACTTAATGCCTTGCTCAAATCCCACCAGGACGTAGTTGAGCGTGCTCGAACGCAAGTCGGCAATCTGGCTCATGCCTTGAAGACACCGCTCGCTGTATTAATAAATGAGGCGCGCGACGATCCGTCGCCGCTTGCTGAAAAGGTCACTGAACAAACTCAACTCATGCGCGATCAGGTTACCCACTACCTCAATCGCGCCCGCATGGTCGCCAATGTCGGTATCATCGGCCACACCACCGAAGTGCGCAGTGTAAGTGACGCGCTTTCTCGCACCTTGCAGAAGATCTACCGCGACCGCGGCCTCGACCTGGAAATCGATTGTCCACCGGAATTGAGATTTCGCGGCGAACGTCAGGATCTTGAAGAAATGCTCGGCAATCTCATGGACAATGCTTGTAAGTGGGCGAACTGTCGCGTCCGTCTGGTGGCGCGGAGTTTGTTAAATGGCAGCGCTCACAACAATCTCGAAATTTTGATCGAGGATGATGGTCCCGGCCTCTCGGCCGAGCAACTCGGCGAACCGGTACAACGTGGCCGACGGCTGGACGAGACCAAACCCGGCTCGGGCCTCGGGCACTCGATCGTTGCTGAGTTGGCTCAAGCCAACAATGGCAGTTTCGAACGCCTGAGATCGGAACTAGGCGGATTACAGACGCGCCTCGTTCTTCCCGCCGTTTGACTACCTACCATTCACGACACTTTAATGTCCAAAACCGGACGATTGTCCGTCAGAACGGGGGCGTTCAAAATAGCGGTGGATACCACGATCGCATGCCTAAAATTATCAGGCTTGTTGCCGTTTTGGTGGTTGATATTTCTGGTGTGCGACCACAACGCATGGAATTCTACCCTTGCATTGCTGCGCCGCTACTTCTATCTCCGCTTTGGTTAGATTGAGGCACCATAATGCTGCTGTGGTTGATTTTTGCCGGATTGACTGCAGGCGCCCTTGTGATTGCCCTGCGCCCGGCATTCCGTATTGGAATCCCAGATGACATCCCCGGTTCAGCCGATCTTGCCGTTTACGCCGAACAATTAGTAGATCTCGATCGTCAGATCTCTCGCGGTGTCTTGGATGACAGCGAACACGCTGCTTTGCGGCATGAGATCTCGCGGCGGGTTCTGCGGGCTTCGCAACGAAATTCCGCGTTAGGCCCAAAGACAGCTTCGGGCTTTGTGAAAGCTATTCCAATTGTCGTTGGAGTACTGGTGCCGATTCTCAGCATCGCCTTGTATGCATACCTCGGCTCTCCTGGTATCCCGGCTCGCCCGTTTGCCCCTACCGCCGGACAAATCGCCAATGCATCGGCTGCTGAGTTGATCGCCAAAGTCGAGACCAGACTAGCTTCCCATCCCGAGGAATGGCGAGGATGGGAAGCGATCGCTCCCATCTATTTTCGCCAAGGTCGCTATTCAGAGGCGGCCAGCGCCTATCAGCGAACCATTCTTTTGGCCGGAGCAACCGTGCCGCGCCTGATGGGCTTCGCGGAGGCTTCCGTATTGGCAAGCGATGGCATCGTAAGCGAACCGGCGCGCGCCGCTTACGAGAAAGTGACGGCGATGGATCCAAATAGTTTTGAGCCGCGATTTTGGCTTGCCCTTGCCAAGGAGCAGGACGGTAATCGCCAAGCCGCCGCGGCCGATTATCGCGCCCTACTCGCTGCTGCGCCCGTTGATGCCCCGTGGCGGACATCGGTCGAGCAGCGACTTGTAGCGGTTACACGGACTGCTCCGGCGACCAGCCGCGGCCCGACCGATCTCGACGTCAAGGCCGCCGCAGGCATGACATTTGAGCAGCGCCAAATCATGATCGAGAACATGGTTCAAACTCTTGCGGTGAGATTGAAGTCGAATGGCAATGATGGCGAAGGGTGGGAACGTTTGATCTCCTCATATATGGTGCTCAAGAAGCCGGAGATGGCCCGCAATGCTCTTGCAGATGCTCAGCGCGCCATGGCCGGCAACGCGGCCGCAGAAGCTGCGTTCCGTGCCCTTGCACGGCGTTTGGAGCTTGAGCCATGACGCGAAAACAGCGCCGCGCAACCTTGATCGGTACTTCCGTCGCCGGCTTGTCGCTTGCGCTCATCTTGGTATTGTTCGCTTTGCGCTCCGGAGTCGACTACTTCTACACCCCAAGTCGGGTCGTTGGCCAAGAAGTAAAACCGGGCGTATCCTTCCGCCTTGGGGGGCTGGTGGCCAAAGACAGCGTGAAGCGCGGACAAGGCACTACAGTTGCGTTTGACGTCACAGACACCAAGTCCACCATCCCGGTAATATTCGACGGCATTCTGCCGGAACTCTTTCGCGAAGGGCAGGGCATCATCGCGGTCGGCAAGCTTGACACAGACGGTCGTTTTCGCGCTTCCACCGTGCTGGCCAAACACGATGAGAATTATATGCCGCCGGAAGTCGCCAAAGCGCTTAAAGAACAGGGCGTCTGGCAAGGTGATGTGACTCGAGCTTCGGCTGCCACAGCCGCTAAAATCGTTCCAGCAGCGAAATAAAGCTCGGATTGTCCGATGCAGGCAGGCAGTCAATCGTGATCATCGAACTCGGACATTTCGCCCTTATTCTTGCGCTTTTCGTGGGTGCAATACAGATTTGCCTGCCGGCCTACGGCGCGGATCGGGGCGACCCGCGCCTGATGCATGTCGCCGCGCCAGCCGCGATTGTGCAGTTTGTTCTTGTTGCAGTTTCATTCCTGGCGCTGATGCATGCTTTTGTTACCTCCGATTTTTCTGTCGAGAACGTCTGGGCGAATTCACACTCGGCAAAGCCGATGATCTACAAGATCGCCGGCGTCTGGGGCAATCACGAAGGCTCAATGTTGTTATGGGTGTTGATCCTGACGTTGTTCGGCGCGGCAGTCGCCGCTTACAGCCAAAATTTGCCGCTGAGTTTTCGCGCCCGCGTTTTGGCGGTTCAAGCGTCGTTATCAACCGCTTTTTTGCTGTTCATACTTTTGACGTCTAATCCGTTTCTGCGCTTGAACCCGTCACCTGCCGAAGGTCAGGGGCTGAACCCCATTCTCCAGGACCCCGCCCTCGCCTTCCATCCTCCGTTTCTCTACACCGGCTATGTCGGCTTCTCGATGGCCTTCTCTTTTGCTATCGCCGCCCTGTGGGAAGGCCGCATTGATGCTGCCTGGGCGCGCTGGGTAAGGCCGTGGACATTGCTCGCTTGGATCGCCCTCACGATCGGCATCGCCATGGGTTCATGGTGGGCTTACTACACGCTGGGATGGGGTGGCTGGTGGTTCTGGGATCCGGTCGAGAACGCATCGTTTATGCCGTGGCTCGCCGGTACCGCTTTGCTTCATTCTGCGGTCGTGATGGAAAAGCGGGAAGCCCTCAAGATCTGGACTATTCTGCTCGCCATCTTGACCTTCTCGCTGTCGCTGATGGGCACCTTTCTGGTGCGCTCCGGCATTCTCACTTCAGTGCACGCCTTCGCTGTAGATCCCAAGCGCGGCATTGTCATTCTCGCCATTCTCGCTGTTTTCATCGGCGGCGCGCTGACACTTTATGCGTGGCGCGCGTCGAGCCTCAAGGCTGGCGGCTTGTTCCAACCGATCAGCCGCGAGGGCGCATTGGTTCTGAATAATGTTTTGCTCACAACAGCCGCTGCCACGGTTCTAATCGGCACGCTTTACCCGCTCGCCCTTGAAGCTGTCACCGGCGCGAAGATTTCGGTCGGCGCGCCTTACTTTGACATGACGTTCGTGCCTTTGATGTTACCGCTGCTTATCGCCCTCCCGTTCGGTGCGCTGCTGGCGTGGAAGCGTGGAGATCTTCGTGCCGCAGCCCAACGTCTCGCCGCTGCCTTTTTCGCTGCCTTGCTCGTCGGTGGCTTTACCATGGCACTGGTCCGCCGCGGACCATGGTTGGCGCCGGCCGCGATTGCCCTTGGCGCCTGGGTCGTAATCGGCGCTTGCGTTGAATGGGGCGTGCGCACCAAGGCGTTTGCCGCCCCCTTTGCCGAAACGCTGCGACGTGCTTCCAATCTGCCACGATCGGCCTATGGCATGCTCTTGGCTCATGCTGGCGTCGGCATCGTAGCGATTGGCATAGCGGCAACTTCGGCGTGGCGCAGCGAAACCGTTCAGGTCTTGGTTCCAGGCGGTACTATGTCGCTCGCTGGTTACCAATTGACGTTCCTTGGTGCCGCGCCAGCGCGGGGCCCCAATTATCAGGAAACGGTCGGACAATTTCGCGTAACTCGCAATGGTAACATTGTGACCAACCTTGAGCCTTCAAAACGGATATTCGATGTGCCGCGTCAAGCCACGACACAGGCCGCGATTTTAAATGCGTTTAGCGGTGATCTTTATGTCGTGCTTGGCGATGCGGTTGAAAATGGCCGTTTTGTTGTGCGAGTCTATTTTCATCCCCTAGTCCGCTTGATTTGGATTGGTGCGCTGATTATGGCGCTGGGCGGCGCACTGTCGATGACTGATCGGCGCTTGCGTATCGGCGCAGCCAGTGCCGCGCGGCGCCGATCGACCGCGCCCATGGCAGCAGCGGAATAGGAAAGAGCATGGTGTCCTTCCTTTATCGAATTAAACTGTGCGTCGTATTCATTGGTGTACTTATCATTTCATTAAATGTCGGGGCGGCCACATCGGCCCGTGCCGTCGAGCCAGACGAACGATTGGCAGATCCGGTTCTCGAAGCGCGTGCGCGTGCAATTTCGGCTGAACTGCGCTGCCTTGTGTGTCAGAACCAAAGTATTGACGATAGCAGCGCGCCGCTTGCCCGCGATTTACGACTGTTGGTGCGCGAACGGCTGGTTGCTGGCAACAGCGATGCCGACGTCACGCGGTTCCTTGTCGACCGCTACGGCGAATTCGTCTTGTTGCGGCCACGCTTCAGCAGTCAAACACTTGTATTGTGGTTGGCGCCGCCAATGTTGCTGGCTTTCGCGGTGCTTGCTCTTTGGCGTAGAAGCCGGCATCGCATCGATACGTTCGCCTTGTCCGACTCGACAAGTGCACTGACCACTGATGAAGCACGCCGGCTCGACAAAATTCTATCCGGCTTGCGCGAGCGAAATTAGTCGACTGAAGTTGGGTCTTGTAGAATTAACGGGTTTTGCCCGTTGCAATTGGGCCGGTCGATCTGAGTTTTTGCAGTATGTTATCGCTCGCCAGACCGGTGGCCGGCAGACTCAGCGACGCTTCATAGGCCTCGATTGCCAATTTCACTGTCGGGCCGTAGGTGCCGTCGATTGCACCTTTATAGTGGCCAATTTTTTGAAGCCGCTCCTGCAACTCGCGGATTGCACTGACGCTTCCTAGCATGTGTGCGTCTCGGAACGTCGAAAACTGGCCTACAAAAGCTGCGGAAGCAACGCCAGTGTTGGCGAGGGCGATACCAGCCGTTCTCTCGGTAGTTCGCTCATCGCGCAACACCGTCCGTGACTGTACGTAAGTGCCAACATTGATACCGATAACTTTGATGCCTTGAGGTGTGTCTAGTAACAGCGGCGATCCCGACGAGGCGCCGCCCGTACCGCACCGATGCAGCAGTAAATCCTCAGACCCGGAGAAATCAGCGGCAATTGTCGACCAGGGCGCGTTTTCAAATGATCGGCCGAACGCACAGGGCCTGGAGAACGCGGGTTGCCACTGCTTGTAGTCCTTGTGATAGGAAATTTGAAAAACACGGCCCGCTTTGCTTGCTTCAATGATTTGCTCAACAGGTATCGCTTCCATATCGAACACGCCTTTGCTGCAAACAGGGCTCGAAAGGCGGACAAATGCCCAGTCTTTGGTGGCGGCAATCGGCGGGGTGGTCGAGAGGCTGGAACTGCCAGCGATGACACTTTGCGCACTGGCACCGGTGCGATAACCGGCCACGCGAGCGTAGTCGCGTACTGCGTCGTAATTGCGCGCGAACCAGAACTCCGTCAACCGCGGCGCCTTTTCTCCATTTGTTTTATAAAGACAATGTGCAGCCGTGCCGATGATGGAGGGCGCAACGCAAAAAGCGGTACAAACCGTCCGTTGCATCACGTTGAAAAGGACGCCGAGCTTTTCGCGCATGGGCAGCAGATTGGCCGGAAGCGGAGCGCGTTGGTCTGGCCCGAAGACCGCGATCGGTCTTGCAAGGCGCGTCGAATGCCGAGAAGCCTCAATTGAAAAGCCGGGGTGTGCGTTTGCCGATCCCAGCTGCCCGGCCAACATCGCACCAGCTATCAAAGCACTTGGCCAACCCACCATGGTCTCCTGTCTCAGTCGACACATTCGCAGCCCTTAACTCTCTAATCGCCGAAGTATTACAAACTTTTAATGCCGCTGAAAGGAGGGCGTAAGGCAAAGTCTCGTACATCCGTTACTGTGGTGCAATGGCGCCGCAAGCGGATGTGAAACTTGAGACCTACTAGCGACCCGCGCACGCCCTCGACAGTATTCAGGAGCTATCAATGACTGCGTCCCTTTCGTTCATGCGGCCTTTTGTGCGTCAGAGGTCTGGCATTGCCGCCCTGGCTGTTGCGGCAGCCCTTGGCGCCACAAATTTCGCAGGTATCCCACTTGCCCAAGCGCAGCTTGCGCCGAATGCAAGCATGTCCCGCGCACCCCTTACTTTCGCCGACATCGTCGATCGCGTGAAAGGCTCCGTGGTGAGCATACACGTCGTCGGTGGCGGTGCGCCCAAAGTTGCGCAGTTGCCCACGCCGAATCCGCGCAGCGGCCCACGCGGACGTCAGGCCGAGCCCTTCAGCGGCATTCCTGGCCTTCCCGAGGACCATCCCTTAAACGAATTCTTTAAGAATCTGCCTCGCGGTGGTGGCGGAGAAGGCGGTGGTGGTAACATACCGACGTTGGCACAGGGGTCTGGATTTGTCATTTCCGACGACGGCTTCGTTGTGACCAATAATCACGTCATCGAGAATGCATCGAAGATCCAATTGTCGTTTGATGACCAGACCGCAAAAGTTGATGCTGAACTCGTCGGCGCCGACCAACGCACAGATATAGCTCTGCTAAAGATCAAGTCACCAAGTCGCAAATATCCATTTGTTAAGTTTGCCCCGAAGGATCCACGGGTCGGCGATTGGGTTATCGCCGTTGGCAATCCTTTTGGCTTCGGTGGCACGGTTACCGCAGGCATCGTTTCTTCGCTGGCGCGCGATGTGGGCTCCGGTCCGTATGATTATCTGCAGATCGACGCGGCCGTGAACCGCGGCAACTCCGGTGGCCCGACCTTCAACCTCGACGGTGAGGTGGTCGGCGTCAATACGGCCATTTACAGTCCGTCTGGTGGTAGTGTCGGCATTGCGTTCGCGGTTCCCGCCAAGACCGTCAACGAAGTTATAAATCAATTGCGTACGTCTGGCTCGGTGAGCCGCGGTTGGCTCGGAGTGAAGATCCAGAATGTCGACGAGGACACCGCTGCTAGCCTAGGGCTTGGTGAGACGCGCGGCGCGTTGATCAACGAGGTTACGTTGGATGGTCCTGCCGCTCGTGCCGGTCTCAAAAATGGCGACACCATCTTGACCGTGAACGGTGACAAAATCGCCGACAGCCGTGATCTCGCGCGCCGTGTTGCAGCTCTTTCGCCGAATGCGTCAGCCGAAATTGTTGTTCTACGCGCCGGAAAGGAACAGCAGGTCGCCGTAAGGCTTGGCGATTTTAAAGACGCCAATGGGCCGGTCTCGACGCCTGCAAAAGCTGAACCGCCAAAGCCGGCGTCTACCACTGACTTGGAAGCTTTGGGTCTAAAGCTGAGCGGTACCAAAGGTGGACGCGATGGCGTATCGATTGTCGACGTCGACTCGGCTTCTGATGCAGCACTCAAGGGATTGCGCGTGGGGGATACCATTATAGAAGTGTCCAGCCAACCGGTCACCAGCGTGGAAGATGTCTCAAAGGGTCTTGCAGAGGCAACGAAACTTGGTCGGCGCGCTTTGCTACTTCGTGTCCGCAGCGGCGATCAAACGCGGTTTGTTGCCGTACAGCTTAAAAAGGGTTGAGCGTACGGTGCTGACGCCGCCAGGATAAACTGAAACAATGGCTTCGGGCGACCGAGGCCATTGTCGATTTTAGGCGGTGGCCAAATAGGGAGCTGACAATGCGCGTGCTGGTGATCGAGGACGACCGAGAAACCGCACAATTTCTTGTAAAAGCCCTCAAAGAAAGCGGCCATGGCGCCGATACGACTGCAGACGGCGAAAGCGGTCTCGAAATGGCAAGCGAAGGCGGTTATGACGTATTGATCATCGATCGCATGTTGCCCAAGCGCGATGGCCTTTCGATAGTCGAGACGCTGCGCGGCAACGGCGACCGCACACCGGTCCTAATTCTCTCGGCGCTTGGATCAGTCGATGATCGGGTCAAGGGGCTTCGCTCAGGCGGCGACGACTACTTGACCAAGCCCTACGCCTTCTCCGAACTGCTGGCACGCGTTGAGGCTCTCGGACGCCGTCTCGAACCAGAAACGCAGGTGACACGCTACGTTGTCGGTGATTTGTCGCTCGATCGGTTGAGCCACAAGGTAACTCGCGGCGGTGCCACAGTGCCGCTGCAGGCGCGTGAATTTCGCTTACTCGAGTATTTGATGCGCCATGCCGGTCAGGTGGTAACGCGCACAATGCTGCTAGAACATGTTTGGGATTATCACTTCGATCCGCAGACGAACGTTATCGACGTTCACATTTCACGGCTTCGTTCGAAGATCGACAAGGGGTTTCCTAAGCCCTTGCTGCACACGGTTCGCGGCGCCGGCTACGTTGTGCGAGACGGCGATGCCTAGGTCGTTGCTTGGACAAATTCGATCTCTTTTAGCGTCGGTCGCTTTTCGTATCGCGCTGACGGCGTTGGCGTTGATGACACCCGTCGCCGTGTTGGTATCCATTGGATTGGGTTCTGAGGTCAATCGGGTGCTTGCTGCACAAACCTTTGACGTGTTGCGTGGGGAGCTGCAGGTTTTTCGCGGCGAACTTGATCGTGGCGGAATGGGTGCGCTCGCAGCGTCGGTCTCGGCCCGGAGTGTGTCCTCCGACCAAGGGATCTACTTGCTGACAACGCCAAGTAATGGACCGGTACCCCTGGCAGGCAATATAGAGAGATTGCCCGCCGGATTAACAGCCTCAGGCAATATCTTCAAGTTCTGGAGAACCGCAGAGCAACGTTTCGTCTCTGCCGCGGGACTACTTGTACCTCTTCCGGACGGCGGCATGCTGCTTGTCGCGCGCCGTATCGATGATCAGCAGGCATTTGCGAAGAATTTGCAACTTACGGCGTTCGCCGTTGTTGCATTGCTGACCATGCTTTCGCTGGCACTTGGCTGGTTTTTTAGCCGTCACGCTAATCGGCGTGTTGCCGATATCACAACGACCGCGCGCTCAATTATGTCCGGCGATTTCACTCGGCGTGTTCCCACTGATGCCTCCGGCGACGAGTTCGATGAGCTGGCGATTGGACTCAACGCCATGCTCGCCAAAATAGAGGAACTGGTGGATGCGCTCCGGGAAGTCTCAGACAACATAGCGCACGATCTTAAGACGCCGCTGACACGACTGCGCAATCGCGCGGAGGCAGCCCTTCGCGAAGACCGCGCCGACGCTCACCGCGAAGGTCTGGAAAAAGTAATCGAGGAATCCGATGGGCTAATTCAGACTTTCAATGCGTTGCTGTTGATAGCGCGCCTTGAGGCAGGGGCTGTCGACGCAACGCGCACTCGTTGTGACATCACCGCACTTGTCCGAGATGTTGCCGAACTCTATCAGCCCTTCGGCGACGACGCCGGATTGCAGATTGTGTTTGCCAGTGATCCGACACCGACGTTTTTCTTAGTCAATCGCCAACTGGTCGGCCAAGCCGTAGCTAACATGCTCGACAATGCCATAAAATATTCCACGGGCATCAATGACGCTTCGTCGGGATCCATAACGGTCAAGGTCGTGGCCGTCTCCGACAAGGCGGTGGAGATCGCCGTTGCCGATCGTGGGCCGGGGATTCCCGCCGCGGATCGCGAGCGCGTCACCAAGCGTTTCGTCCGATTGGAGCAAAGCCGGTCCCGTCCCGGAACGGGCCTTGGCTTAAGCCTTGTCTCAGCCGTCGCGCGCTTGCATGATGGCGCACTACGGCTTGAAGACAATTCGCCAGGATTGCGCGTCGTTTTGTTGCTGGCGCAGCCCAGTTGCAGTGCCGCATCACCAATCAGTGTGCCAGGAGGAGCTGGACGTGTCGGCCAAACCGCAAGCATCGCTCGCTGAGCTGATCGTCGAGGCACCCCTCGTCTATGATTTTGTGCGCGCTGAACGGGAGTGGGCAGCTCTTACTGCAGTATCGACCGAGCCGCAGTTTGCTGAACTGAAAAAGGTTCTTGCAAATAACGCAGTTAAAAATCTCTTGCGTGGAATTTTTAGCGCCTCCCCGTATCTGACGCGCCTGATCGTCCGTCACCCTGATCATCTCCAGCGTTGCCTTACGGCGGCGCCCGACATTCTGGCCGGCGAATTGGCATCGGAACTGCAATCTTTCATTTCTGAAGCATCAGTCCGGTCTTCTGTCATGAAAGCATTGCGTGTTTTCAAAGCGCAAGTCGCACTTTTGACCGCGCTCGCAGATCTCGGCGGTATTTGGCCGGTCATGACTGTTACCGCCGCCTTGTCGGGAGCTGCTGATGTCGCCGTCGATGCCGCTCTCTCATACTTGTTTGCCGACGCACAACGAAGGGGCGATTGGGTCGACACCGATCGTGCAAGCGAATTGCGATCGGGCTATTTCATTCTTGCAATGGGAAAACACGGCGCCAACGAACTCAACTACTCCAGTGATATTGATCTCATAGTGTTTTATGATCCGGGCAAGAGCCGCCTCGCGCCTTTTCGCGAGTTGCCGAAATTTTTCATTCAGTTGACCCGCGATCTCGTGAAGTTCCTGCAGGAGCCGACCGAGGACGGCTATGTTTTTCGCACCGATCTCCGTTTGCGCCCCGATCCTGGCTCGACAGCTGTCGCCCTGTCGATCACTGCCGCCGATAACTACTACGAATGCGTCGGTCAAAATTGGGAGCGCGCGGCGCTCATAAAGGCGCGCGTCATTGCCGGTGACAAAGAATCTGGACGGCAATTCCTGGCGTCGCTTTCCCCATTCATTTGGCGCAAAAATCTCGATTTTGCAGCCATCGCTGACATTCATGCCATGAAACGGCAGATCCACGTCGTCAAAGGCTTCGGCACGGTCGCCGTAGCCGGCCATAATATCAAAGTTGGTCGCGGCGGAATTCGCGAAATAGAGTTTTTCACGCAAACTCAGCAATTGATAGCGGGTGGTCGCCAACGCGATCTTCGTGTGCCCGATACGCTCGGCGCCCTCGATCGGCTGGTGGCGCGCAATTGGATTACTGCGCTGGTACGCGATGAACTTGCTGAAGCTTATGTCTTTCTCCGCCGGGTCGAGCACCTCCTGCAAATGGTGGCCGATGAACAGACCCAAACATTGCCTACCGACTCACGTGCACTCGAGTCTCTGGCGGCGTTCGCACGCTTCTCGACATTTGCGTCATTTTCCGACGCGCTTACCACTCGATTGACGACGGTGCAAAATCACTACAGCCAATTGTTCGAAGCTAGTCCCGCACTGACGGCCGCTGGACGCGACATGGTCTTTGCCGGCTCCACCGACGATCCGGCGACAGTTGCTGCTTTGTCGGCGATGGGATTTTCTGCGCCGTCGACGGTAATCGAATGCGTCCGCGGTTGGCATCACGGGCGAGCGCGTGCGATTCGGTCGCCGCGCGCACGTGAGTTGCTTACCGAGATGCAACCGCGCCTCATTCACGCGTTGTCGGCGACCGCAAACCCCGATCAAGCGTTCGCTGGCTTTGATCGTTTTATCGCCGACTTACCGTCGGGCGTTCAGCTTTTCTCATTGCTCAAGCAACACCCGGCTTTGTTAGAGCTGGTTGCAGCCATCATGGGGACCGCACCGCGGTTGGCGCGGGTTTTGAGCCGGCGAGGTAGAGTTTTGGACGCTGTGTTGGATCCGGGCTTCTTTGGCAGTCTCGCTACTCAAGAAGCCATCAGGAAGATCATAATTACCGAACTATCACACGCACAGACTTATGAACAGGTTCTGGATCGTTCGCGCGTTGTCGGCAGCGAACTGGCGTTTCTGATAGGCGTCCGCGTTCTCACCGGCACCATCGAGGCTGCCGACGCTGGTCGGGCATATGCAGGGCTCGCGGATGAATTGATCGAAGCTCTCGCCATCCGCATTCAGGCGGAGATGACGCGGACGCACGGGGAAATCAGTGGCGGCGGCGCGGCAATTGTCGCGCTTGGAAAGCTCGGCGGCCGGGAGATGACGGCTGCTTCTGATCTGGATCTTATGGTCATTTATGACTTCGATCCTGCTGCACTACAGTCAAATGGCGAAAAACCACTTTCGCCTGCGCAGTACTACGCGCGTTTCACGCAGCGACTGATTGGCGCTTTTACCTCACCCACGGCTGAGGGATCCCTCTATGAAATCGATATGCGGTTGAGGCCATCCGGCAACCAAGGGCCGGTGGCTACTCAATTATCAAGTTTTATAGATTACCAGGCAAGCGAGGCCTGGACGTGGGAACATTTGGCCCTGACCCGAGCGCGTGTGGTTGCAGGGCCGCCGCATTTGCGCGCCTTGATCGAAGCGGGGATCGCCGGTGTTTTGCAACGCCCGCGCAATCGGCGCCGCATCGCCGCCGACGTCCATGACATGCGTAACCGTATCGCCGCATCGAAAGGCACGAGCGATCCGTGGGATCTTAAACAAGTTCGCGGCGGTCTCATCGACATCGAATTCATCGCGCAGTACCTGCAACTCATCTACGCCGTTGAGCATCCGATCGTTCGGGATACCAATACTGAGCAGGCACTGCGAAAACTTGCGGCGGCAAATCTGTTGGCACCTGCTGTCTCCCATCTCCTACTGGCTGCGGTTCAGAGATTGAACAATTTAACCCAGATTCTCCGCTTGAGCCTGATCGACGCTTTTGATCCCGCAACAATTCCCGACGGCCTCAAGCGCTTACTGGCCGGCGTCGGACAGGCGCCGACATTTGAGGTCCTCGCCGCTGACCTCGTTGAACAGCATAGAGAAGTTGCCGGTTTGTTCGATAGGCTTATACGCTGAGCGATTTGGCAGACGGATTCACGCCCATGGAGCGTTAAATCAGCAGCGATCGGACCTGGCGGCAGTTTTGCCGAGGGCAATGGAGACGGTATGATAAAGCGCAATTTAGCCTTGATCTCTGGCACGTTATTGGCAGCGGGCATCATCGGGGCCCTCGCCGCGCCGCCGCGTGATCGTACCGACAAGTTTTATGGCGGCGATCCGAGCCAGATCGGCAACGACGGCGGCGCTTGGCACGGTCGCACTGGATCGGGCATCCGAGGCTGGTTCGGACCAAGATCGGTCACTGCAGACGAGTACGATGCCCGAACGCGAGAGCGCTTCGCCCGTCTCGACAAGAACAGCGATGGCGTCATCGATGTGACAGAAATCCAAGCCGTGATCATGCAGCCAGGCAAGCCAAGGCGAGGCAACATGAACCGCGGTGAACGAATGCTTCAGCAGTTCGGCAATAAAGACGGAAAAATCGCCAAAGACGCTTTTCTGGCCGAAGCAAAAAGGCGCTTCGCTCAACTGGATCTCAACAATGACGGCATGATAACCGACGATGATCTGCCTCCTGACATGCGGGGTAAGGGCGTGCTGAGTGCCAATGGCCCCGACATGCCCGGTCCCATGGGAAGACAGTTGGCGGAAATGCGCCTGGCTGACGTCAAGAAGGACGGTATGATTGCGCTTGACGCCTACATGGCTGTCCGGATGAAGCGCTTCGAGGATTTAGATCGCAACAAAGACGGGGTGATCGACAAAGTCGACTTCGATCTGGTGCGGCAGGAAATGGTGGCATACGGCGTAAAGCGTTTTTTGCACGCTTACAGATCTGACGCCGAGGGCAAGGTGTCAAAAGAGCGATTCTACAAAGTCGCAAAGGAACGCTTTGCGCGGCTCGATCCAAAAGGAGAAGGCAAAATTACGCTCGGCGAGGTTGAGGTGGAGCGCCGTGGCATGCGTGGCAGGCATTGGTTCGACGGACGCCGCGGAAGCGATCAAAGCAGCGAAGATAGCCGGCCATCTGACGCGCCGGGCAACGCGTCGAGGAATTAATGTTCGATCGCGAAGTTCGCCTGAACATCCTAGCGCATGAGATTTTAGAAGGGCGGCGCTTCTTGTGATTGAGATTTGCAAGTTCGTTTCTGTGCGCCAATCAGCTAGAATACGATTGGCGCCGTTGTTATGCTGAGGTGGCGCAAGGTGTCTTCCAGACCGATGGCAAAGCCTTTGGATCCAGGGCCAATGGAGCCCGCTAGTTCCGTGGCAGGCGAAGCGGTTCTTCTCGCTAATGCTGGGCGCGGGGACGCGGATGCGTTTCGCCAACTCGTCAATGTGCATCTCGGGGCGATGTTGGGAACAGCACGCCGCATGTTGGGCGACGCCGCTGAAGCCGAGGATGTAACACAGGAGGCAATGTTGCGCCTTTGGCGTCATGCAGCCACGTTGCAGCTCGGTCCCGCAGGTCTTAAGCCCTGGCTTCGTCGGGTCGTTTCCAATCTTGCGATTGATCGCATTCGCTCGTCGCGCAACACGAGTGTAGTCGCCGAAGTGCCCGATCAGATTGCGCGCCCCATGCAATCCGCTGGCATAGAGGCACGTGACTTGTCTCAACGTGTTCAGTCGGCCTTATCCCTATTACCAGAGCGGCAGAAATTGGCACTTATCTTGTTCCACTTTGAAGGTTTAAGCCAGATCGAGGTTGGCGAGAGCCTGGGCATTTCCGATGAAGCTGTGGAATCTCTGCTTGCGCGAGCGCGTCGCGCGTTGAAGGTGACTTTGAAGAACGAGTGGGAGCAGTTGCTGCCGGACAACATCGACTGAAGTCCACGGAGTAAAGAAGTTCGTGAATTTGGAAAGATTGCTATGACAGTTAGAAACACGCCCATCATGCCGCCTGCCGACTTTGAGCGCCTGCTCGAAGTATACGGTGGCGATCGCACGCGTTGGCCTCTGATTGCTAGGGCGAGCGCTGCGGCGCGCCTCGCGTCTGAAACAGATGCTCAGCGTTTGCTTGGTGAGGCGCAAGCCTTGGATGCGGTGCTATTTCAGATTACGGATCCGCATGCTTCTGAATTGACCGTGCTCGCAAATAGGATTGTCGCCGTGGCTCAATCATCGCCGCGGTTGCAAACCGCGAGTGCTGGCTCAACTGGCGTGTCGCCCCGTTTACCCGCCTTACCTCGATCAACTATTGGGGTAAGGCGTGAGATGGCGAGGGGAGCCGCTTTATTGGCGGCGTCGTTGATGATTGGTGTGTTCGTTGGTCAGTCCCAGGTTGGCGCGCGCGCCGTGCCCGCACTTCAGGCAATAAGCGGGATTTCTTTAACCTCAGCGAATGATCGACTTGCCTTGTTGGATCTCCATCTCGATCAATCTGATGATTTTGAATGATTGGATGTCTTCATGCCTATTGATACGCCCGATATTGCAGTTGAACGAACGCGCTCAGGCGGTCCAACGCGGCTTGCGCTTCTCGTGTCATTGGCAGTGAACGCGTTGTTCATTGGCGGGCTTTTTAGCGCAGTCGTTCGACACAATGCTCAACCATTCGGCCAGGCGGGCGGACCAGCCCAAAAAAGTCTGGGTGCTTACGTTTTAACGCTGCCTATCGAACGCAAAGATGCGATTTGGCAACGCTCAACTGACAAACGTCGACTGATGAATGCGAGCCGTCGCGATGTGCGGCAGGCTCGTGAAGACGCGCTGGTGGCATTGACTGCCGAGCCGTTCGACAAAGAACGATTCCTTACAGCTGAAACCCGCTTGATCGAAGCCGAGCGTACCGCCCGGCTCGGTCAGCGCGATGTGCTGGTTGAGATTGCCGGATCAATGACACCGGAAGAACGCCGCGCCTATCTGCGTTGGCGAGGTCCGCCACGACCGTCGCCCGGCGAGCAGGGTGAGCAACAACTGCCTAAATGATAACATGTCTTGTTTTAAGCTAATGTTTTCATCGCTATTTCAGTGACGTCTCTCGATAGGGATTTTGTGGCGATGATCCGCTGCAGTGCGGCTTCAGCGAGCTGCCGTCGACCCATTTCGAGTGTGCGCCAACTGCGAAAGGATCCGAGCAGGCGTGCGGCTACCTGCGGATTTATGCGGTCGAGTTCAATGACCTTGCTACCAATAAACTCATAACCTCGTCCGTCGGCGCGATGAAAATTGGCTGGATTATTGGCGAATGCGAAAAGCAGCGCCCGCACTTTGTTGGGGTTCTTCATCGAGAACAGGGAATGCTTTGCCAACCGCTGCGTCACTGCCAGCGCCGACGAACTGGGCAACATGGCCTGCAAGCTGAACCAATGATCGATTACCAGATGGTCGCCGTGCCAACGATCGTAGAAGCGCTCAAAGGCTTTTTCTCGCTGACTTTTAGGTGCGCGCCTCAATATGTTCAGTGCGCCAATTTCGTCCGTGAGATTATTGGCCGTTTCAAAGTGCCGAACGACCCGAACCCATTCCGACGCCTTGTTGCCTGCGGCCAGTAATGACAGCACCGTCAATCGAAATGATCGGGCGCCGACTTGGGTCTTGTCGGGTTCGTAGGACTTATTGCTTTCCAGCGTCCGATATAGTTTCTCCAGTTCCCCCCTCAAGCCTGCCCCAAGGCACCCAGACAGCCAGACATTGGCCATTTGGATCGCGCCGGGATCCACATCCTGTCCGATCACCCGTGCGACGTCCGCCATGCCAGGAAAGGTCAGCATCTGCGCCCGGTAAGCGGTTTCCAAACTTTCTGTTCCGATGACAAGCCGCATTGCATCGATATAGTCGAGCGGTGGCAGCGGTTTGTCGCCTGCCCGAAATTTTGTGACCACGGCGGTCAAAATACGCATCGCGTAGTCTTGAGAGGCTTGCCAACGATTGAAGGTGTCGCTGTCGTGCGCGATCTGGAAACGCAAGTCGGGATCCGAAAGGTTCAATGAGAGGTTCACCGGCGCCGAGAAACCACGCAACAGTGAAATCACGGGTCGTTCAGTTATTCCCGTGAACTTGAATTTTTCAACACGCTTTGTCAGCTCGATCAACCCGCCGTCAAAACGCTTACCGTCAGGCAACCTGATGGAAATATCGCTCCCGTCTTTTCCTATGAAACCAACTCGCACAGGGATGTGAAGCGGTTTCTTTTTGGGCTGACCGGGCGTCGGTGACACAGTCTGCTCAATTTGCAGGCCTACAGTTTCATTCTTTGCGTCGTAGTCCATTTTGCAAATCAAGTTCGGCGTACCGGCCTGACTATACCACGTCATGAACTGCGTCAGATCTCGCTTTGAAACATCGGCGAAGCACGCAACGAAATCTTCGACGGTCGCCGCCTCGCCGTCGTGACGCTTGAAATAAAGGTCCATACCTTTGCGAAAGAGCTTCGGCCCCAGCAGCGTGGCGATCATACGCACGATCTCGGCGCCTTTGTCATACACAGTTGTCGTGTAAAAGTTATTGATCTCGATATAGCGATCGGGTCGCACCGGATGCGACAAGGGGCCCGCATCTTCGGGAAACTGCGTCGATTTCAGACCTCGGACGCTGGTTATCCGCTGGACAGCGCGCGAATGCGTGTCTGCGCTGAATTCCTGATCGCGATATACAGTCAGACCTTCCTTCAAACACAGTTGGAACCAGTCGCGGCAGGTGATGCGATTGCCGGTCCAATTGTGAAAATACTCATGCGCAATGACGCGCTCAATCGATAGAAAACTCGTGTCGGTAGCAGTTTCGGGAGTAGCCAGGATCAACCGGTCATTGAAGATATTGAGTCCCTTGTTTTCCATTGCGCCCATATTAAAGTCGGAAACCGCAACAATATTGAACTCGTCCAGGTCGTATTCGCGACCGAAGACCTCTTCGTCCCATCGCATCGAACGCTTCAGACAATCCATGGCCCAGGCGCAGTTTCTTTCCTTGCCGGACTCCACATATATTCCGAGATCGACGTTCTTCCCGGTCATGGTCTTGAATGTCGATGTTACCGACGTCAGGTTTCCGCCTACGAGCGCAAACAAGTATGCCGGCTTTGGATGCGGATCGACCCACACCGCATAGTGTCGTTTGCCGCCGTCAAGTGTGCCGCGTTCACGCCGGTTGCCATTGCTCAAGAGGATTGGCGCAATATTGACGTCTGCCTCAATTCGCGTGGTGAAACGCGCCAGTACGTCTGGACGATCGAGGTAGTAGGTGATGCGACGAAAGCCTTCGGCCTCGCATTGCGTACACCAGATCCCGCGCGTGCGATAAAGTCCGGAGAGGGCAGTATTCGCCTCAGGATCACAATAAGTCGTTATTTCAAGCGTAAACGGCTTGTCGGGCGTCCGAATGAGAGTGAGCGACTCGGTGTCGATGCGATAGTCTGATGCGCCAAGAATTTGATTGTTCAGTTTAATTGATGCGAGCTCGATGTGGCTGCCATCCAGGCGCAATGCACCCGGCCGCCCCTTATGTGCCGGATTTGAGCGAAGCTTCAGTTTGGATAAAACGCGTGTGCGCGTCGCGTGCAGCACGACATCGAGATGCACAGTATCGATCAGATAGTTTGACGGCCGATAATCTTTGAGCTCAATTTGCGGTGGGGTGTCGGTGCGCATGATAACTCCTTGACCGCAATATTGTGGTCTGACGGCATCCAAGGGATGGTACCTGAAGTATTACAAGGCCGAGGCGCGAGCAAGGCTGCGCAGCTCACTTCCCCCAAGGCCGGCAATAATGTGAGAGTATGGCTTATTGCACTTGCGAGAAACTTGCAATGCGACCTCGGGATCCGCTGCAATTTGGACTATGGGGCTGGAGCAACAAGCGTTCCGTCGTTCCAGGTATAGAAAACATACGATGGCAGATTGGCCGAGCCCGCCGCATCAAATCGCACGGGACCAAGAATTGTGTCGAAGGCCTTCGTCGCCAAAGATTTTATCGTTGATTGTTCAGAAACATTATTATCGCGGGTTACTGCAGACGCTAGCACCTCAAGAGCAGCGTAACTGGCTATAGCCGTCCTGCTTGGTGTCCGTGCACCTGTTTGCAGCCGACGCGCAATGTCCGCCGCTTTTGGGAGTTGCCTGTAGTCGGGGGCGAACGCGACATTCACGCCATTGGCCCTCGCGCCGGCCAATCGCCCAAACACGCTGTCAGCTAGTTGATCCGTGGCAAGGATGACGACAGCAGGCGACTGCTGGCGGATGGCACCGATCAAGAGCGCGGCCTCGCTCGGAAATGCCGCCAATGCGATATGGGTTATGCCGGCTGCCTTGATGCGCATCGCCATAGCCGAGAAATCTTTCTCCGCACCGGCAAATGTTTCAACAATCGACACTCTGCGTCCGCCTGCCTGGAGTACCGCGAAAGCGGCTTGCAGAACCTCCTGCGAATACTGCGTTCGGTCTCGCATAAATGCGATTCGAGCATTGAACCCCGCGCTTAATAGCGCGCTGCCGATAAGCGCGCCTTGCGATCCCTCAGCGGGCAGTCGAAAAAAAGCCGAGGTTCCAAAATTGGCGCTGCTAGCTCGTGTTGGCAGCGAACCGGCTGCGATGAATGCGACGCCTGCCGCGGCATAAATGGGGGCGGCGGCGCGCGCGGCCGATGGACATGCGTGCCCCAGCACTGCTGCTGGAAGTGCTTGCAGGTCTGCCGTGATTTGCCGCGCAACGGACAGACCACCCTCGCTCGAACACGCGTCATCATGAAAACTGACCGAAACAGCACGTTCCAAGTCTCCGCCACGAACCCTCAGGTCTATCAAGGCTAACTCTACTGCCGCTCTCACCTCGTCTCCAACGGCTTTCTGTGGCCCGCTGACTGGTAAAGCAATTGCAATCCTCGCCGGCTCGTCCGCATGGGCCGAAATCAAGAGCCCATACAGCAGAATTGCTGGCAATATGGGGATGAGCGCAGCAACAGTTCTCAGCAGATTATGCAACGACAAAAGGGGTGATCTTTCGATCACCCCTCCGCCGTCGGTGACGCAAAGCAGATCCGTCATTGGTCAGCTTTGCTTTTTTGAACGTTTAGTTCTGGACATAAGTGATCTTGCCGTCCGCAGCCTTCTGCCAAGTGTACATGACATAGTCTGGACGTGTAATATCGCCCTTCTTGTCGTAGCTCAGTTTGCCAATGACGGTACTGTAGGCGCCGCCCTTACGGATCTCCTCGGCAACTTTCTTGGCATCATTACTCTTGATGGCGTTAGCAGCGTCAACCACGACTTGCAGCGCTGCGTAGGAATACAGCGTGTAGGCCTCAGGGTCATACTTAATCGCCGCAAATTGTTTCACGGCTTCGGCCGCTTCAGGCAATTTGCGCGGATCCGGCGGGAAGGTCATCAGAGTACCGACTACAGCATCGCCACCAATTGCCGCGAACTCATTTGATGTGATGCCGTCCCCCGACATCATCACGGCTTTGACGCCGCCGTCCTTGAGCTGTCGTGCAATGAGGGCACCTTCCGTATGCAAACCGCCCCAGTAAACGATCTCAGCGCCGGATTGTTTGATTTTTGCGACCAGAGCCGAGAAGTCTTTTTCACCGGTGTTGACGCCTTCATACAGCACTTCGGTTACGCCCTTGGCGTTCGCCGCTTTCTTGGTCTCGTCCGCTAGACCTTTACCATACGTGGTTTTGTCGTGGACGACCGCCAGCTTTTGGCCCTTCAATTTAGTGGCGATGTAATCCGCTGCAACGGCACCCTGTTGGTCATCGCGGCCGCACGTGCGGAATACGTTCCACAATCCACGCTCAGTAATTTGCGGGTTCGTAGCGGACGGCGTGATCTGCAGAATACCATTCTCGGCGTAGACCTCAGAAGATGGCATGGTAACGCCGGAGTTGAACGGACCGACGACGAATTTCACGCCCTCGCCAGCGTATTTGTTTGCAATAGATACACCCTGTTTTGGATCGGACACGTCGTCCGTCATTACCAGTTCGATCTTCTGGCCGTTCATGCCGCCCTTGGCGTTAATCGCCGCGGCTGCCTGCTCAGCACCATTTCGCAATTGCAAGCCGAACGCCGCGTTCGGACCGGTCAATGGACCAGTCAGGCCAATTTTGATCTGCGCGTGAGCGGCGCCCGAACACGCCAACAGTGCCGCCACGGCGACACCCGTCCATAGTGATTTAATCATTGAAGTCCTCTCCCTGACTTAATCGACCCGACACAGAACCGTCTGCCTCGCCGGGATAGGCAGTCCATCACTGCCTCAACCCATGATCCCGCGAAAAAATGGCGAAGTCACGTTGTTTCGTCGGTGGTTGGGCTATTGACCCTGATGCTCCCGGGATTTCGTGTTCAAATTGCGGGAGCCGTCAGTAAGAAATGCATACTGATGTCGCATTTGCTGCTGTCGGGTTCGGATGTAGCCTATTGACCCGGCCGCAACGAGGAAGAGGCAGTCCATAACGTAATTGCGAACGGAAAGAAGAACTTCCTCGAACAGCGCGAAATGAATGAACCTCACCGCCAGTCCGATGATCAGCGCGTAAACTAAGCCGTGCCAGAACGGGCGCCATGTTTCGGCAATGGCGCGCCCCGACACATAAGCGGTGCTTGCGCCCATGAATACTGAAACGAGCAGAAAGATCCACAGACCGCTAGGTCCTGCAGTATAAACTGAATGGAAGAAGCCCATGCGCAAGTTCCCAACTTTTCGGAGGATGCGGGCACTAGTTTAGTGTTTGCCGCCCTCTAGATAAGCAGCGCGAATTTCGGGTCGCAACAATAACTCTTTGCCCGTTCCACTCATTGTAATCTGACCGTTCACCATGACGTAACCGCGATGCGCCAGCCGTAAAGCATGGAAGGCGTTTTGCTCGACGAGAAACACTGTCATGCCATTGCTTTTGTTGAGATCGTCAATCACTGCGAAGATCTGTTTGACGATCAATGGAGCGAGCCCCAGGCTAGGCTCATCCAGCATCAGCAACTTGGGTCTGCTCATTAATGCCCGGGCGATGGCCAGCATTTGTTGTTCACCGCCCGAAAGTGTTCCGCCGCGCTGTTCCAATCTTTCCTTGAGGCGAGGAAAAAGCGTCGTCACTCGCTCAAGATCGCTATTGAAGTATTTTCCGCCATCTATTTCCGCGCCCATCTGCAAATTTTCGCGCACCGTCATCCGTGGAAATATGCGACGTCCCTCCGGCGATTGAGCTATACGCAAATGGGCGATCTGGTGGCTCGCCATTTGCGTTATATCCTGGCCACTGTAGATGATACGGCCTTCCCGCGCGCGCGGTGAGCCGAAGACGGTCATCATCAGTGTCGATTTTCCGGCGCCATTGGCGCCGATCAGGGTAACAATCTCGCCTTCATTGACCGTCACGTCGACGCCGCGCAGTGCCATGATGTTACCATAGAAGCTTTTGACGCCCTTTATCTCGAGGAGGGCACCGCTCATCGGATCAACTCCGCTACCACTTGCTCGGCAACCTCAATTTCTTCATCCTCAACGCCGAGGTAAGCGGCAATCACCCTGGGATCTTTCCGAACGTCTTCAGGACTGCCGTCAGATATTTTGATGCCATACTCAAGTACGATGACATGGTCAGAAATTTCCATGACGACAGACATATCGTGTTCGATCAACAGGATCGATGTGGAATGCTCCCGCGAAATTAATCTCAATAATGCGTTCAGGTCGGCACTTTCGCGCGGGTTGAGACCGGCAGCCGGCTCGTCGAGGCAAAGAAGCCGCGGCCCCGTGCACATCGCGCGTACGATTTCGAGGCGGCGCTGCGCGCCATACGGGAGATCGCCAGCCGGATCGTCGGCGCGGTTCATCAACCCAGCTTTGTCCAGCCAGTATTTTGCCAGTTGCACAGCACGCGCCTCCGCAGACCTGTAGCTGCGCACGCCGAATAATCCGTAAATAGTAAATCCGGATGCCGCCATCAGGGCATTGTGCTGTGCAACGATCAAGTTCTCAAGCACGGTCATGCCTGCGAACAGACGAATATTTTGGAATGTCCGCGCCACTTTGGCCTCCGCCGCGATTTGAAAATCGGGCATGCGCTCCAATAAAAAGACGGATTTTCCATTGGTCTCGCGGACGTAGCGGCGTCCACTTTGCGTAACGGCGGCCACCTCGTCCGCTCCAGCACCGCCGCCAACTAAGGCCATGCGACCGGATGTTGGCTTGTAGAAACCGGTTATGCAATTAAATACCGTAGTTTTGCCTGCGCCATTGGGGCCGATCAGCGCCGTTATCTCTCCTTCGCTCGCAATGAAACTCAGATCATCGACGGCGACCAATCCTCCAAAACGCATTGACATATGTTCGACGTGCAGCAGAGGCACAGCATCTTTTGGCATCAGCCGTGCCCTTCCTTGACCAGATCTCCTGAGATGGATTTTTTTTCGGCGATGAAAAGCGACGGCTCGCGAGTTCCAATCAACCCGCGCGGCTTCCAGATCATCAGAGCCACCATACCAAAACCAAAGATAAGCATGCGGTATTGCGTCGGATCAAAATTGTTTCCAAAGATTGCTTTGAGCCAATCCAACTCACGCAGAATTTCGGTCCCGCCGACCATCGCGAAAGCTGCAATTGCAACACCCAGTTGGCTGCCCATGCCACCAAGTACGACTGCCGCCAGAATCACTGCGCTTTCGTTGAAAGTGAAGCTTTCAGGTGAGATAAAATTTTGCCGGGCAGCAAAGAAAGATCCCGCCATCCCAGCAAATGAAGCGCCGATCGCGAAAGCAGTAAGTTTTGTATTGGTGGTATTGATGCCCAGGCTTCGGCAGGCGATTTCATCCTCACGTAACGCTTCCCAGGCGCGTCCTACTGGCAAGCGCCTGAGGCGCATGCTGACCCAATTGGTGAGCAACGCTAGCGCCAGAATGACGTAAAACAGAAAAATCGTTCGATGCAGCGGCGTGAATTCCAATCCGAAACGCGCGGCAAATCCGTTATCGGCGGCGGTAAAAGGGAGGCCGAAGAAACTTGGCCGGGGAATGCCGGAAATACCCGCATAGCCCTTCGTAACGTCGGTCCAGTTAATGAGCACAAGTCGAATAATTTCACCGAAAGCCAAAGTCACGATTGCAAGATAATCGCCCCGTAACCGCAGAACGGGCAATCCCAAGAGAATGCCCCAGACGCCCGCCAATAGTCCCGCCATAGGTAGGCATACCCAAAAGGCCCAAGGAGACAACCAGGGCACATATAAGGGGATCACCACTGTCGACAGGAGTGCGTAGGAATAGGCTCCGACTGCATAGAAGGCGACGTACCCAAGGTCGAGCAAACCAGCAAGACCGACGACGATGTTCAATCCCCATCCAAGCATTACATAAATCATCACTTGGATGCCAAAATTATCGATCCATTTAATGGATCCGGCGCGGCCAACGAGCGCCAGCATCAGCAAAGGATATAGGACAAGAAAAACAAGCCCCGCGGTTGCAAAATAGCGGGAAAGGCTTGGCGGTATATGCCAGTTGATTTTGCTCGATATTTTCGTGCCGGTGCTGGCCAGCGCCAAACCGCCGAAGCGCACCAAAAAGCCGATAGCTGCTGCCAGCAGCGGCCACGTCCACCTCAGTTGCAGAAACGGCTTGTGGTCAATATCTGAATCGATCCGCAATAGCAGGATGGGAATGGAAAGGCAGAACATCAACGCCGCAAACTTCACCCCCTCACGAACCGCCGTGCCAAGCTTACCTTCGACGAATTTCGTTTGTCCACGGCCAGTTGTCACGAGGTGATCTATCGATGTCATTGATCACACCTTTTCGACTTCGGGCCGGCCCATAATTCCAGATGGCAGGAAAATCAACGTGACAGCTAGAATGGAAAATGCGGCCACATCCTTGTAGTCGATCGAGAAATATGCCGACCAAAGGCTTTCAATCAATCCGATGATGAGGCCACCGAGAACTGCGCCAGGCAAAGAGCCGATGCCGCCAAGCACTGCAGCGGTGAATGCCTTGACGCCTGGTACGAACCCGTCGGAGAAGCTGATTATTCCGTACTGGAGCAGATACATCACGCCTGCGACAGCAGCGAGCGCCGCTCCCATGACAAAAGTGATCGAGATTGTGCGATCAACATCGATTCCGAGAAGTCGTGCCATCTTGCTGTCCTGCTCGCAGGCTCGCTGGGCACGTCCTAGTGGTGTTTTTTGAACGAGATACCAGAACGCAGCTAGCAACAAGGCTGTGATCGTCATGATAATGATCTGTTTGTAGGCTAACGTAACGCCGAAACCGGCTTTGGTCGGGAATAGGCAGTATTTTGCCGCGCTGGTCGTCCCTGCAAGGCATAATCCGCCATCTACAAGCGAGACGATCGACTTGTTAGTTGGGCCCTGTACGACTTGAACGAAGTTTGAAAGAAAGATCGACATCCCGATGGCTGAAATAAGCGGCGCAAGCCTGAATGAGCCCCGCAAAGGTCTGTAGGCAATGCGCTCGATTGCCCAATTCCAGAGCCCAGTAAGCAACATAGCGAGGGCGAGGACGATGATAAGGGCAAGTACGATTGCGGCGGCGCCTGTTCCAACAATTGGCAGCAACACCATGAGAAGAATGAGTGCGATAAAAGTCGAAAGCATGAATACGTCGCCGTGCGCGAAGTTGACCATGCCAATGATGCCGAACACCATCGTGTAGCCAATGGCGATAAGGCCATAGATGGAACCGAGTGTTAGTCCATTGATCAACTGCTGGACAAAGTATTCCATCGACCCTCACTGTGCCTTAAATGCGCCCCACCCCGGGGATGCCCGCTCTGTTTGAGATACTGTTTGAGCGTGTGCAATGATGTCCAGCCACCCAAACTTATCCGAGTGCCTCAACAACAGGCGTATAGCTTAGATTTGAGGCCGCCGCCACGGGTTCGCAGGTTATGTGACCGTTCCACACGTTAAGGCCATTTCTAAGATGAAAGTCGTCGAGAAGTGCCCTCTTCCAACCCTTATCGGCCAACGCCAGAACATACGGGAGCGTTGCGTTATTTAGTGCGTAGGTCGAGGTCTTGGGAACGCCGGCTGGCATGTTGGCCACGCAATAGTGAATGACGTTGTCTACGACGAAAGTTGGCGCGTCATGTGTCGTGGCTTTGGAAGTCTCAGCGCATCCACCTTGGTCGATCGCTACGTCGACCAATATTGAACCTGGTTTCATACCCTTGAGATGAGCACGCGTGATGAGTTTTGGCGCCGACGCTCCAGGAACGAGGACACCGCCAATTACCAAATCCGCTTCTCGCAGATGACGGTCGATGGCGTCTCGCGTCGAAAAAACTGTCGTTACGCGAGCGCCGAATTGCGTCCAGATCCGCCGCAATGCGTCAACGGATCGATCGAGTACGATGACCTCTGCCCCCATGCCAACGGCGATACTTGCTGCGTGGGTTCCGACGACCCCGCCGCCAAGAATAGTAACGCGACCAGGCGGTACGCCGGGAACGCCGCCTAACAATACTCCTAAACCGCCATGTGCCTTTTCAAGGAAGTATGCCCCCGCTTGGACAGCCATCCGTCCTGCGACTTCGGACATGGGTGCCAAGAGAGGTAACCCTCCGTTCGCGGAGGTCACCGTCTCATAGGCGATACATGTGGCCCCACTTTGGATAAGGCCCAGCGTTTGGACAGGATCTGGTGCCAAGTGCAGATAGGTGAAAAGCAATTGCCCCTTGGACAGTAACGGTATTTCAGAGGGTTGCGGTTCTTTTACTTTGACGATCATATCGGCCTTCGAAAAGACCTCCTTCGCCGTGCCCATGATGATGGCGCCGGCCTTTATGTAGTCTTCGTCGCTTGACCCGATGCCTAGGCCAGCGCCGGCCTCTACGAGCACGTTGTGACCGTGAGCGCAAAGCTCGCGAACGCTGGTTGGTGTTAATCCGACGCGATACTCGCGAACCTTGACTTCCTTCGGAACGCCAACTTGCATAGTGCTATTCCCATCGATCGTTAGGTGTCGATCAATCCGCCATTCAAACACATCTTAACCGGCGTGCATCTTTTCTGATGTGCCGGCGTCGCCGACGGACCTACTTGCAGTCATCCGCACAACGATAATAACGCGCGCGAATCTGCGGCGTTTGCCTGATTATTGCTTAAGCCACAGCGAGGTGCCCAAATTCGATTTTACCAGAGTGCTGGTGTCAAAGCAGGTTGTGGCTGCCATCGCAGAACGGCACATCATCAGAGGCTTTGCATCCACAAAGATTGTAAGTTGCCGTTGCTTCAACTTTGAACTTGCGTGGTGAAATGCTGGTTGCCTTATGGCTGCCATCGCAGAACGGTTGCTTGTTTGAGTGACCGCATGCGCACCAGAAATAGTCTTTGCCGGCTTCCAACTCAACTTGAAAAGGGCCCTTTTGGGCAACCTTCGCTTCTTCTGCCATGGTTCCAATCCCTGTTGTTTTGAAGATTTTTTGCCTATGATCTATGTCGTGGTATGATGACGCTTGTCGGCGCTGTCAATCACGCTGCCGTTTAGTCAACGCGGCAGGGGTGGGTCTTGGAAACTACCTACTGAAACACACCTGGCGCGGATCGAGAAAGTTTGACAGTTTGGGCGTCGAATATGAAGCGGAATTTTGCACTTCGTCGTCTGTCCTATTTGCTCATGGCGTTGACCGCGATTTTGGGCGTTGTATCCGGTCCCAAAGCTGGCGGCGTTATTTTGGATGGGCAGACAACGCTGGTAATGGTTGACGAACTTGGCTGTGTCTATTGCGCAAAGTGGGAACGCGAAGTTATGTCCGGCTACCATGCCAGCGCGGAGGGGAAATTTGCGCCGCTTCAGCGTTTCCGCTTAGGTTCGCCGTCTTTGGCGGAAATTGGCCAGCTTGCTTACACTCCCACGTTTGTCCTGATCGTGCGGGGCCAAGAGGCAGGCCGTATTGTAGGGTATGCGGGCGCCGATTTTTTCTGGGCAGAGCTTGATCGGCTATACGGAAAGGCTGGGTTCAAGTTAGACGGCGAGCCTCAGCAAATCCTAGATAGAAGGGTCGACAGCGGCGGCGCATACCGGCCTAACTAATTGTCATGTACGCCGGAGGTCGCGCTGCAATACTGGCGGCCCCGGAATGGGGATGCACTTGGATGTGGTACCGTTCCAAAGGCCGCCTCGGGCACTGCACGCTTCCAATAATCGCATGCGCTGACCGTGCCATAAGGTAAGGACCGCGAGCACGACCGCTACAGCGAGCGCAATGGTCCATCGGGTTGAAGCGAGCCTCATGGCAACTCGACCAAAAGATGTGCCGAAAACTTATCTCGCCACGCCGGAATTGAACCCGCAAATGGCAGTGCTGTCGCTTGATATACACCGCGGGCAATAGCTCTCGCTAAACAATCGCCTGCCGCCATGCCTAGTTCGGTAAGAGCAACATGTTCTGACCCGATTGGTAACTGTTTCCGCAACGTGGCACAGGCAAAAACGGTGTCACCATCCATTGATGCGTGGGCGGGCCGAATTGCACGGGCAAGGCCGTCATCGGCCATGATGGCGAGACGCTTCACCTGACTTTTGGTGAGAATTGCATCGGTTGCCACAACGGCTATGGTTGTTGACGGAGGTGGCCCGCCGCCTTTGATCCGGAGCGCAAGGTCATTTGCGTCAATTTGTGCCGGTAAGCCCAGGCCTCCAAATTCACGGCTGATTTCGAACGGTGCGGCCCAGAAATGGGGACCACTACCGATAGTGGTGGACCCGACCGCATTCACAATTGCTATCGCTCCAACCGTAAAGCCCGAAGCCGTCATTTGACTAGCCGACCCAGTCCCTCCCTTCAATGTCGCAGTCGTAGCGCCGTAACCGCCGCCAATCGTTCCGAGTTCAAATGCTCCACCGTGAGCCTTCGCCGCAGCTTGCCTTCCAAGTTGCCAGAAGGCTGGATCATTACCCCATTCTTTATCGCCGCCGTTGAGTAAATCGAAGATTATTGCTTGCGACACCAACGGCACCAGCGCCGATCCGACACGAAATCCAACTCCGCGCGAGCGCAGCACGTCCATCACACCGCCGGCCGCGTCCAGGCCAAATGCCGAGCCCCCGGATAGTACAAATGCGTTGATTCCGGTTGCGGTCATTTCCGGTTCCAGAAATGCTGTATCACGACTCCCTGGCGCGCCTCCGCCGATGACGACCGAAGCTGAATTCGGCTCTTCGACAATAACTACAGTAACACCTGTTGCGCGCTTCTCATCATGAGCCTGACCGACCGACAATCCGGGTACGTCAGTGATGAAATTTTGCGCCATCCGCTTCCCCTCGTGCATGCCGAGCGCAGCATTCAGGCTGGCTTGCTCAATGATAAGTCACGGTTTTCGAAGGAACGCGACCTGTAACAGCACGGTTGGAACAATTTCACGCGATGTTCCGTACGAAGCCACGACAAATCCCAAAGCTGAAAAGAGCGGCACGACCGAAACCGGTACGGTCGCCATGAAGCGATCATATCCGTTGCTCTTGCCGTCGCTTATCACATCATCCAACAACTTTTGACCGATACCGCTGTTCTGAAATAAAGGCGCGACAAACAAACCGCTAATACGCGCGGCGGTGCCGCTGTCGTCGTTTGGACTCCATGCACAAGTTGCGACTATATCTCCGTTCAGAACCGCGACATGAACCGACTTGCGAAAAAGCTCGCCGATATATTCAGCGGTGTAAACGAACTTCGTTGCGTTTGCGATGTCGGACTGATCCAGCAAGTTGTCGCCGAGGGATCGGATCGCCGAAGATTGAACATGTCGGATCGTAGAATAGTCATCAATTCCAGCGCGTCGAAACAAAAGACTTGGACCGCCAGGTCGTCCATCAGATGTCGAGCGAATTGACATAGTTCCAAGTGTCCCCCGACAAGTCTCGGCCAAAAAAAGCCCAGCCAGTCGATATATTGCCCCACCCGCGTGAATACAGGCAGTTACAATCGCTTCCCTGTGTCAAGCAATAAACAGGTGTGTTGCCATTCACAAAGACGCGACCAGAACGGTGAGGCAACCCGCCTTCCTGCCTCATTTAGGTCAATTGCAAACGCGGTTTGAACCGCCTAGGGGATCATCTTGCTTCCAGTTCGCGCCGGACCACCCGTTGCTACTATTGCGGCAGTTCCGCCTGGCGAGTCCGCACGTTTTTCGCCAGCGGCAGGAACATATTCGGCCTCTTTGCACGAACACCCGTGCACATACTCTTTTGTATATTTGAACGCCGTCCTCAAATTTGTGTAGGGGGTTTGGGACTTTGCTGACAAGGACTGCCGAATGTCTGCTCCGGGGTTCTGATAGTAGTAAAGTTCAACCGGAGCAGCGCACCGTGACTGGCATTGTTCTGCGTCGCGGCCAAAATGGTTTGGCAACGTCGAAAAGCTGACCGGGAAGAAAAATCCATCGCAGAGTCTGACACAGACGGTCCGATACGTCGCAAATGGTAGCGATCCGAAATTGTTTTCGCTTCGAACGCCATCATCCTCAGGCCCCGAGCCTCCGAAGATAGAGTTGTCTCCGCCATCCCGCTTGCGGGCTTCCTGGACATATTGGCTGCCACATCCATTGCGGGCTAATTCTCGAATAATGTCATCTTGGTAGGACCGCTCGGATGAGCCCTGTAATTGCTGTCGCTGAATCGAGAGTTCTGAAACACGACGCTTCGCTGCTTCCAGCTGACCGGATGCCTGCAAGCATTGCGGGCTACGTCGCAATGTCTTAGAAAACAAGAAATATTCAAAACAATCGCCGCGATCGAGTTGCTGCTGTGCCTGCGCCGCTGTTCGATCCTGCTGTCGCATTTCTTCTTCGATGCGCGGCAGTTGGCTGCGCCCCTGGTTGCCACGTTGACCCTCCGCGACGAGCCGTTGCTCCAGTTGTGTGCACACGGGCCCGCCTTGTGACGGCGCACGTGAAACCGGCGGTTGGATTCCTGCAGGCGGGATGGGGGCAGGCGGTGCCCGATAAAGCGGCTCCTTGGGTCGCGGTGACTCTTGAGAAAACGGCCACCAACCCTGCGCACAAGCGCTCTCTTGGCTCGCGACCCAGCAGGTCACAGCCAACAATGCAGCGCCCAGGGCGGGGGTGATCCGCCGCGATTTGCCCCGCGGTGTCATACTTGCTCCGATCCGCCAGAACGACATGATTTGAGGCGGAGATTTAGCGTACTCTACACCCATTTGGGTAGGGTGCGATTGCAGCGCAAATGCGGCAATCCACTACTGTCTGACTTGCGCAGACCGATCCCTGCTTAAATCCTCTAAACACGTAAGCATTCCGGAGCAACATCCCAGATCCTCTATCGGCGCGGTTGCGCAATTGGCATCTTGTTGTACTCTGTGACCGAACTTTGCCGCGCAAGTGTCCAGCAGCCAGCCCCGAGGAAGTCTATGAGGTACGAAGCACCTGAATCGGTTGAGAAGGCATGCCAATTGCTTGCCGATGATGTCGGCCACGCAAGGATCCTTGCGGGCGGAACTGACCTGCTCGTCCAGATCAAAACTGACGTGCTCGATCCATCTTTGCTTATTGACATCAAGAAGATTCAAGAATTGCGCGAAATTAATACGGGTTCCGGAGGTTTCAGAATCGGGGCCGCTGTGACTGGTGCAGAGCTAAAGGAACATGATGGTTTGCGCGCCGCTTGGCCGGGCATCGTTGAAGCTGCAAACCTGATTGGGTCAACCCAAGTGCAAGGGCGGGCCACGCTCGGCGGAAATCTTTGCAATGGGTCGCCAGCGGCCGACAGTGTGCCCGCACTTATTGCAGCTGGTGCCAAGGTAGTGATCGCTGGACCGAATGGCCGTCGCGAGTTGCCGGTTGAGGACATTATGGTTGGTGTTCGCAAGTTGGCTTTGACAAAGGGGGAGTTGATCGTCAGCTTCATTGTGCCGCCAAGGCCAAAGCAAGGAGGCGATGCCTATCTCCGATTTATTCCGCGTACCGAAATGGATATCGCCGTCGTTGGGTGCGGCGTCAGTTTGCAACTGGATGCCGATGGCACTTGTACGTTCGCGCGCTTAGCACTGGGAGCCGTTGCGGAGCGCCCCTTATTGGTGGGAGACGCCGCCAAAGCCCTGATAGGCAGCAAGCTGGACGCAAAAGCGGTTGATGTTGCGGCGGCGGCGGCCAGCGCGGCCTGCCGCCCTATAGACGATAAGCGAGGCACCAAAGCATTCCGCATCAAGGTGGCAGCCGTATTAGCGCGCCGCACGATTCAAATTGCGCTCGATCGCGCTCATGGCAAAACGGGGACGACGCACTGATGGCCAAACATCACGTACAAACCACAATCAATGGTGATCCGATCGAATTCCTTTGTGACACCGAAGAGACACTGCTGGATGTGCTGCGCAATCAGCTCAACATGACGGGAACGAAAGAGGGCTGCTCCACGGGCGACTGTGGCGCGTGTTCCGTTACCGTCGACAACCGCCTTGTTTGTTCTTGTCTTATGTTAGGTGTCGAAGCCAACGGTAAGAAAATCGGTACGATTGAAGGCCTGGCGAGTGGGGACAAACTGCACCCGCTGCAGCAAAAGTTTCTGGAGCACGCCGCGCTTCAATGTGGTGTGTGTACGCCCGGTTTTCTTGTGGCATCGAAGGCGTTGTTGGAAAAGAATTCCAACCCGACCGAAACCGAGGTCCGATATTGGCTTGCCGGCAATCTTTGCCGCTGCACTGGCTACGACAAGATCGTTCGCGCCGTCATGGACGCCGCTCATGAAATCAGGAGCGCTTGAACATGCAAGATAAAGCAAAATCGCCAATGAGCAGTGAATTTTCCGTTGTCGGCACACGTCCAGTGCGGCCGGACGGTGTCGACAAGGTCACTGGCCGAGCGCGTTTTGGCGCTGATCTCAATCTATCCGGGCAGTTGACCGGTGCGGTGCTCAGGTCGCCGCACGTGCACGCCCGCGTGCTCAAGATCGACGTATCTCAGGCGCTGGCTCTAGAGGGTGTTAAAGCGGTCGTCACGCAGAAAGATTTTGCACCGCAAGTCAATTCAACGACGGCCTTCGGCGAAGGCACGCTCAATCTGATGCATATGCTGACTAACGTGCTTGCTGGCGACAAGGTTCTGTTTCACGGCCATCCCATCGCGGCTGTCGCAGCCACTAACGCCGCCGTCGCCAAACGGGCCTTGAAGTTGATCAAAGTTGACTACGAGGTGTTGCCCCACGTGATAGATGTCGACGAAGCAATGGCACTTGGCGCGCCGTTGCTATTTCCAGACATGATAACGGAAGGCGTGAAGCCCGCGCCGACGACGCCGTCCAATATAGCCAAGCGGATCGACATCGTTCTGGGCGATGTCGAGGCCGGTTTCAAGGTCGCGGACGTCATTATCGAGCGTTCTTTTAAGACCGCCCCAGTACATCAAGGTTACATCGAGCCCCATGCCTGCGTGGCGACGGTTTCAGAAGACGGTCAAGCCGAGTTGTGGGTATCGACCCAAGGCCATTGGATCGTGCGCATGCTCTGCGCCAAACTGCTTGGCTGGGACATTAACAAAATCAAAGTGACGGCTGCTGAAATCGGTGGTGGTTTCGGCGGCAAGACGGTTGTTTACCTTGAGCCGTTGGCGCTGCTGCTGTCGCAAAAATCTCGGCGGCCTGTGAAAATGGTCATGAGCCGCGAAGATGTTATTCGCGCTACAGGGCCGACATCCGGTTCAAGCATGACCGTCAAGATAGGTGCGACAAATGACGGGCGTATCGTTGCCGGCGAAGCGCTGCTCAAATATCAGGCCGGAGCGCTGCCGGGGTCGCCGGTTGGCCCCGGTTGCATGTGTGCATTCGCGCCCTACGATTTACCCAATGTGAAGGTGACGGGTTACGACGTCGTGTCTAACCGTCCCAAGGTTGCGGCCTATAGAGCACCAGGAGCACCCATTTCCGAGTACGCCGTTGAAGCGGTGGTCGACGAATTGGCCGCTACGCTGAAAATGGATCCAATTGAGTTCCGACTGAAGAACGTTGCCAAGCAAGGCACCAAGGCTGCCTACGGACCCAAATTTGGACCTGTCGGGATGGCCGAGTCCTTGGAGGCTGCCAAGGCGAGTGCGCACTGGCGTACACCTCTGGGAAAAAATCAGGGTCGTGGCGTTGCTGCAGGCTTTTGGTTCAATATCGGGGGCGAGACAACAGTATCGCTTGTTCTGAACGAAGATGGCACGCTTGGCTTGACGGCGGGGACGCCTGACATAGGCGGGCTACGCGCTTCGCTTTGCATGATGGCTTCCGAGGAGTTGAAAGTTCCGCTGGAAAAAATCCGGGTTCAGATCGGCGATACAAATCAGCTCGGCTACAACTTTCTTACGGGTGGCTCCCGCTCGACGTTTTCTAGCGGAATGGCGACCGTAGAGGCCGCGCGCGACATCAAAAAGGAGGCGGTGCGTCGGGCAGCAAAGCTCTGGGAGCTGCCGGAAGAAGCTGTTGAATGGGATAGTGGATCCGGCTCGGTGCGGCCTGCTGGACCAAATGCTGGCAAGCACACGCCGATGACACTTGTCGACATCGCCAGGATTGCCGGCAAAACGGGAGGTCCGATTGTCGGATACAGCAGGCTCAACGCGCACGGAGCGGCGCCAAGCTTCGCCTGTCACATTGCAGACGTCGAAGTTGATCCAGAAACCGGCAAAGCCTCGATCGTGCGGTATACTGCGATACAGGATGCGGGACGTGCAATCCATCCCAGCTACGTCGAAGGGCAATATCAAGGCGGCGTCGCTCAAGGCATCGGCTGGGCACTGAACGAAGAGTACATCTACGGCACGGACGGCAAGTTGCAGAACGCGGGTTTCCTGGATTATCGAATTCCAGTCGCCTCGGACCTGCCAATGCTCGACACGATCATCATTGAGGTGCCAAATCCAACGCATCCCTACGGCGTACGTGGCGTTGGCGAGACCTGCATCATTCCACCGCTAGCCGCGATCTCGAACGCAATGAGCATGGCGACGGGAGTGCGATTTGCCGAATTGCCAATGTCGCCACCAAAGGTGTTAGCAGCGCTCGATAAGGCCAGAGCCGCGAATACTGCAAAGATGTGAGTTGGGCGGAAAGGCTGAAATTAGGATTTCAGCCTTTCTGTATGGGCCGCCGTCGCGAAATTTATTCCGCCAGTACAACTCTTGGCTCCAATAATCGCTCTTTGCCGGTCAGTTTATGATGCAAACGGTCGAGCAACAAATAGACCGCGGGCGTCGTGTAAAGCGTAAGGATCTGGCTTACTACCAGTCCACCGATGATGGTGATTCCGAGTGGTCGCCGAAGCTCGGCGCCCGGCCCTGTCGCAATAGCCAGAGGGATTGCTCCGAGCAGAGAAGCAAGTGTCGTCATCAGGATCGGCCGGAAGCGAGCACGAGCGGCCTCAAAAATAGCTTGCTCTGGGGTAAGGCCACGAGTTCGTTCCCCCTCCAGCGCGAAGTCTACCAGCATAATGCCGTTCTTTTTGACGATCCCGATCAGCAGGATGATGCCGATGAACGCTATCAAAGACAACTCCATCCCGTACATCTGCAGCGCGACGAGCGCACCTAGGCCTGCTGACGGCAGCGTCGATATGATCGTCAGCGGATGCGCAAGGCTCTCATAGAGAACGCCGAGTACGATATAGACGGCCAGAAGTGCAGCCACAATTAGCAGCGGCTGTGACCCGGCTTGGTTTGCAAAAGCTTTTGCATCACCGGCAGCTTCCGCATGGATCGATTCGGGCAAGTTCAGTTGGGCGATGGTCGATTGCAGCGATTTGCGCGCGTCGTCGATAGATGCACCTTCCGTCAGATTGTAGCTGATCGTAACTGCCGGGAACGGCCCTTGATGATTGACAACTAGCGGAGCCAACCCCGCTTCAATTTTCAGCACGTTAGTGAGCGGCACCTGGATCCCCTTTGCACCGGCAACGAACATGCGATCGAGATCGCTTGGACCTCGCTGGTACCGTGGGTCAACTTCGAGAATGACGCGGTATTGATTGCGGGCACCGTAGATCAACGAAACCTGGCGTTGAGCAAAGGCATTGTTCAAAGCGTTGTTGATGTCAGCAGTCGAAACGCCAAGGCGTGCGCTAGCTTGTCTGTCAATTGTAATGTTGAGTTGATTTCCCCCTTGTTCGCGATCCGTCGTCACATCGACGAAGTTCGCAAGATGTCGGACGCGGTCAAGAACTTTGGGCACCGCCGCGTACAACTCATCGACGTCCGATCCCCAGAGCGTAAATTGGTAGTTAGATTTGCTCTGTCGACCACCGGCGCGAACGTCCTGCACTGGGAACATGAAAGTCCCAATCCCTTCCACCGAATTAAGCGGGCGTCGCAACCGATCGATCACCTGTTGCGATGTCTTGCCGTCGCGTTCGTCGAGTGGCTTCAAAGCAATGAACATGCGACCGGTATTGGAGGTGGCATTAAAAAAAGATGCGCCAGTTGATGCGCCGATATGAGCGACAGCCGGATCTTTCAGAATGATGTCGACCAGCTTCAGTTGCAACTCGTTCATCTTTTCGAACGAGATGTCGGCAGCCGCCTCAGTCTGCGCTGAAATCAGACCGGCATCGTCTTGCGGAAAGAAGCCTTTGGGCGTCTTGACATAAAGATTGACAGTGGCGGCGATGACGGCCAGCAGAACGACTAATGTCGACCATTTCCAGCGGATAACAACTGCCAAAGTATTGGCATAGGCAGTCTCCATGGCGGTCAGGCTTCCCTCGACAATCCGATCGAATAACGAGGCGTTCGCGCTTGCGGCCCCCTTGACGAAGTGAGCGCAGATCATCGGCGTGACAGACAGCGAGACGGCAGTCGAAATTATGATGGCAAATGCCAGCGTGATCGAGAACTCGCGCAGCATCCCGCCGACGACTCCGCCCATGAACAACAGCGGGATGAATGCCGCGAGCAGCGAGATGGAAATCGAGATAACCGTAAATCCGATCTGGCGCGCACCTGCCAGGGCCGCGCGCATCGGCGACAATCCCGCCTCCATATTGCGAAACATGTTTTCGATCATGACGATCGCATCGTCGACAACGAACCCAACCGACACGGCAAGCGCCATCAGTGTGAGATTGTTTATCGAAAAATGCGCGAGCCACATGGCGGCAAGAGTGCCAGCCAGCGACAACGGCACGGTTATGCCAGCTGCAATAGTTGGGCTGGCGCGGCGCAAGAATAAGAACACAACAAGCATGACCAGGACGATCGCCAAAGTCAGCGTAAATTCCATATCGCGAACCGATGCACGGATCGTCAACGTGCGATCGCTCATGATCGTGAAGTCAATTCCCGCCGGCACAAAGCGTTGCAGTTCCGGCAGTAGCTCTTTTACCCGGTCGACGGTGTCGATGACATTGGCCTCTCCATCCTTGGTGATGAACAATAGGACAGATGGATCACGGTCGAATGTGGCAGCAGAGCGCGTATTGCGTGTCCCCTGTTCAACAGTTGCCACGTCGGAAAGACGGATTACGTTGCCGCTGGCCGCCTTGACGACGAGCTTCTTGTAGTCATCCACCGAGAGCAATTGTGCGTTCGTTTCAATAGCCGTCAAAGTTGTTGTGCCGTCGATGGCGCCGAGTGGAGTGACTGTATTGGCGTTGGTCAAAGCGACGCGAACGTCCTCGATCGAGAGGCCGACTGATGACAATAAGCCGGGGTTCACTTTCACACGAATGGCCGGTTGCTCCGCCCCGGAAATCGTGACTTGGGCGACGCCTTCAACTTGCGCGATCCTTTGAGCGATAACGGTATCGGCAACGTCATAAATTGCACTGCCTGGCATCGTTTTTGACGTCAAAGCCACGATGAGGATCGGAGCGGCCGCAGGATTGGCTTTCCGGAAAGCCGGCAGCGCCGGCAAGTCATTTGGCAAATCTGCAAGTGCCGCATTTATGGCTGCTTGCACATCGCGAGCGGCATTGTCGATTTTACGCGACGGGTCGAACATCAATGAAATTCGTGTTGAGCCCAGACCATTTGATGACGTAATTTCGCTGACGCCAGAGATTTCGCCCAGTCGGCGCTCAAGCGGCGCGGCGACGGTTGCGGCCATCGTCGCCGGATCGGCGCCTGGGCGACCAGCCGTGACGTTAATGAAAGGAATGGCGAAGTTCGGCAGGCTAGACACTGGCAGAAATTTGAACGCAATTGCTCCAGCCAAGGTCAGACCGATCGCCAACAACGTTGTGCCGATGGGACGCAGAATAAATGGCCGCGAAAAATTCATCCGTAAATCCATCGGGTGCGAAGTGGGGTAAGCTGTGTGTCGTGGGACCTCGTCATTCAGACTGCCTATTCAGCCGCTCGCTGTTGTGTTGCAGCAATCGCATTTGAGCCTTCTGCGTGCGCATTACCTACCCCGCGCGCGAGCCGCGCGCGCAGCCGTTCCATTGCCAGGTAAATGACCGGGGTCGTATAGAGCGTCAGCAGTTGCGATAGCAGCAGGCCGCCGATGATAGTTACGCCAAGGGGATAACGCAGTTCGGCGCCTGTACCGCGCTCAAGCGCAAGTGGCAGGGCGCCGAAAAGCGCGGCCATCGTCGTCATCATAATCGGGCGGAATCGTAACCTGCAGGCTTCGACGATCGATTGCTCCGGTGTCAGCCCGCGCGTGCGCTCTGCATCCAGCGCAAAGTCTATCATCATGATGGCGTTTTTCTTGACGATACCCATCAGCAATACGATGCCAATAAGGGCGACGAGCGACAGATCAATGCGGCAAATCATCAGTGCCAACACGGCGCCTATGCCCGCTGATGGTAGTGTCGTGAGGATCGTAAACGGGTGGATGAAGCTTTCATAGAGGACGCCAAGTACGATATAGATCGTGACGATCGCCGCGAATATGAGCCATGGCTGGCTGGCAAGTGATTTCGAAAATTCTGCTGCGTCGCCTGAATAGGTACCGACGATAAGGCCAGGCATTTCGGCCGAATTCTGGGCTGCATCAATAGCAGCAACCGCATCCCCCAACGACGCGCCTGGCGCGAGATTGAAGCTTAGCGTCGCTGAGGGAAACTGCTCCTGGTGGTTGTTGGTGAGGGGCGCCTGGATTCGTGAGATTTTTGCAATGGCGTTCAATGGCACCTGTGAGCCTGTAACGGAAGGCACGTAGAGGCGGGCCAGGGCCTGGGGATCAGACTGATATTGCGGCAATGCCTCGAGCACAACTCGATACTGATTGGATTGAGCATAGATCGTCGAAATTTGGCGTTGGCCAAAGGCATCGTTGAGCGCGTCGTTAAGTGCTTGCATTGATACGCCGAGCCGGCCGGCGCTATCACGATCGAGTTTTACAAAGGCACGTAATCCGCCCTCTTGAGTGTCGACCGTCAAGTTGCGAAAGACTTCTGAAGTCGTCAGCTTTAGCCGCAGGGTGTCTGCCCAACGGTTGACTTCGGCGCCATCGCTGCCGGTCAAGGTGAATTGATATTGTGCACGCGTAGCGCGCGTCGAGATCTGTATGTCCTGCACCGATTGGAAAAACATCGTAACGCCGGGTATCGATGCGCTAGCCTGTTCAAGTTGCGGAATGATATCGGCCGCCGAACGCGAACGCTCCGATCGAGGTTTCAAAGTAATCTTGAGGGAACCAGCGTTTGGCGTTGTGTTGAGGGAAGATACGCCGACGACCGACACCACGACAGCGACGTCAGGGTCTTTTCGAATCTCGGTGGCGACCAGCCCCTGCAACCGGGACATTTCGTCGAAGGAAACTTCGGGTCCGGCCTGGACAATGGCCGTGATCAGTCCGGTATCCTGTGACGGTAGGAAACCTTTGGGGACGACGACGTAAAGCGCGATCGTCACCACGAGCGTCAAAAAGGTGGCAAACAAGGTTGCTTTTTGATATCTCAAAATCACGGCAAGGCTGCGCATATAGGCGTCGACAGTGGCGTCGATAGAACTTGCAAAAAAACCGCGAGCCGTGCGGTTTGTCGCATCGTGTCTGACGTGTCTGAGAAGCATCGCGCACATCATTGGCGTGAGCGTCAAAGACACAACGGCAGAAACAATCACTGCAATGGTGAGTGTAAGGGCGAACTCTCTGAACATGCGGCCGACCAGGCCGGTCATGAAAAGTAGAGGGATGAAAACTGCAATCAGTGACAGCGTTAGCGATATGACGGTGAAACCGATTTCACGCGCACCCTTGAGTGCGGCCTCCATCCGACCATCACCCTCTTCGATGTGTCGCACGATGTTTTCAATCATCACGATTGCGTCGTCGACAACGAACCCAGTACCGATCGTCAGTGCCATAAGCGAAAGATTGTCGAGACTGAAACAACAGATCCACATCACGCCGAAGGTTGCGATCAGCGAGACCGGCAGCGCAACGCCAGCGATGATGGTCGCGCGCACCGATTGCAGGAACATCAAAACAACCAGAACGACCAAGCCAACTGCAAGTATCAGCGAGAACTGAACATCATGGACAGACGCGCGAATGGTTTCGGTGCGATCGTGGACTACCGTCAATTTGACGCCTGAAGGCATGCTGCGCGCCAGTTTTGGCAATTCGCCCTTCAGCCGATCTACGGTCTCTATCACGTTGGCGCCGGGTTGACGTTGAACGTTGATGATGACTGCAGGCGAGCCTTGATACCAACCGCCGACCTTGTTGTTTTCCAAGCCATCGATCACTTGCGCAACGTCCGACAATTGGACCGGCGCGCCGTTGCGGTAAGCGAGGATGATCGGCTTATAACTGTCGGCGCTTGTTATTTGGTCGTTAGCCGCAATCGTGTAGGATTGATAGGGTCCATCCAAGGATCCCTTGGGGCCGGCGACGTTGGCTCCGATAATCGCGGCACGCAGATCGGCCATCGACAGCCCCATAGACGACAACTTGGCGAGGTCGGCCTGGATGCGGATGGCGGGCTTGATGCCGCCTTCGACGGAAACGTGACCGACGCCCGAAACGGACGCCAAGCGTTGCGAAATCAAAGTATCAGCCATATCCGACAATTGGCGGAGTGATACGGTTTCGGAGGTGAGTGCAAGGGTTACGATGGCTGTGTCTGCGGGATTGACCTTGGCGTAGAGCGGCGGATAGGGCAGCGTACGTGGCAATGTCGAACCGGCAGCAGTGATTGCAGCCTGCACGTCCTGCGCTGCAGCATCGATGTCACGGTCGAGGCTGAACTGGAGCGTGATTTGGCTGATGCCATAGGATGACGACGACGTCATCGTGCTCAATGCCGGAATTTGGCCGAACTGCCGCTCCAATGGGGCGGTCACCAAATTGGACATCGTATCTGGGTTGGCACCGGGTAGTTGTGTCGTGATTTGAATGGTCGGGAAGTCGACTTGCGGAAGCGACGACACGGGAAGCCAAAGATAACCCAGCCATCCCGCCAACACGCATGCGACTGATAGCAGGGTTGTAGCAATCGGCCGCCTGATGAATGGACCGGACACGCTGAGACCATGGTTGGTCGTCGTCAGATCATCTTGTGCATCAGAAGACGGCGGCGTGTCACGCGCAACGGTCATTGCTGAACACTCACTGGCGCATCGCCGCGCTTAGCTTCGGCTCCAGGTTGCTGGGCGCCATCGCTCCGCCGCTTGCCGTCGCCGCGTTTTGGGCGGTCCCCTGTTGGCGGTATTGCATCCGGAGCAGCCACCGACATCGCCGTGGCGCCACTCTGTTCGGGTGGATTAGATGCAGCAGGACCGGGTTGAGTGGGGCGTGCGTCAGCTGCGCCGGCATTCGGCGCAGTTGTAAATATACGAGCACCGTCCTTCAGGCGCGAAAAGCCGGTAGTTACCACTTGGTCGCCCGGTGAGACGCCAGTAATTACAACGGATTGCGCATCATTCTGCAGTCCTATTGTCACTGCACGCTGGACTACGCGTTTGTCGGCCGTTGCGGTGAACACGTACACGCCAGTCGGTCCGCGCTGGATCGCCGGTGTCGGCACCACCACAACTTGCTTCAACGTATCAACGAGAACCCGCACGTTGACGAATTGTCCCGGCCACAGCTGCAGTTTTGAGTTCGGAAATTCGGCCTTCAGTTTGATCGTACCGGTGGTCTGGTCAACCTGATTGTCGACGACCTGGAGCGTGCCCTTATCAAGTGCAACCTTGTTGTCCGAGTCCATGGCTTCTACTGCGACCGCCCCCGCGGCCATAGCCTTTGCGACTTGTGGTAGTTGCTGTTGCGGAAGTGTGAAAATTGCAGTTACCGGCTGCAGTTGCGCTAAAACGACGATTCCCTGATCAGCCGTTCGTGTGACATTGCCTGCATCGATAAGTCGAATGCCAGTGCGGCCATCGATCGGGGCGATGACCTTTGCGTAGTCGAGAACAGTTTGCGCGCTGGCCACTGCGGCCGCATCGGCCGCCACTTGCGCGGTCAATTGGCGCACCAACGCCTCCTGCGTATCGACGGTCTTCTGAGCAATGACGCCGGCAGTAATGTGTGAGTAGCGGTCAAGGTCTTTTTTTGCATTGAAAAGCTGCGTCTCATCGACCTGTTTTTTCGCTTGCACTTGATCAAGGGCGGCCTGAAACGGAATCGGATCAATTTCAGCAAGAACATCGCCCTTTTTAACGAACTGGCCCTCGGAAAAGTTGAATTTCATGATCTTGCCTTCGACCAACGCCTTAACGGTGACAGTGTTGAGCGCCTTCACTGTGCCAACACCCTCAAGTTGGACGGGTACGTCGGTTAGCTTCGCCAGCCCCAGCAGTACAGGCGACGGTAGTTCGCCAGCCACCGCTCCCTGTCCGCCACGTTTGCCGCCGACCGCGGCCGCCAGATTCTTGAGGGGTGATTCTTTTGTCGAAGCCGCAACGACAAGCCATACGGCCAAGCAGGCGACTGTGAGCGCAATCAAACGCTTGAGCAATTTTTTCACGGTCGTCGTTGCCTTTCGCTATACCCAAGCCTGCTTGCATTACCTTAATCGTCAGCACTTCAAGTCCAAGGATCCGAAAAAGTGCCTGTCACGATTCAACGCGCAAAACTTCTTCCTCCGTCGATCCGCCTCACATCATACACTGAAAATACGGCAATGTGGCTGTTTGTACGCCGAAAATTGGCCGTGATGTTCAATTAATAGTTTGAAATTGTTGTTTTATACGGTAACGGGCTGGTGGGTTGCTGTCCTTGAGCGAAGCAAGCCTTAGCGCTGTCGGTTTCACTACATTACGCCGAATTTATTGAACGCCTCGACAGTCGGCATGCCCCGTCGGATAGCTTCGGCCACTTGGTTTTCTGTCGTGGCCTTCTCCAGGGCGCGTTGAATGGCTTCACTTTCAGCAGCGCGCGGGATGACCAGGACGCCTTCGCGATCGCCAAACACAAGGTCCCCTGTTTGAACACGGACGCCCCCAATTTCGACGGTGCAGCGATAGTCGATCACTTTGCCCCGCGGACCCTGATCTTGCGCATAAAGACCCCGGCAAAAAAGCGGAAATTCGAGCGCTTCAATTTCGCTCGCATCGCGGGCGAAGCCGTCTATGACGGCCCCCGCAGCTTGCAAATGCTTCGCGCGCATCGACATCAGCCCGCCCCACAGTGCGTAACGAGGGATCGGTGTGTGTGCGACATATATTTCGCCGGGCCGCAGCTGATCCAGCGCTTCGAAAAGTAAGCCAAACTGCTTTTTTGACAACGGGCCAAGGCCTTCGCCCGCTTCTTCAAATACATCTGCTTCCAACACGGGCATCGCTCGGCCGGCAATTTTCATCGTCGGGATGAGTGGGCTAATGCCGGGTGGTAGAAATTGACGCTTGAATCCCATCTGATCGAGAATATCGCCGACGACGGCCGTGAAAAGCTGATTTTTAAGAACTGCAAAAAGCTCAATGTCCTCTGCTGGTGCGACCGTGGCGGTAGACATGATCTATCCTCGATTTTGACTCGGTATGGTTGCGTCCAATTGTCGAAGCCAGTTTGTTATCGGCGGCAAAGCAAAACTTATCTATTCAACGGTGCCATTGCAGTAGAACGGGCGCGCGGGTAGGAGTTTGTTTTAGGTATCCGCCCTCGTCAGTACGTAGGCGATCACAATTGTCCTGCCACCTTACACCGTCGGAGATGATGCCTTGTTAGACAAGTTAGCGGCAATGAGCCCCAAGCATCTGCTGCAGTTGCGCGTTCTGGATGGCGGAGACTTGGACCTGTCGGTGACGGATCCGTTGGAGCGTACGACAAGATACATCTATGACGAGATCTTTGTCGGTCGCACGTACGTTCATCCCAAGATTAGAGTGCCGGATCGTGCCACAATTGTCGATGTCGGAGCCAATATCGGGCTTTTTGCTATTTGGGCAGCGCGCGAATATAGACCGCAGACGATCCTGGCGTATGAAGCTAGTCCGACGACGCATGATTGCTTGGTCGACAATATTGCGCGTTATGTGGATCCTGAATTGACAATGGCGGCCTGTATCAATCTTGCCGTATCGCGAGAGGCAAACCAGGAATTGCTGCTGCACCAACCGCCCTGGGTCGCGGGCCTGAGCACGATCCTGGACGGCACGACATTGCCCTGGATCGAGGAACTGCGCGGCAAGGGCGAGCTCAATACTCATCGGGTGCGGAGTACCACTATTTCCCGAGAAATTGTCGATCGGGGGGTGGACCGTATCGACCTATTAAAGATCGATGTCGAAGGCCATTTCATGGAGGTGCTTCAGGGCATCGATCCCAAGGATATGGCGAAAGTGCGAAACATCGTGCTTGAGGCTGAGTACGCCGAAACGCTTGGGCACTCGCGCGATTCCATTTCCGAGTTGCTGAGTGCAAACGGCTTTGAGGTCGAGGCTCAAGATGCTGCGCAGATCATGATCTACGCGTGGCGTGTCTAGGGCCCGTGTCGACGGTTGCACGCGACAACCGTGGCCACGACCAGTCGGACAACCTCGGCCCCAATTTTGACCTGCAGGCGTGGTCGTTCGAACGGTGACGCATACGCTGATTTAGAGCAAGGTTTTGTGGTGTCAAAAGTAAGGCGGAAGCATGATCGATTGGTCTGAGCGCAAGCGCTATTGGCGCGATACCAAATGGCAGATGGTGGCGACCTTAGTCCCATTTCTCGTCGCCGTCCTTCTATTGCCGCTCTATGCAGAGGCTTTGAACGCGCGACCGGTCTTCGGCATGCCACTTGGTTATTTCGTTGTGTGCCATGGCTTGTTGGTGATTGCCACGATCGTCATGGCAAGCTTTGTCAACCGACAGGATGCCATTGATCATTGGCACGGGGCCGGTGAGGATCCGTGAACGATGACCGTGATAAATGCAACGCGCTTCACTAGTCGCCGATCTGGCACGTACGTCGCAATCTTTGCCAGCACTTACGTCAGTCTCTTCCTTTGTGCCCTGATTGCTGAACAGCTGGGCGTGGCGCGGGGGGCTTTGGAAAAGTCTATGGCTGTTGCTCCGATGCTTTTGTTCGTCGGAATTGGGCTATTGATGGCTGCCGAAGATAGTCACGATTTTTATGCGGCGAGCAGGCGCACCGCACCATACTATTCAGGGCTTTCGCTGGCGCTTACGGCCATTGGCGGTACCGGGGTCGTTTGCATCACAGGTGCATTGTTCAAGATCGGGATTGACGCATTGGTTTTGCTGATCGGCTGGGTAACTGGACTGGTCTTCGCTGGCGTTCTCATTTTCCCGTTCGTCCGGAAATGCGGTGCCTACACGATTCCGAGTTTTCTCGGCCTGCGGTTCGATAGCCGAGTGGTCCGCATCAGTTCCGCAGCTGTCTTGGTCGTCCCAACACTCTTGATTGTAGCCGCCGAATTGCGAGTGGGGGCGTTCTTGCTCGGCTGGATGACCGGACAACCGGAAGTTCTTATGATCGGCCTCACGGCGGTACTAGCGACCGCCATGGTCGCGGTCGGTGGCATGCGGAGTCTGACGTGGACCTCGGCGACGCAAGCAATTGCAGCCTTACTTGCCATGGTGGTTCCGGCGACGATCGTTTCGCTGCTCATCTCCAATTTGCCGTTCCCGCAGATGATGCATGGAAACTTGTTGCGTGCGTTCAGCAGGTCCGAGTTTGCCCAGTCGTTTCCGCCGTTGCCCTCGGGCGCCGCCATTTTTCGGTTGCCCGGAGCTGGACTTGAGCCCTTCGATGGACCTTACTTACAATCGTTCGGGCATGTCGGACCGCTGAGCCTTCCCCTGATTGTTCTGGTCATCGCCACGGGGATTGCAGGACTTCCTGCACTACTCAACCGCGCAGGCACTGCGACAACCGTATATGAGGCACGCAAATCAATGGGTTGGGCGGTTTTGAATGCTGCCTTTATCTTGTTGACGCTGGCTTCTGTCGCGGGCTTCATGCGTGGATATGTGAGTGAGCAGATTGTCAACGCAGCCGGCGACCGCCTTCCGCTTTGGTTTCAAAGCCTTCAGCAGCATGGCCTCGCCGCGGTTGGCAAAACCCGAGAGGCCATCTCGCTCAGCGGCATCCAAATCAAACGCGATGTCGCGTTTGTCGCTTTGCCGATGGCCGCGGGAATGCCTGTCGCGCTCATCACGTTGGCAGTGTGCGGAGCCCTCTCATCAGCCTTGGCCGGCGCCTCCGCGCACATCCTTGCTTTGGGCGGCATGATCGCGGAGGATTTGATCAACGGTGGGCGCCGTGAGGCACCAGAAGACGCGCGACGATTGCTGGCTGGTCGACTAGCGGTGGGTTTGTCTGGTGGATTGGGGTTGGCGGTCGCGTGTTTTGTAACGGACCCTTTGGCGGTTGTTGTCTTGGCCTTGGCTTTTTCGGCCGCGACAGGATTTCCGGTGCTCGTGCTGTCCATTCTTTGGCGCAAGGTCTCGCGATTGGGTGCCGTGGCCGGTATGATGACCGGGGCCGGGGTGACGGTGGTTTTGATGTTCGCGGCAAGTACCGGCGTGATCAATATGTCTCCAGTGCTGGCTGCCGTTTTTGGCGGACCTGCCAATTTCCTGGTAATGGTCGCTCTGTCTCAGGCCTCGCCTATGACGGCGCGCAGGGCGCTGGAAGTAGTTCGCGATATTCGTATTCCCGGCGGTGAAGCAATCTATGACCGCGAAATGCGATTGTTGCGTCGCAAACGCGCGTCGGCGGTGCGGTGATAGGTTGCCTGATGGGTTGGTGACCGCTTGCGTATCAAGGCTCCTGGGCGCTATCGATGTCAGTCCGTAATGCCGCACTGCGGGATCACGGATGAAGCTGTCACGCGGAGCTTCGGCGATGCGCGGCGGCGCCCTTTGGAGCAAGAGTTGGTTGGGCGACGCACATGCAAGGAAGTAGTATGGCCCGACGTGAGCTTCTTGGACTTTATCCGCCAATCGAGCCGTTCCGCGCGGGCCGGTTAATCGTCCCCGGTGGCCATGAGATTTACTACGAACAGTCAGGCAATCCGAAGGGTCTACCGGTCATTGTTATTCACGGCGGTCCCGGCGGTGGTTCCAATGCCACGATGCGCCGGTTCCACGATCCGTCGCGGTATCACATTATTCTTTTCGATCAGCGGGGCTGCGGCAGGTCCATCCCGCATGCCAGTTTAGATGACAACACCACTTGGCATCTCGTGGCCGACATGGAACGCCTGCGTCAGCATATTGGCGTGGAGCGCTGGCAGCTGTTCGGCGGCTCTTGGGGCTCGACGTTGGCAATCGCTTATGCCGAAACTCATCCCGAGCGTGTCACAGAAATGATCCTGCGCGGCATTTTCTTGCTGCGACCTGCTGAGATTCGCTGGTTTTATCAAGAGGGGGTCAATTGGATATTTCCTGACGCATTTGCGTTGTTTCAGAGCCTGATTCCACCTGCTGAGCGTGCAGACATGGTGGCGGCCTATCATCGGCGTTTGACCAGTGCGGATCGCAAAATCCAGATCGAAGCGGCTCGTGCGTGGTCAGTATTCGAAGGGTCGACGTTGTCACTGTTGCAAGATCCTGAACGCCTCAAGTTATTTGCTGCTGATACTTACGCAATCGCATTCGCACGTATTGAGTGCCATTATTTCGTCAACGGCGGATTTCTTGACCAACCCGACCAACTCCTGGCCAATGCTGGCAAGCTTCGACGTATTCCGGGCGTGATCGTACACGGACGGTATGATGTCGTAACGCCGCTGAAAAATGCATTCGACCTTAAGGCCGCTTGGCCTGAAGTTGATTTGCGCGTCGTATCCGATGCCGGCCATGCGATGACTGAACCCGGGACGACACACGAGCTAGTGGCCGCAACGCGTCGTTTTGGCTCGCGTCAAGATTAGATCGATCTCAATATATGCGTCACGGAAGGACATTACATGAAAATTGCTGTCGTGGGCGCGGCGGGACGAATGGGCCGCGAGTTGGTAAAGGCGATCCATGCAAACGAGGGAACGGTGTTGGGCGGCGCAGTCGAGCAAAAGGGCTCCATTGCGGTCGGACAGGATGCCGGATTGCTAGCAGGACTTGGCAGGCTTGGCGTCTTGATAACCGATCAGGCTCTGGAGACCTTTGCCAAAGTTGACGCTGTGCTGGATTTCACGGTGCCGGCAGCTTCGGTCGAATTTGCAGGGCTCGCCGCGAATGCGCGCATTGTCCACGTCTGCGGCACCACTGGCATGAGCGAGACTGATGATGCTGCCATCAAGGCTGCGGCTCGCCATGCAACGATCATCCGTGCGGGCAACATGAGTCTGGGAGTAAATTTGTTGGTCGCCATGACGAAGAAAATTGCTGCCGCCCTCGATGCGGATTTTGACATTGAGATTGTCGAGATGCATCACCGGATGAAGGTGGACGCTCCGTCGGGTACTGCGTTGATGCTTGGCGAAGCGGCAGCCGGAGGGCGAGGGGTGAGTTTACGCGACGTTTCCGACTATGCCCGAAACGGCCAAACCGGTGCACGCAAGCGCGGTCATATCGGCTTTGCGGCGCTTCGCGGCGGTAATGTAGTCGGCGATCACACGGTGATCTTTGCGGCTGAAGGTGAGCGGATTGAAATTACGCATAGGGCGGATGATCGGGCGATATTTGCGCGAGGTGCAGTGAAAGCTGCGCTATGGGGCAAAGGGAGGCCACCGGGAATTTACAGCATGATGGACGTGCTCGGCCTATAGCCCTTCGCTAACTTGATGATTGCGCCGCGCAGACTCGATCGCAAGTCGACGTGATGAAACTCATGCCGTTGCAAGCATTATGATCTTCCTCGGATTGCTTCTCAAAATTTCTGTTCCACCAGTCCTGGTCGCTCTGATGTCGCTGGCGGCACGGAGATGGGGAGCAACGTTCGGCGGGTTGATTATGGGGTTGCCGTGGATGACGGGCCCCCTACTGTTTTTTCTTGGTGTCGACAAGGGTACGGACTTTTTGGTGTCGGCTGCTACTGGCGCCGTATTGGCGGTGTGGGGTATGGCTGGGTTTATTGTCTGCTTCGGATATGCGGCGGGCAGGACCAGGTGGGGATCGGCGCTCGCCGCCGCCGTGGTAGGATACGTGATCATCGGCTCGCTTACGCAGGGACTTCTGCTGCCGATTTGGGTCGACGCCGCCGTAGCAAGTTTGTCGCTTTGCGCAGCGAATAATTTGCTGCCGAAGCCACGGACGGAAGCCGGACTGGGCCGCTTGCCGAGCTGGGACATTCCGGCGCGGATGATAGCCACGTTTGCGCTGGTGAGTTTGATCATAGTTTCGGCGGATCTTATCGGTCCGCAAATATCGGGCTTGATTGCGAGCTATCCAGTAATTCTGACCGTCATTGGAACATTTACATTGCGGCAATGGGGATGCGATGCACTCTTGCGCCTCCTGCATGGCATTTCACTGTCGCTGCTCGCATTCGTTGGTTTTTTTACCGTCGTCGGCAGCGCATCGCCGGTCCTCGGAATAAGTGGTTCTTTCGTTCTTGCCACGCTGGTGGCATTAGCCATCAGCGCTGTGCTCTTGGTTGCCACCGGGCGCCCGCAGCAAGCGATGCAAATTGCATCTGACTAAGCGTCGACCAATTTAGAACGGGTGGACTTCGTGTCTGCCTTCGCAGTTGGGGTTGGCGGCTGTTGCCGCAGCTGTGCTCGTATTTCGGCCATCCGGGTGGGATGCAACTTAGCTAACCCTTCAAGGTACGCGGCAATAACGGGCATGTCTTCCCAAGGAATATCATGATGACAACCCGATCCGGCTGCGAGGCGCGGACTGCAGGGATCACGCTCAAGTTCCTTCGGAAATAGTGCGATTTCCATGTCCGGCATGGGGTCATGGTTTTGTGGGGGTAGTCTGTGTCCCTTGATGTGGGCGGCCATCGCGCCGCAAACGTCATGACCGAGACGGCTACCAAGATGTACGCTACCGACCGGGCGCGCGTTCATCTCGATAAGCGTCGCCGAGTTGTCGGGTGCGATCAGGAAGTCGAAACTTGCAAAGCCAGAAATTTCGGTAGCAGACACAAGCGTGACCGCCGCCGCCGCCATTTCCGGATGATCAATGGGGCGCAATACGGTGCTCGCGCCGGCGGGCTCAGGATGGACAGCCACCGCACTGAATGTAACGCCGTCCAATATGCGGCCTTCGACCGCCGCAACCGTATGGATCGCTAATCTGCCCTCAACACGGGACTGAATGGCGGCAGCCGGCTGCTCAAGGCCGACAAGGTTCGCCCGCGACCACACGAGCTGCTTTGCTGCTGTGCGGAGTCGCTGCAATGAGGGCGCGCCATCAAGGCCAACGCTTGTCATGGCAGACTTGAGCTCAGCAGGATTACGAATGGCGAAAACTCCGGCGCCGCCGCAAGTGTGCTCAAGTTTGAACATTAACGGATAGCCAATTGCCGTTGCGGCCTGGATCGCCTCAGATGTATCCCGCACCGCGATATTTTGCGGAACGCGCACCCCACTCGCTGCCGCTAAATCCAGCAGTTTGGTCCTCGAAAGTGCGGCGCAATAGCCATGCTCGGACCCCAACGAGCGCACGATCAACCGGTGCAACGCAGCGCTTGCGCGACGCCCGACGACCAGGCTGCGCAATTGCCATGATGCCATGTCGTCGAGCGGAACAATCCAGTCCGGCGCCCAATCGGCAATTGTGCGTTCCAACGCTCCCGTCACAGCAAGCATCGCTAGCCATAAGCCCCGCTGCCGGGGCAACGGGAAATGGCGCGAAATCATGCCCGAGCGTGCTGAATAAAAATCAGGCGGACTGAGAACGGCACAATCAAGTCCTGCGTTCGCCATCGCACCGACGACGCGATTGGCGCCAACATCATTGGTCAGGGCGAGATATAACACTCTCCGGTGCGACGTCATTGTTTGGCGCTCACGCGCTTTTTCCGGCGGGACCGGTCGCGATTTTACGAACTGGCAGGCGTTCGGACCCTTTCGCGCTATTTAGTTCTGATGCGATATGCCCCGCTATTTTGTCTGCAGCGTATGCCGATCCGGACACGAAGCGAAACATTGGGCCGAATGCGTTGGCTGCCACGGTGCCTGCAAAGAAAAGGCCTGGCACCGACGACTCGAATTTGCTGCTCAACGCCGGGGAGCCATCCTCCAGTGCCAGTTGTTCGCGAAGTTTTGTCGCCAGCAGTGAGTATCGCGCTATTTCCACGCGATATCCCGTAGCAGCGATGACATGGTCTGCAGAAAGCTGATGCATGGCGCCGTCGACAGAAAGGTCGACCACTACCTTATCGCTAGATATTTCAGCGCCAATCACGTGTGCCCCAAGGACGAATGGCACATGTCCTTCGACGAATTGTCGCGCCGGCCAGCTGGCCGCGGGCCCAAGAAAGCGGCGTACAACCATGATCCGGAAGCGGGCCGGCATGGCATGAAAAAGGCTTGGCATCGTTGTCACAGCCAGTGCGCGCCAACCTGGGCCGAGTTTGGTATCCGGTGCTCTGATCCGATCGATGAGGGATCGTTTTACATTGCCTGGCGATTGATACCGCACCTGCTTGCGGCGCGCGACGACCGTGGGATGCGCACCGAATTGTCTCAGCGCGGCTGCCGTATCGATCGCCGACGCACCACCCCCAATGACGATCACGTCTTTTCCCTCGAAACGCTCAAACGGTCCACACGTTGCGCTGTGCGAAAGGAATTGCGCGGGCAATGATCTCAGTTGCTCTGGAATGAACCTGTGTTCGCCGATCCCTGTCGCCACGACAACACGGCGCGCCTCGGTCATGCCGCCATCTTCGGTAGACAGCAGGAAGGATTTGTCCAGCTTTCTGATCTCCGCAACGTGGTTGCGGTTCAGCGTGGGCACAGACCGTCGTTGAAATTCTCGTCCGTAAGCTACAAAATTTTCCAGCCGTATCGGCACACTCTCGTCATGCGGTAAGCCGGCCTCGACGGCATGATCGATGAGAGAATAGGGTGCGCTCGGATCGGTAAAGCCAGCTGTCGCCCAACTGGTCTTTAGGGCCATATTGGGTGGCATCGTCTCGGCCCAGAATTGCATAGGGGTACCGAAAACGACATGATTGATGCGCTTTGTTGCCAGCGTCGCCGCGATAGACAATCCATAGGGGCCAGCGCCAACTACCGCAACTTCGGTTTTATTCATTTTCGGACCTGTTGCGATACCGCATTGGCCGCTTCAATTTGTCGATGTGCTGATACCTTCAGGGGATCCGCGTCGGCACATAAGTCGACGACACAAATGTCGGAAAACTCTCTCCTCCATTCTCGCACCGCCTCGGCATTTCCAACGATAATGCGGTTACGCGTTCTTTCCAAAGTTTCCCAAGGTAGGGGCACATCAAACGCCGTGCCGATCTCGCTCGTTCTGCGCACATTTTCGTAGATAATGAAGCACGCTCCCATCCCAGGCGGTCGCTGATCGACCAGCGTCGTCAACACTTTGGCCGTGGTTTTGATGTCGAACGCATTGAACATCATGGCCACGACAGGACCCGGCGGCAGTTTGTAATTCAAGGCGTCGCCTAGAATCGCCGCGATGTCGTGACACCGCTGATTTACATTTCTGAAACAGGAAATATTTTTCTCAGCGATTTTATGCAGGCCTGTCGCATATTCAATTCCCCTGACCCGTTTGAAAGGGTAAAGCGACGCGAGTAGTAGCAATTTTCCTTTGCCGGATCCGATGTCGACGAAGGAGTAAGAGTTAAGTCGATTTCCCAGCGTTTCGTGAAATCGTGTTATTGTTGAATGGAAATTTTTTTCCCAAAGCGGCCGATAAATCAAATTGCCGCGTTCGGCCTCTCTGCCCGGGATACCTAAAGCCGATAATGCGACCTCATCCGCTGTATCCGTCCCGTAGATTTTATCGAAGCGGCGGTTGATGGTATCCTGGTGACGCAGTTCTACGGCAAACGCCTTCCAGGCCAAACGGCCTTGCAGCCAGGCAATTTTTGCCGGGCTTGCAGCAAAATTTTGGGCAATCCGAAGGGCACGCAGGAGCATTACTTAACTTCAGTTTATTGGTTAAAGGGTTCGTGTAACTATCAGGTTAATATGCGCGAAACGTATTCAATGGTACGGCACAGTTTCTGTGCGAGCAAGGCTTAGGGTGCGACCTAAATCTGTCACACTTACGCCTTTCGGAGTATTGAATACGGCAATGGGGTTTGCGCCCGGCAATTTTAAATTGAATTAATAGAGTTCGCGCGAAGCACTCATGTGAATAAAATTTAGTTAAGCCTACCTGTTCTATTCTGCGACTGCGACTGCGACTGCGGCAGCCATTCTAACGCCTTAACTGCAACTCCAATCCCTGCGCCCGCCATCCAGCTTCGATGGCGTCAATATCTGTGATCCCCGATGGTCGTGCCTTGGAAGGTGACATTGCGTGCCGCGCGGGCCATGATACGCGCCAGAGTTCAAGCAGTCGCCGCAGCTCCTGTAGCGGCATTGGCGCATCGTCGACACGTATGTTGAGATCAGGAAAATCTTCCGTTGTTGTCATTATCATTGCCGCTGACTGCCGTCCGCGCTTGTCGCCGCCCGCCAACTCGCCTGCCTCAATTGCCAGCATCATGCGCTCCGGTAGCGGCAAGGTGGCGTTAGCCTCAAAAGCTATCAAGGTTTTATCGAGTGTCGCCGCCCCGGCCAACATATTGCCGGTTATATGAACGTTCTGCCCCGGCCGGTCGCCGCACCACTCCACGCAATGCTTGCCCGTCCACGCAGCGCTCCGCCCCCTGCAGTCGATGGCATGCACTTGGCGGAGATGCAGCCCGTCGTCACCAACAAGCGCTCCCTCGATCGCAGCGGCGGGGGACAATCCACGCGCCAGACCGTCAAGAATAGCGGGCCCGAGGTAGCGGTTGGTGATCGATTGCGTGGACACCGCACCCACTCCAGCACGGACGAACGGGCAACTCGCCCCTACGGCAAATGCCCGCGTCGCGACTGTCACACCAAATGCACTAGTCGCCGGGTCATATGCAACGATCGACCATGTCATGATGACACCATTCGCTGCGAACTGGCCGCGCGCCGCGGGTTCACTTGAAGCCACGTCAGCACTTCACCAGCGTTCCGGTCTGGTGGAAAAACGGGATAAAAAACCTGGCTGATGACGCCGTCGTCGATGATCATGGCCAGGCGCTTCAGAAGTACCATGTCGGCCACCTGCATCGTGGGCAGTCGCAAGGCTCGCGTTAGCGCTATGCCGGCATCCGACAGCACCGCGAACGGCAAATGTAGTCGCTCGGCCATTTCGCGCTGATAGTCCGTAGTTTGCGTCGAAACCCCGAAAACTTGGGCAACGCCTGCTGCACGCAGTTCTGTGAAATGGTCACGAAATGCGCAGGACTGCGGCGTGCATCCACGAGCACCCGGGATGTTATCCCAGTCATCGACCGGACTGATTTCGCCCGGTAGGCCCGTGCGGGGATACGCATAGAGCACCGTACGCCCTGGCAGCCCAACCAATGAGACGGTGTCGCCCGAAGTTGCGGGCAACGCGATATCCGGCAATCGCATCCCTGTCAGGTGCTGCGCCGCCCCATCGTCCACGGGTGGCGGAATTTGCGACCAATCGACGTCGTGAAGGTCGGATTGAGGTACTTTCGCCATTTTCGCGTTATCGCTTGTCAATTCACTGTCCAGGTGTGGCCGCTGACACGAACTTTTGACCGCACTTTGGCCTGAGCACCTATGTTAAGCAAAACAATTTAAACAAATTTTGTGCGAGTATGATAGTGCCCGAAGATTTCAAATCCTGCCCGACGATAAAGGGCGATAGCACCGTCGTTGTCAGCGCTGGTTTGCAGATAAAGGGTGCTACAGCCCGCCTGTGCAGCCAGCTTGTCGATCGCCTGCAGGATACGCGAGGCGCCTCCCTTTCGTCGCGTGCCAGGCCCAGGCACGGTCGCCATACATTGCACCGATGCCACCGCGCCGTCGGCAATCGTCAGGCCACTGGAAATTGTGACGCCATCCGCGAGTGTCGATAGAAAGCGTGCTGTCGGCGGGAGACGTTCGATAATGCGAGGCGCGATCGTTCGGCGATCGGGGGAAAGTCCGGACAGATAGACGGCCAGCCAGTGGGCACTTGGCGTCTCAGTCACGCTCACGGAGGTTGGCAGTTGGGCCCCGACATCGACAGGCTTCGCCATCGTCACATGATCGCCGCCCCGAGCGTAGCCACGGTCAGCGAGCCGGACATCGAGATCAGGGGGCAACGAAACATTGGTAATTGTAAAACAGGCGGGAACCGCATGTCGCCGCGCCTGCGCTTCGACCGTGTTGATCGCCGCCCCGATATCTTGGCCCGAAAAAGTTAGTGTCGCCACCGAATTAGCTCGTACCGAGCCACCCGAGGTATGCCGCCACAACCAACCGTCGATCGATACGGTCTTCAGGGCTGGCCAGCCGCGTACTGCTGCCGCCTCAATTTCCGTAAGCTCTGCCTTCATGGTTTGGTCCAGATTCACCCTTGCGTTGATTGCCGCCCAAGTAGATCCGCGCAAAACCCGAACTGTGATGCGACCATTGTTATTATGAAGATCGGTGTCCAAACGCAGGGGCTTCGCATGCAAACCGATGAGATTACAATGTTGCGCGGAAATTGCTCGACTGGAAGAATAATGTCTTGACCGAAATTTAGGTCAGCTATATTGACCTTATTGTACGACCGACGTTCCGTATGGATTTCAGGACGCCTACATGCCGATTGTGTAGTGAGCGACTGACCCGGTGCCCGATCGACATGAAATTCCTCCGGCCGCCTCCGGCAGCCGCTGGCGATTGCGCGAGGCGCCTCTCCCAGGCCGATTAGGTTATCTGGGCCCCGGCTCGATGGAATCGCTGGCATTTGGTGTGCCGGACATTTCGTCTCTGCTGCTCCGGTCAAAGCTGTTCAGGTCAACTGGGTTGTGCCAAAACGCGCAGCCGGATTTGGATACAAAAGCAAGACGTAAGTGGCTTACTCAGTTCCGCGCCGACACCCGCTCTTCGTGACGATCCGAGGCCTTTTCCAATGCCCGAACAGATTTCGCTCAACTTCGAACTCCCGATGGTTGATCTGACCGCGTCTCCTGCGGGTTTGCCGATGACGCCGCCGCGGAAACAAGGCCTCTTTGATCCCGCCAGGGAAATCGACGCATGCGGGGTCGGCTTCATCGCTGACCTGAAGGGGCGCGCGTCGCACCAGATCATCGCTGATGCACTGGCGATTTTGGAAAATCTTGAACATCGCGGCGCGACAGGTGCTGATCCGCTTGCTGGTGACGGTGCGGGCATTCTTATTCAGATCCCGCACGCGTTCCTGGTCGAGGCCTGCGGCGCGCTGAAAATCAAGCTACCGGCGTCCGGGCATTACGCCGTGGGACAATTGTTCATGCCCCAGGATGAGCGTCTGCGCGCCCACTGCGAGCGTGTGTGGGCACGCCTGATTCGGCAGGAAGGCCTTGAGTTTCTCGGTTGGCGCACGGTGCCGGTTGATAATGCCTCGCTGTCAGCCATGGTGCGCGCGACGGAACCCGTGCATCGTCAGATTTTCGTCGGCCGCCCGAAGGGCATGCACGACCAGGAGGAATTCGAGCGCAAGCTGTTCCTCATCCGTAAGGTCGTCTCGAACGCCATCTATGACGCCTACAAGGGGCGCGACATCGGCCACTATACGGTGTCGCTGTCGTCGCGCACGCTGGTCTATAAGGGCATGTTTCTTTCGTACCAAGTGAAGGCTTACTATAACGACCTGTCCGACGTGCGCGTGTCGTCGTCGATGGCGCTGGTGCATCAACGCTTCTCAACCAACACCTTCCCGTCGTGGAAGTTGGCCCATCCCTATCGCATGGTCGCCCACAACGGCGAGATCAACACGCTGCGCGGCAACGTCAACTGGATGGCGGCGCGACAGGCATCCGTTTCATCACCACTATGGGGCGACGACATCTCCAAGCTTTGGCCGATCTCCTACGAAGGCCAGAGCGATACCGCGTGTTTCGACAACGCACTCGAGTTCCTGACCATGGGCGGCTACAGCTTGGCGCACGCCGCCATGATGCTGATTCCAGAGGCATGGGCCGGCAACCCTTTGATGGACCAGAAGCGCCGTGCCTTCTACGAGTATCACGCCTGCCTGATGGAGCCGTGGGACGGCCCGGCGGCGATGGCATTCACCGACGGCCGCCAAATCGGTGCGACGCTGGACCGTAACGGCCTGCGTCCGGCGCGCTATCTCGTCACCAAGGACGACATCGTGATCATGTCGTCGGAGAGTGGCGTACTTCCGGTCGCCGAAAGCAACATCGCCAGGAAGTGGCGCCTGCAGCCGGGCAAGATGCTGCTGATCGACCTTGAGAAGGGCCGCATCGTCTCCGATGATGAACTGAAGCGCGAAATTGCCGACGCCCACCCCTACGAGCAATGGCTGCAGAGCACGCAAATCCAAGTCGGTGACCTGCCGTTGCCTAAGAAGGCGACCAAGAAGCATTCCAACGTCGCGCTGCTCGATCTGCAGCAAGCCTTCGGCTACACGCAGGAAAGCCTGAAGTTCCTGATGGCGCCGATGGCCAGCACAGGGCAGGAAGCCGTGGGCTCGATGGGTACGGATACTCCAGTCTCAGTGCTGTCTTCGAAGTCGAAGTTGCTGCACACCTACTTCAAGCAGAACTTCGCGCAAGTGACCAACCCGCCGATCGATCCGATCCGTGAAGAGATCGTCATGAGCCTCGTGACCTTCATCGGGCCGAGGCCGAACCTGCTCGACCTTGAAGGCACGTCCAAGCAAAAGCGGCTGGAAATCTACCAACCGATCCTGACCAACGACGATCTCGAGCGCATTAGGCAAATCGGGTCAGTAAAGGATAACGAGTTCTCGTCGATCACTATCGACATTACCTACCCCGCGTCAAAAGGCGCGCGCGGCATGAGCTGGGCGCTCGATGTCGTCTGCGCCGAAGCGGAAGAAGCCGTCCGTTCCAAGGACTACAACATCATTATCCTGTCCGATCGCCTGTGCGGACCGGACAGCGTGCCGATTCCGTCACTGCTGGCAACGAGCGCCGTGCATCATCATTTGATAAAGCAGGGCTTGCGCACCTCCGTCGGACTGGTCGTGGAAACCGGCGAGGCGCACGAGGTGCATCAGTTCGCCACCCTTGCCGGTTACGGCGCCGAAGCCATCAATCCGTATCTGGCGTTCGAGACACTGGAACAGCTGCTGCCCGAACTCGACGAAAAACTGACGCTCAAGGAGGCGCAGAAGCGCTATATCAAGGCCGTCGACAAGAGCCTGCTGAAGGTGATGTCGAAAATGGGCATTTCGACCTATCAAAGCTATTGCGGCGCGCAGATTTTCGACGCCGTTGGCCTCAAGACGTCGTTCGTGAAGCGCTATTTTACCGGCACACACAGCCAAGTGGAAGGCGTGGGGCTCATTCAGATCGCGCGCGAAACAGTTGAGCGCCATCGGCAGGCCTTCGCGGCGGTACCGCATCTGGAAACCCAGCTTGAGGTCGGTGGTGAGTACGCTTATCGCACGCGCGGCGAAGCGCACATGTGGCGGCCGCAGACGGTGGCCGACTTGCAGCACGCAGTGCGTGGAACTGATGTAAAGGCGGCCATGGCGGGCAAGATCCCGCAAAAGTGGCGCGATTACGCCAGGGGCGTCAACGATCAGTCGGAGCAGCTGATGACGCTGCGTGGCCTGTTCCGCATTAAGTCTGCGAGTGAGATGGGTCGCACTGCGATCCCGCTCGAACAGGTCGAAGCGACCGAACAAATCGTCAAGCGGTTTGCCACCGGCGCAATGAGCTACGGCTCGATCAGCCGGGAGGCGCACACCACGCTGGCCATTGCCATGAACCGCATCGGTGGCAAGTCCAACACCGGCGAAGGTGGCGAAGAAAGCGATCGTTACGTTCCGATGAAAAACGGCGACAGCATGCGTTCGGCCATCAAGCAGGTGGCGTCGGGCCGTTTCGGCGTCACGACCGAGTATCTCGTCAACTCCGATATGATGCAGATCAAGATGGCGCAGGGCGCCAAGCCCGGCGAAGGCGGACAGTTGCCCGGCCACAAGGTCGACGCGACGATCGCAAAGGTCAGGCACTCGACGCCCGGCGTGGGGCTAATTTCGCCGCCGCCGCATCATGACATCTATTCGATCGAGGATCTGGCGCAGCTGATCTTCGATCTCAAGAACGTCAATCCAAAAGCTGATGTGTCCGTGAAACTGGTTTCTGAAGTGGGGGTCGGCACCGTCGCGGCGGGCGTCGCCAAGGCGCGCGCCGATCACGTCACCATCTCCGGCTTCGAGGGCGGCACGGGCGCGTCGCCACTGACCTCCATCAAACACGCCGGCAGTCCGTGGGAAATCGGATTGGCCGAAACACATCAGACGCTGGTGGTAAATCGGCTACGCTCGCGTATCGCGGTGCAGGTGGATGGCGGCGTACGTACGGGCCGCGACGTGGTGATCGGCGCGCTTCTTGGAGCTGACGAATTCGGCTTCGCGACTGCGCCACTGATCGCTGCCGGCTGCATCATGATGCGCAAGTGTCATCTCAATACCTGCCCGGTCGGTGTTGCGACACAGGACCCGGAACTGCGCAAGAAGTTCAAAGGCCAGCCCGAGCACGTCATCAACTTTTTCTTCTTCATCGCCGAAGAGGTGCGGGAGATCATGGCCGAGCTTGGCTTTGCGACGTTCGACGAGATGGTCGGCCAGTCCGACACCCTCGACACTGAAAGCGCGATTGGACACTGGAAGAGCCGCGGATTGGATTTCTCCGGTCTGTTTGAGCGGCCTGACGTGCCTGCATCTGTCGGCATCCATCATTCCGAACGGCAGAACCATGCGCTCGAAAGGGTTCTCGACCAGCAGTTGCTCAAGGGTGCCAAAGCGGCGCTTGAAAAGAAGACACCAGTCAAGCTCGAACACACGATCTCCAACCGCGATCGTGCGACAGGGGCGATGCTGTCGGGTGAAGTCGCGCGCCGCTATGGGCACGCGGGTCTCGCCGAAGACACCATTCACGTTACCCTCAAAGGCATTGCCGGCCAATCGTTCGGCGCCTGGCTGGCAGGCGGCGTGACCCTCGACCTGATCGGTGAGGCCAACGACTACGTCGGCAAGGGTCTTTCTGGCGGCAAGCTGATTGTGCGGCCTGATCCGCAAAGCGGTATCGTGCCTGAAGAGAGCATGATCGCAGGCAATACGGTGCTCTATGGCGCGATCCTGGGCGAAGCTTATCTGCGCGGCATCGCCGGTGAGCGCTTCGCGGTGCGCAACTCTGGCGCCGTCGCGGTTGTCGAAGGCACGGGCGATCATGGCTGCGAATACATGACTGGCGGTGTCGTCGTCGTGCTTGGGCCGACAGGGCGCAATTTTGCCGCCGGCATGAGCGGCGGTATAGCCTATGTGCTGGATGAAGCCGGCGACTTCGACGCCAAGTGCAATCTGTCGATGGTCGAGTTGGAACCGGTCGCCGCCGAAGAAGAAGTGATGCGCAAGCTCGCCAACCAGGGTGGCGATCTCGCAGGTCACGGCTTGGTCGACGTGATGCAGAACCTGACCGGCCAGGATGCTCAACGCCTACACGCGCTCATCACGAGACATGCGCGCTACACCAACTCGGTGAAGGCGAAAACCATACTCGCCGACTGGCCGGCATGGCAGACGAAGTTCCGCAAGGTGATGCCGGTGGAATACAAGCGCGCGCTGGCTGAAATGGCCAAGCACCAGGATGCCGACAGCACCAGCGCCGACCGTATCGACATCGGCGTGCGGAAAGCGAAGAGCAAACCCAAGGCAAGGGCTGCGGAGTGACAAGATGGCTGAACCTGGATTTGCTGTAACACCCGAGCCGCCTTATTACGCAGTCATCTTCACGTCGAAGCGTACCGAGGGCGACAACGGATATGATGCGATGATGGAACTCATCGCCAAGCTCTCCGTCGAGCAACCGGGCTATCTCGGACGCGAGAGCGTGCGCGGTGCAGACGGCTTCGGCGTGACGGTCGTCTATTACAAAGACGAAGCGTCGATCCGGGCCTGGAAGGCCCATGGCCAGCATATGGTCGCCCAGAAGATCGGCAAAGAGCGCTGGTACAGCCACTACGAAATGCGCGTCTGCAAAGTCGAGCGCGCCTACGCGGGGCCGGAGGGGCGGGGATGAAGATCTACGGCGACACCACTTCTGGCAATTGCCTGAAGATTAAGTTTACAACCGACTTCCTGAGGATGCCATATACTTGGGTCTTTATCAGTGCACTGGATAACGAGACAAAAACCCCGGAGTTCTTGAAGAAGAGCATCATGGGGCAAATCCCCGTGATTGAACTGGACGATGGCCGCACGCTCGCCCAGTCGAACGCGATTATCCGCTACCTTGCGCGCGGCACGGTGCTGCTGCCCGACGATCCATGGACGCAAGCCAAGGTCGACGAGTGGCTGTTCTGGGAGCAGTACAGCCACGAGCCGTATATTGCCGTCTGCCGGTTCCACTTGCTCTACAAGAAGCAACCTAAGGAAACTCGTGATCCCGTGCGGGTCGAACGCGGCGAGCAGGCTCTCGACCTAATGAATGATCATCTTGCGCGGAGCCCGTTTCTCGTCGGTGACATTCTCACCATTGCCGACATCGCCTTGCTCGCCTATACGCGCGTCGCGCATGAAGGCGGGTTCGATCTTGATGGCCGGCCGCACGTGCGAAAATGGATTGCGGCATCAGAGCGGCAATTGAAATTGGCCTGATACAACGGACTTCCGTGCGACGCTTACGTTCGAAAAGAGACTCCACGATGGGCAAGATTACAGGTTTCATGGAATTTCAGCGCGCCGAGCGGCCGTATGAGCCAGTGGAAAAGCGCGTCAAGACGTGGGGCGAATTCGTTGTACCGCTTGGTGAGAAGGACACAAAAATCCAGGCCGCACGCTGCATGGATTGCGGCATCCCCTATTGTCACAACGGCTGCCCGGTCAACAACCAGATCCCCGACTGGAACGACCTCGTCTATAACGGCCACTGGCGGCAGGCGCTCGATAACCTGCACTCCACCAACAACTTCCCCGAGGTGACCGGTCGCATCTGCCCCGCGCCGTGCGAAGCCTCGTGCACGCTTAATCTCGACGATAACCCGGTGGCCATCAAGACAATCGAGTGCGCCATCGTCGACAAGGGTTGGGAGGAAGGCTGGATCGTGCCGCAGCCGCCCGGCAAGAAGTCAGGCAAGATAGTTGCCATCGTTGGTTCGGGTCCGGCCGGCATGGCCGCAGCACAACAGCTCGCGCGCGCGGGCCACGCCGTCACCGTATATGAGAAGAGCGCGCGGCCGGGAGGGTTGATGGTCTACGGCATTCCCGACTTTAAGATGGAAAAGAGCGTCATCGAGCGCCGCGTCAAGCAGATGGAAGCTGAGGGCGTCACCTTCGTCTGCAATGCCCATGTCGGCGCGACGCATAAAATCGAAGACCTTCAGGCCAAATATGACGCCGTGCTGCTGGCGGGCGGCGCCGAGAAGCCGCGCGATCTTACGGTACCCGGGCGCGACCTGCGCGGCATTCACTATGCGATGCATTTCCTGCCGCAGCAGAACCGACGCGTCGCCAAGGAGGCGCTCGGCCTCGGCACGGAAGAGTTGGCCAAAGACAAGCACGTGGTCGTCATCGGTGGCGGCGACACGGGCTCAGACTGCATCGGCACATCTCTACGCCAAGGGGCGACTTCGGTGACGCAATTGGAAATCATGCCAGCGCCACCGGAAAAGGAAAACAAACTGCTGAGTTGGCCGCATTGGCCACTCAAGATGCGCACGTCGTCGTCGCAGGCCGAAGGCGCCAAGCGTGATTTCGCCGTGACGACCAAGCGCTTCGAAGGCAAAGGCGGCCACGTCACCAGCCTGATCTGCGCCAGGATCGACGATAAGTTCAAAGAAATCCCCGACAGCGAGTTCACGCTGCCCGCCGATATGGTGCTGCTGGCGATGGGCTTCGTGGCGCCGGTACAAGACGACGTTATCGCGCAATTGGGGCTCGATCTCGATAATCGTGGCAACGTAAAGGCTGACGATCGCGCCTACGCCACGTCCCGTCCGAAAGTTTACGTCGCCGGCGATATGCGGCGGGGACAATCGCTGGTCGTATGGGCAATTCGCGAAGGTCGTCAAGCGGCGCATGCCATCGATAAAGCGTTGTCAAAAGACAATCGCAGCGACCTGCCGCGCTGACAGTTGCCGAGTTAGTTGGTAAAGCCCACACTACGGGCTGAACTGCAGACTTGCGGAAGGTTGGCCCCTGCCGCAGTCTATCTATTACTATCCTTTAAATGGCGGATGGAAGCCTGATCACTCAATTCCTCATTCACGACAATTGGATTTGGAAATAGACACGTTAAGCAATTTGATGAAAACTACGGAAATCCGCAAGCATCTGTCACGCGAGACCCCCATGGCATCGACTGAAATCAAGGTCCCGGACATTGGTGACTTCAAGAATATTCCGGTTATCGAAATCCTGGTCAAGCCGGGCGACGTTGTAAAAATTGACGATCCTCTGATGTCGCTGGAAAGCGACAAGGCGACGATGGAAGTGCCATCGCCGAGTGAAGGAAAAATCGCCGAGATCCTCGTCAAGGTCGGCGACAAGGTATCAATGGGGACTGCGATCGTTCGCCTCGAAGGGCAAGGCTCAAACGGCGCTACTCCGGCATCTGGCAGCCAGTCGGCCGCCAAACCCGCGGCCTCTGTGTCAGTGGCGCCAGCCACAGCAGCGTCGGGAATTGGTACTGGGGCTGCCGACGCTTCGCAGCGCTTCTTGCCGGCCCCGATCGATTACGGAAATGCTCATGCCAGCCCCTCAGTCCGCAGGCTGGCGCGCGAACTGGACATCGATCTCAGCACGATCAAGGGCTCTGGCGAGAAGGGCCGCATCACCAAGGAAGACGTCAAGAAATTGTTGGGCGGCGGAGTCTCGGGCGGCGTCTCGGGCGGTAGCGGCATCCCGGAAATTCCGGCGATCGATTTTTCCAAATTCGGGCCGGTGGAGACCAAGCCGCTATCACGCATCAAGAGGTTGTCGGGCCCGCACTTGCACAGGTCTTGGCTCAATATCCCGCACGTCACCCACACAGACGAAGCCGACATCACTGAGATCGAGAAATATCGCAAGGAACTCGACGCAGCGGCCAAAGTCGACAAGAAGGGAGCGTTCCGCGTTTCGATGTTGCCGTTCCTGATGAAAGCATCGGTGGCTACGCTCAAGCTGTTTCCAGATTTCAACTCGTCGCTGTCGCCGGGCAAGGACGCTCTGATCCTGAAGAAATATTATAATATCGGCGTCGCAGTCGACACACCGGACGGCCTCGTCGTGCCGGTATTGAAGGACGTCGATCGCAAAGGCATTCTCGAGATTTCGCACGAATTGGGTGAGATTTCGGAAAAGGCGCGATTGGGTAAGCTCGCCGCCACTGAAATGCAGGGCGCCAGCTTCACGATTTCGTCGCTTGGCGGCATCGGCGGGGTGGCCTTCACCCCGATCGTGAATGCACCGGAGGTGGCCATCCTGGGTGTGGCGCGGGCCAAGATGGCACCGGTGTGGGATGGCAAAGAATTCAGGCCGCGCCTGATGTTGCCGTTGTGCCTTTCTTACGATCATCGCGTGATCGATGGTGCTGCCGCGGCGCGTTTCACGCACCAATTGGCCGACGCCCTCGAGGATCTGAGACGGTTGATCTTGTAGGCAGCCGTCGCGCCTGGACGGAGACGGGGTCATGCCGTCGCGCGGCCCGACATGGCCATGCACCGGCAAAGCTGGATCGCGCGGGAACGCTAGCCCCATCCTGCTGCTACTAAGATCAATCAATAAGAACGAGCCCATCATGACGACCGAAATCAAAGTTCCGGACATCGGCGATTTCAAGGGTATCCCGGTGATCGAGGTGCACGTGAAGGCAGGACAGGCAGTCGCGGCCGATGATCCGCTCGTTACGTTGGAGAGCGATAAGGCAACTTTGGATGTACCGGCGCCGCGTGCCGGCGTGATCGGAGAGCTTCGGGTCAAGGTTGGCGACAAGGTGTCGATGGGCAGCGTCATCGCGACGTGGGCTGATGCTGCAGGTGCTGTCCCGTCGGCTGCAGCGACCGGTAGCAAAGCAGCCGCTGCTGCCGCACCCGCGCGCGCCCCGACAACGGGCGGCGACGTGCACGCCGAAGTGCTCGTGCTCGGTGCTGGTCCAGGCGGCTACACGGCGGCGTTCCGCGCTGCCGATCTCGGCAAAAAAGTGGTGCTGGTCGAGCGCTGGCCGATGCTGGGCGGCGTTTGCCTGAATGTCGGTTGCATCCCGTCAAAGGCGCTGCTGCACGCGGCGAAAGTGATCGACGAAACTCAGGACATGAGCAGCCACGGCATCCGCTTTGCCAAACCCGAGATTGATATCGGCGCGCTGCGCAGCTGGAAAGACAGTGTCGTCAAGAAGCTGGTCGGCGGGCTCGCTGGTCTGGCAAAAGCGCGCAAGGTTACCGTCTTAACCGGGGTCGGCGCGTTCACGGGACCACACACTCTCACCGTTACAGCGGTTGACGGCAAGCGCGCGACGGTTTCCTTCGATAACGCGATCATCGCCGCCGGCTCGGAGCCGGTGACGTTGCCGTTCATTCCGCACCATGATCCGCGCGTCATCGACAGCACGGGTGCGCTCGAATTGAAATCGGTTCCGAAGCGCCTGCTGGTGCTCGGCGGCGGAATCATCGGGCTGGAGATGGCCACGGTCTATCACGCACTTGGATCCAAAGTGACAGTGGTCGAACTGATGGACCAGATCATTCCCGGCGCCGACAAGGATATCGTCGCGCCGCTGATGAAGCGCATTGAAAAACGTTATGAGAAGATTCGCCTCAAGACCAAAGTCACCGGCGTCGAAGCGCTGCCGGAGGGTTTAGCGGTTGCCTTCGAAGGGCCGGAAGGCGCGACCACTGATCAGTTTGACATGGTGCTCGTTGCCGTCGGCCGCAAGCCGAACGGCAAGATGATCGCAGCAGAGACCGCTGGCGTCACGGTCGACCAACGCGGGTTTATCGCCGTCGATAAGCAGATGCGTACCAACGTGCCGCATATTTTCGCTGTTGGTGACGTTGTGGGGCAACCGATGCTGGCCCACAAAGCGACGCACGAAGCACGGGTAGCTGCCGAGGTGGCCTCAGGGTTAAAGAGTGTGTTCGACGCCAAGGTCATCCCGTCGGTGGCCTACACAGACCCCGAGATCGCCTGGGTAGGCCTGACGGAGACCGAAGCCAAAGCAAAGGGCATCAAGGTCGGCAAGGGTGCGTTCCCTTGGGCCGCCTCAGGGCGTTCGCTGGCGCTCGGCCGCGATGAAGGCGTGACAAAAATATTGATCGACGAAGACACCCACCGCATCATCGGCGCAGGCATTGTTGGCCCTAATGCGGGCGATCTCATCGCCGAAGTCGGGCTGGCGATTGAAATGGGCGCCGATGCGAGCGATATCGGACTGACAATTCATCCGCATCCGACTTTGTCTGAAACGGTGGCAATGGCTGCTGAAATGTACGAAGGAACTATCACCGATCTGATCGCGCCGAAGAAGCGGAGCTGAGGGAATAAGGATCGGCGCGAGGGGGCGTGCGTTGCAAGTTGTTATTGACTTTTTTCACGCCCACAAACCGTTTTTCGACGCGGTGCAGATGGCGAGTTCCGTTGTTAGTTTGCTCGGCTGGCTGGCGTCGTTCACGTTTCTAACGTTGGCTTGGTCAAAAGGCTGGATCACCGGCCTCTCGCTGTTCGGCATGAACGTGACACTGGCGCGCCAGAAAGAAGTCGCCGTCGTCATGAGCCGTGCGACGCGCGAGCGTGCCTTCAAGGACATCAACCGCAAGCCCGGCGAGCGTTCCCAACCGACGGCCGACCTTGCCAAGCTCAATGCCATCATCAGCCGCGCCTTCACTCCGGACGAGCAGGCCAACCTGATCGGCAAGGCCATTCTGTGGGTCGACGATAATCCGTCGAACAATCAGAATGAAGTCACTGCATTGCGGATGATCGGCCTTGTCGTCGAACAGGTCGAAAGCACCGCCGCCGGATTGGCCGCGCTCAAGGCGCACCCCTACGATCTGGTCGTTTCTGATATGGGGCGCGGTGGCGAAAAACTCGCGGGCTATAATTTGTTGGAAGCTATTCGAGCAACTGGCAGCGCCGTGCCTTACATTCTGTATTCGGCGGATGGCTCCAAGTCGATGCATCAACAAGAGGCCATCAAGCGGGGGGCGCTCGGCTCGACCGACTATCCGCATGAATTGCTTGATCTGATAATATCACATCTTGGCGGCCGCTAAGGATTGGTCGATTGCGGCAGGATTGACGCCCACGATGCACCGCTGCACTGTCGGGGTTCCGAAAATGATCGGTCTCAACCGACAGGAATTTGGGGAAATGGCCAGCGAGACAGAGCCGACCGCACCTGCCGTGCGGCTATCGCATGTCGATGTTGCGTTTCCGGAGCCAAAAGGTGGTGTGTTCAAGGCCGTTTCGAATGCCAGTCTGGATGTAGCGAATAGTGAATTCGTGGCCATCGTCGGGCCTACCGGATGTGGCAAGTCGACGTTGCTCAATTGTGCCGCAGGCTTGCTTGCGCCGGCTGCGGGCCATGTTGAAATCTTCGGCATGCAGCTGTCCGGCCTCAACGGCCATGCTGGTTACCTTTTCCAACAAGACGCGTTGATGCCGTGGAAAACAGCGCGGGACAACATCGCGCTCGCACTTGAGATCGGCGGGACACCGCGCATTGAAGCTGTCGAGCGGGCACAAGTCTGGCTCGGTCGCGTCGGGCTCAAGAGTTTCGGCGATCGCTATGCACACCAATTGTCAGGTGGCCAGCGCAAGCGCGTCGGGCTCGCACAAGTGTTGATCCGTAATCCGAAAATTTTACTGATGGATGAGCCTTTCGGGCCTCTCGATGCGCAGACCCGCCAGATCATGGGTAACCTCCTGCTCGACTTGTGGGCCGGCGACAAGAAGGCTGTGCTGTTCGTCACTCACGATCTGGAAGAGGCGATCGCGCTGGCCGATCGCGTGGTGATCATGAGCGCCGGGCCGGAAGCGCGGATCATCGGCGATCACACCATCGATCTCGTGCGGCCCCGCGATGCGACTGAAGTGCGGCTGCAGCCGCGCTTTCACGCACTGCACAAGGCGATCTGGGGCCAACTGCGCTCAGAGGTGATAAAAGCCTATGGCGGGGAAATCGGGTGATGCCTATCGCACGCTGGAAATTGTTTCTGCTGCAGGCGCTGGTTGCCGTCGTTGCGCTCGGCGTCTGGCATGTAGGCGCGACGATACCGATCTCGCTCGATGGCCAGAACAAGCCCGTCTATCTGTTGCCCCCGTTCTTTTTTTCCGCGCCACTCGACGTCGCGCAGCGTGTCGTCAAAATGTTCACCGACGGCACCGTCAAGATTGCTACCTGCGCTGAGCCATTCAACATTGCGACGATGCTGCAAACAAACAATAGCTGCTTCGGCAAGACGATCTGGCAGCACTTGGCAATCACCTCGATCGAGGGTTTGCTGGCATTCGCCATTGGCTCCATAGCCGGCGTGGCGCTAGGCTTCTGGTTCGCGCGCAGACCGCTGGTTGCCGCCGTCTTTGATCCCTACATCAAGATGTTCAACGCTCTGCCGCGTGTCGTTCTCGCGCCGATTTTCATGCTGTGGCTCGGCCTCGGCATCTGGTCGAAAGTGGCGCTTGGCGTGACACTGGTATTCTTCATCGTCTTTTTCAATGTCTACCAGGGTGTGCGGGAGGTTTCGCCGGTCATCCTAGCCAACGCGCGTATGCTGGGAATGAGCGAGCGTCAGTTGTTCCGTCACGTCTATTGGCCGAGCGCGCTGTCGTGGATGTTCTCGTCGCTGCATACGTCGGTGGGGTTCGCGATCATCGGCGCTGTGGTTGGAGAGTATCTCGGTTCGGCAGCCGGTCTCGGCTATCTCATCCAACAGGCAGAAGGCACCTTTGACGTTACCGGGGTGTTTGCAGGCATGACCATTCTGGCGGCATTCGTGCTGCTGGTGGATTGGCTGGTCACGCTGGTCGAAAACCGGCTATTGGTCTGGAAACCGCCTGCTGCATCCCAACAGGTCTAAGCAGCCCGCACTCGCAATTTACGACAGGAGAAATTCATGAAGCGCCCGCTGATACGTGCCGCAATGGTCACCACCGGCATTCTGCTGGGAACAATGGCAGCTTTTGCCCAAGCACCTGAGAAAAAGCAACTCAAGCTGGGAGTCGGCGGTAAGTCGTCGCTGTATTATCTTACCCTTACCCTGTGTGAGCAGCTCGGCTATTTCAAAGAGCAGGGGCTCGATGTTGAGATCAACGATTTCGCGGGCGGCGCAAAGGCGCTGCAGGCGCTGGTCGGCGGCTCTGCCGATGTTGTCACCGGTGCCTACGAGCACACCATCCGCATGCAATCCAAGAATCAGGACGTGCGCGCGGTGATAGAGCTCGGTCGCTATCCGGCGATCAACATCATGGTGCGCAAGGATCGACCCTACAAAACACCTGCCGATCTCAAAGGCATGAAAATCGGCGTCAGCGCACCCGGCTCCTCGACGCAGATGATCGCGCAGTATGTGATGGTGCAGGCCGGCCTCAAGCCTGACGATGCGTCGTTCATCGGCGTTGGCCTTGGTTCGGCACCGGTCGCCGCCATCAAGAAAGGCGAAATCGATGCGCTATCGAACACGGAGCCGGCCAACTCGAAGCTGGTCAAGGATGGCGACGTGATCGTGATCGCGGATACGACAACGACGGCAGGCGTCACCAAGCTGCTGGGCGGACCGATGTCGGCCGCAGTGCTTTACACCAAGGGCGACTTCATCGAAAAGAATCCGGCGACCGTGCAAGCGCTGGTCAACGCCCTCTACAAGACGCTCAAATGGCTCGATAAGGCGACACCGGAACAGGTCGCAGCCAAGATGCCGGAAGAATACATGCTGGGTGACAAGGCGCTCTACATCGATGCCGTCAAGGCGGTCGCCGATGCGTACTCAAAAGACGGTATCATTCGCCCGGAAATACAACAGCGCTCGCTCGAATTCCTGCAGAAGTTCGACGACGAATTGAAGACGGCAAAAATCGATCTGTCCAAGACCTGGGACGGCCGGTTTGTCACAAAAGCCGCCGAGAGCATGAAGTAACCAGATCGTGCTTCGCCGGGCGACCGCTTGCCCAGCGGATTAAGCTTCATGCGGGCCTGAGCTTGCGCAACGGCTTGGGACCGCAGCATTCTCGCCGCCGTATCGCCCTATCGGCTCAAAGGATATCGTCGTGGCCAAAGCCAAAAAAGACAAGTCGGAAAAGTTGCACATCACGGTCATCGAGGGTGACGGTATCGGCCATGAAGTTGTCCCCGAAGGCATCCGCGTGCTTGAGCACGTCGGGCGCAAGTTCGATATTGAATTCAAGTGGGACAGCCACGACTGGAACTGCGAGCGCTTCAAGAAAAAGGGCGCGATGATGCCCTCCGACGGTCTCGACCGCATCCGCGACAGCGACGCCATCTACCTCGGCGCGGTGGGATTTCCGGGCGTGCCCGACCACGTCTCGCTGTGGGGATTGTTGATCCCGATACGGCGCGGCTTTCAGCAATATATCAACTTGCGGCCGGTACGGTTGTTCGAAGGCGTCAAGTCGCCGCTCGCCGATCGCAAACCCGGCGACATCGACTATTGGATCGTGCGCGAGAACAACGAAGGCGAATATTCCTCGATCGGCGGGCGCATGTTCGAAGGCACCGATCAGGAAGCAGCGATCCAGCAGGCGGTATTCAGCAAGAAGGGCTGCGAGCGCGTCATGCGCTACGCGTTCGAACTGGCTATGAAACGCAAGCGGCGCGAAGTGACCAGTGCCACCAAATCCAACGGCATCTCGATTTCGATGCCCTATTGGGACGAACGCTTCGCCGACGTGGCGGCGTCGTATCCGAAGGTCAAGACCAATCAGTTCCACATCGACATTCTGACTGCGCATCTGGTGCGCAATCCCGACTGGTTTGACGTGATTGTCGGCTCCAACCTGTTCGGTGATATCCTCTCCGATCTCGGACCGGCTACGACGGGCACGATCGCCATCGCACCCGGCGGCAATATCAATCCTGAGCGAGAATTCCCCTCGATGTTCGAGCCGGTGCACGGGTCCGCGCCCGATATCGCTGGCAAGGGCATTTCCAACCCGATAGGCCAGATCTGGTCGGGCGCCATGATGTTGGACCACCTCGGCCATCACGATGCGGCTAAGGCCATCGAGACGGCCATCGAGACGCTGTTCGCCAAGACCAAGACGCGCACCCGCGACATGGGCGGCAAGGCCGATTGCCGGGAAATGGCCGATGTGGTGATTGACATCCTGAAGTCGCAGTAACGCGTGGCCAACGCGACACAGGCGGGCAGGTCAATTCTCGATCCGTCCACCTCTCCGCTGTTATCCTGGGGGATGTCGCGATGACCCAAACCGCCCCAAATTCAAGCCTGAGACGGTGGCACGCTGGATCCTACGCACACGGGGTAGGATGACAATTGGATGTGTGTTGTCAGATGACCGTGAATTGGCGTGCCGTGGCTGAGACAGCGGCGCCGATAAAGGCGGTTGCGCGGCGGGTGCGGGTGGGCTATGGGGTGCCGGCGTGTCGTGCGCTGATACCTTCTTGCGGCTGTCGCCGACGCCACGACAACCCAACGCTGCGGTAGCTCAGTGGTAGAGCACTCCCTTGGTAAGGGAGAGGCCGAGAGTTCAATCCTCTCTCGCAGCACCATCGAAACACTCACTATTTTTAACTTTGGCAACTGTTGATCAAGAGGAAGAGCGCTTAACTGTGCCAGTTAGTGTGCCTCCTAAATTCAATTGAGCCAAAGGCGTAGACACACCGGCCACCGCAGCGGCGACCGTAGTCGCCTCCAAATGTGCGTAGCGCATGACGGCGCTCACCGACTTCCATCCACCCGCTTCCATAAGAGCCTTCAACGAATTGCCGTCTGCCAGAAAGCGGGCTGAGAAGGCGTGCCGGCCGGTTTTGTGGGGGCTGAAATATTCGACTTTCGCTCGCTTGCAAGAGCGCTTGAGAATGCGCGTTATCGAAAATCGCGAGGCGTAGCCGAAAAGCCGTGAATCTGGCCGCCCTTTTGGCAGCATCAGCAAAATCTGATGGACGAATGGTGGGAGAGACACCTTGCGGGCATCAGTCTTGGTTTTGTGGGCCACTATCGTACCGTTTTCACGATCGAAGTGCCGATGCATGATCTTCACCACTTCGGAGGCCCGCAAGCCGGAAAAGCTCATGAACAGGATAACAGCGCGCTGTTCGAGCCGCGTGCAGGCGGCAATTACTTTCTCCATCCAATCGTCCGTCGGATAATCGATTGGACTCTTTTTTACCGTTGGTTTGGTCCACCGTCTTTCGCGCACCATCTTGGCGCGCGCCGCCGCATTCCAGACCGACTGGAAAGGGCCGTACCACTGCCGCACCAAAGTTGATGGTTTAGCGTTTGGGTAAGCCTTTGCTGCGCCGTTAGAAAGATCGGTGTCCTCAATGTTCCGAAGTGGTGTCTCGCCGAACTCAGTAACAAGTGCCGTCAGGAAGCGAGGCTCGCCACTCTTCGCGAGGTACTCAACAACAGCCTCGCTGAATGTAGAAAGGCCAGCGGCGGTGCCCAGCACTGCGGTCTGGCGCTGCCGGTCAACGATCGCGGTCAGGACCGCTTCCGCATCGATTTTGCGATGGCAGCGAGTGCTGTGGCGGAAGTATTCCCCGGTGAACTGGCACGCCCCTTTAACATACCAGACCGTCTGTTGCCCTGAAGCGGTTTTGACGTGCCGGGGTACGAGTTTGAGCATGCGAATAACTCCAGGAACTCTGGGAAACGGTGTGATTCTAGAAACAGTTGGCGGCGATGCTCAAGCGCCAGCCCGCTCTTGCGAAGTAAGTTGCGGATCCGATCCAGGCTTATCTGGATCGGCAACCGCGCTTTGATGTCAGCGGGTGTCAGGAACTCGCTCGCGACGCTTGGTAATGGCAGCAACGTTGAATGCGGGGTGCGAGAGACGAGTTTGCGCGGAGGGGCGCCTTGCCCCGCACCTTCGCGCAAGTGACTGTCTTCGCCCGAAGTGACGCGAATAGGTTTCGTATGATCGCTCATATAGTTAGAACGCAATCGTCGTATCGACATCTTTCTGCGGACACCATACGGCGCGCAACTCGTCGATTGATGGGCGAAGGGGAACGCGGGGCACGATGCAGCTCTCGGTTGGCTCGGGGAGGTCCGCCAGCGGCCACCAGAGTTCGCTTTGCCCCTCGGAGAGGTTCCGATCGATCGCGAGTACCACGCGACACCAAGGCTCGTTCGCTGCGCCGAGATCAACCTCGTACATCTCAAGTTGTGCGTCGAGTGCCACCGTGGACGTCGCTACGTCTGTCTTCAACTGCACTGCCTTCGCCTCAACATATAACCCGCCGCGGCGGGAGGTGCCTGCCGGCTTGCAAACAAGGTCGACGATGGCGGCGACGGCCTTCGAGACTTGGCCGGCAACCTCCGTACTGTCCGAGGCGCGGGCATGCATCGTGTGTTCGACCGCACTTGTGGCACGGGAAATTATGAACCCGAGTGCATAGCCGGTGCGACCGCCGAAGTTGCGAAGCAACGTTTCGGCATAGCGATCCTCGATCCAATATGACCGGCGAAGGCGCTCGTCGATGACCGTTGATTGAGTTCGATTGGTCTTCGCGACCTCATCGTCAACAAGATCGCCGACGTCGCGGGATGCGCGGAACATGCGGGGCTTGGCCCCACCCA
>JANXWC010000078.1 GCA_025351355.1 Hyphomicrobiaceae bacterium
GAATCGCCGGTTGTTCGCGACGTGCTTGTTGCCGGGGGCGAGCGGCGCCGGCCCAGCACGACGCTGGTGATAGCCTGCCACAGATCGCGAGCCGGATGCCCCGAACCGGACCGCCGGCAAACCGTATGGCGCGAACAGGCCGCCGCTGGACGGCGACAGACCCGATGCCAATGTTGGCCGGGACGCCGGCCGTGCGGCCCTGCCGGCGCCCGGTCGATTGCGCGCAGTCGGTCATCGTCAGCGCCACAGACTGCGCGGGTGGATTGCGCCGTGACCGCCGCCGCGGTCTCCGCGGCAGGGATCGTAACCCGTCAGGGCCGAGACGACGATTTTCCCGGCGGCTCGGTCGCGCGGCCGACGTCGTCGCGATTAGTACACCGAAATCCAACACCGCGCGATAGAGCCCGGCCGCCGAAGGTCACTGACCGAAGGCGGGCCGCCCAAACTTTGCAGTGTCGAATGGCCACGAGAAGATTGTGGCAATGACGTCAGAGTGTGCCGCAATGGAGTGCTGATTCCGAATCCGGTGTGGGTGACGATTTATCTTGAAGGTAGAAACACGCGCACAATCAGTTAGCCTAGCTGGCAGCTTCAGATAGCGCCAGAACGCCTACGGATTAGTCGACTGTGTTTGGAAACGTCCAAAGCGGCTGAGCACGACCGATAACCTGGGTGTCGGCGACCGGACCGAAATAACGGCTGTCGAAGCTGTCGGTGGGCGAGCTCAACAGGAACAGCTCGCCTGGTCTGAGGAGATGACAGCCGCTCCAGGCGGGCATCGGCCGATGCGCGCCGTCGCGCCGCATGGCGAGGGCGGCGATGCGGCCGCTCACCGTGATGATGTAATCGAACCGGCAAACCGTGTCGCCCGCGATAGCGGCGACTGGCTTGAGAACATAGTCTGTGCCATGGAGATAGCCACGGCGGTTGGCCAGTCCAGCGAGATCCGGCGGCAGCCGAATAAGTGCGAGTTCGTCCCGTCTGGGAGCCGTCGACACAATGCCGTAGAGACCAGTTGGGACGCTGCGGGACGCATTCCAAATGATGCAAGGCGGCCAAACCATTGCGGACACAGCGAGCGCTGCGCAGGCGCCGGCTGCCGCGAGCAGTGCACCGCCCCTCACACCGTGTTTCCGGACGACGATTGGCGCCGCGCGGTGTCCGACCAAGCCTTGAGTTCCCGGCGCATATAAAACACCCGGCCACCGTGCTTGCGGAACTTTGGCCCGGTGCCCTGCCAGCGCATGTTTTCCAGCGTGTGCGGCTTGATACGCAGCACGACCGCGGCTTCATTGGTGGTCAGAAGAGGCGACTGTCGCGGTCTGGTCATCGTGATGTATCCCTGGTTGGAGACATCATCGGTGAGAATGTTTGGCTTGGGCAGTATCGAAGACGAAAGCCTGAAAACGACACCCTTATGACATCAAACGTAGATAACCGCCGCGAGCAAGATCTCTGCCTCGGTTTAGCGAGCGAATCACACTGTCCTTCATGGCGCGGTTCGATTTGGACCACGCGGCTGCTACTTGTGCGCGGCCAAAGATGATATGCGCTGTGTCACGGTACTCCGCACCAGCCTGATGGCCGTCGAGCGCAACCAACGCGTCGCGCAGGTGTTTTCGGCGCGGTGTCCTGCTGATGCGCCGCTGTGGCGTCGCAAGCAATCCCGGCAAGTTCGACAGCCACAACGCCGCCTTGGCGGCATAGGACAGCCGATGCATGTTAAACGTCAGATTGATGGGAGCATCCACGATCCGGTCACCGCGGATTTCCAGGGCGATGGACAGGTCTGTATTGTGGGCTAGCAGGCATTGCGCGCCGTCGCTGCGGACGACAATATGCCGGACACTGCCGAGAGTGCCGAGGCTGAGATCGGCTTCCGCCGCAACGGGCGCCCGGGTCGCTGTCGCCGCCAATACAGCCGCGCCGGTATTGGGGAGCCAGCAGATCGGCGCATCGAGTGCCGAGAGTTCGGGATCGACGAGTGGCCAAAGGCCCCAATGCGAGACGGTTGCAGACAAGTCGGGCGCTTTCCACAAGCGATGACCGCTGGGCACGATCTCGGGCTTTTGGATCTGCGTCGAGAGAGTTGCAAAGTCGTGCTGATAGTCCGGATTGCGGCGCAGGAATTCCCATGCCAGTTCGGACATATTGAGGGTATCGACATAGTCATAGAAGCCGCCGGGCGGCGGCCAGATCTGTTTGTCATGCAGGCGCTCCATGACACACTCCTGTGCGCCGAGCTTGACCTGCTGTCTCATACTTTTACGTTCGACAGTCACTGGTTACGGAAATCAGCAGCCTCAGTGGAGGGAAGCAAAAGCACGAGCGCAGCGGCAAGCTGGCTGAATAGACTCTGTGTCCCGCGCCGAAAGCGGTTCAAGTTCCGTGCCAATATCGGCAAAGCAGTTCGAGAGGAATGCTCAGAAACAACATATTGAAATGGACTATAACTAAGCTTACGGGGAGAACATATGTTTTCTACTTCGGCAATTTCGCGAGAAGCCTGTAGCCGACGCGAGTCATCCAAAGCGCCCGCGCGTGAAACCGATCAAAAATGGTCTTGGCCAG
>JANXWC010000152.1 GCA_025351355.1 Hyphomicrobiaceae bacterium
TCCATGCCGTCAAGCGCTACAGCGCCTATTTCGGGCGATCGCCAGAGCGGCTCGACCTTGAGGATGTGCGCGCCTATCAGGTGCATTTGATCGCCAAGGGCATTGCCTGGGCAAGCCTGCTCCACGCCGAGTCGCGCCAAACTACACGCCGACTGCGGGAGCGCTTGGATCGAACGTTCGAGATGAGGTCATTGCGCCGCCGGCGGCGGCCCTGGCATTATCTTGCATGCCGGAGCGAGCAACTGATTGCCGGGAACCGCGCCCGCTCCGGCACAAGTTTTACTTGTCGGGCAGCAGATCGAACGGGCCTGTAGAGTTGAGATCGACGATCGTCTCCTCGAGCGCCTTCAGGTCGTGATGGTCGCCGTTCTGCATCCAGAAAAACGATCCTGGCCCGATATCGTCGCCGCCCATCACATCGGCCTTGAGACCCCAGGACACTTTCGCCTTGCCCGACACGACGGTGATATATTCCGTACTCGAGTGGCTGTGGCTGCCGATCTCAAGGTTGGCCGGGATCTTCAATCTGACGCCGAAGGGACCCGATTTCGAGGGATCGCCATAAAGCACGGCGAGCTGAATTCCGTTCGGCTGCTTTGGATCCATTAGTCCCCAAGACATTTTGTCGGCGGACATCACGCCATGGGTCATGTCGCCGGCGCTGACGGCTAGTGGCGAGGCCAGCAAAGCTGCGGCGGCAACAAGGGCAAAAGCCGTTTGCAGCGGCTTGAGCGCCGCGTGGTTGTAAGAAGTAGGGCTCATGATCATACTTTCCTTCTGTATTGTGACGATGTGCCAAACGGCGCTGCTGGGCATTTCGGCTGCGTCCGGCAGCAGCGTCCGTCATCCAGGAGCTAATCGGATTTGAGGCCGGAAAGCCTTGAGAGGGTCTTGATTTTCGCTTAAGAATTGCTTGATTCTAGCCTCGGGGGCTAAGCGGAGACGCCTGGCCGTGCTCTATCGGTTCGATCAGTTTTCTGTCGATGTAGGAGGCCGCGAGCTGCGACGCGGCGACATCATGATCGAAATCGAGCCCCAGGTGTTCGATGTCCTGGTCTATCTCATCGAAAACCGTGATCGGGTGGTGAGCAAGGAAGAGTTGTTCCAGGCGATCTGGGAAGGGCGCGTGGTATCGGAGTCGGCCCTCACCAGCCGCATCAACGCCGCCCGCAGCGCCGTGGGCGATACCGGCGCCATCCAGAAGTGGATCCGCACCAGCGCCCGCAAGGGCTACCGGTTCGTTGGCCTCCTCGACGAGCACGAGGAAGCCCGCGCGTCTCCGAAGTCGAACCTGCGCCAGGAGGTACGCTTCTGCACCGCCGCGGATGGCCCCCACATCGCCTATGCGACCGTCGGCAGCGGCGCGCCTCTGGTCAAGGCTGGGAACTGGTTGAACCACCTCGAATATGATTGGGAAAGCCCGGTGTGGAGCCACCTGTTGCACTGGCTCGCGGAAAAGAACCATCTCGTACGCTACGATGCGCGCGGCAATGGCCTGTCGGATTGGGACGTCGGCGACATCGAACTCGATCACTTCGTCACCGACCTGGAAGCGGTGGTCGACGCCCAGGGCCTCGACCAGTTCACCCTCTTCGGCGTGAGCCAGGGCTGCGCCGTGTCGATCGCCTACGCCGTCCGCCACCCCGGAAAGGTCCGCAAGCTGATCCTCTACGGCGGCTTCGCGCTCGGCCGCAAATTGCGCGGCAAGCCCATGGAGGCCGAACAGGCCGAAGCCATGCTCACGCTAATGCGCACCGGCTGGGGCCAGGAAAACCCGGCCTTCCGCCAGGTCTTCACCTCGCTCTTCATCCCCGATGCCACACCCGATCAAATGTTATGGTTCAACAACCTGCAAAAGGTCACGACCTCGGCCGAAAACGCGGTCAAGATGCGCCTGATATCCGATGGCATGAATGTCGTTGACCTGTTGCCCAAGGTGACCTGCCCAACCCTGGTCATGCACTGCCGCGACGACGCCGTGCAGCCCTTCGGGGAGGGCCGCCGTATCGCCGCCGGCATCTCCGGAGCCCGTTTCGTGGCTCTCGATGGCCGAAATCACCTGATCCTCGAGAGCGACCCCGGCTGGCCGCGCTTCCAGCAGGAAGTCTCGGCGTTTCTGGCGGTGTGAAGAAGCTGGCAGCAATCTTTGACCTGAACAACAGCCCGGACTAGGTCACCCACTCATAAATCGTCGGCCGTGAAGAATTGCCAACCCTTTGATCCGGAATGCGAAACGGCCTGAATTGTATCGCGGGCGTTGCAAGATTTCAACGGTTGCACAGCGATTTCCTTGCAAATCGCGTTGGCCGATTGAACTGAACCGCTACCGCGGTAGCCGCCAGCTTTGAGAGCGGTGCCTGTCTGTCAGGATGGTGTGTGTCGAAGACACCTCC
>JANXWC010000159.1 GCA_025351355.1 Hyphomicrobiaceae bacterium
TCCTCTACAACTCGCTGAACTTGTTCACTCTTCGCGCCTTTTCCCGGAATTAAGCGCATAGGCATATCAGGCCGCCCTCTGGTGCGAAGTATGGCAGGCAGTAGATGGATGGCAAACGGTACCGTGCCGCCAGCTCGTAGATGAGACGGCGATTGCTCGTCAAGAATACGTCAGGCAAGAAAACACAACCCGCGTTTGGTTCGCTTGCGAGGATCGTCATGGCGGCTTCAAGGGCCGCGAGCGATCGGACCGTATTTAGGATCAACGCGACCCCCGTCGTCGAGGCTGCAGCCTCCAGCTCTGGCAGGAAGATAGAGTAAGGAGATGTGTCGGGATTGTAGATGATGCCCACGCGGGTGATGCTCGGTGAAATATCTTTCAAGAGTTGCAGCCACTTGCCGGCAATCGGGGCATTGTAACTGCTGAAGCCGGTAATGTTTCCGCCGGGTCTCGAAAGGCTGGCGACAATACCGTCGCCAATCGGATCAGCAAGTCCCGCGAAGACGATCGGGATCGTTTCAGTTGCTTTCTTCAGTGCACGCACCGTAGGCGTGTTGCTGCCCATGATCACATCTGGGGCGAGAGATACCAGTTCGGTGGCATAGGCCGCAGTGCGCGTCGTGTCGCCCGCGCCCCAGCGGATATCAAATCGGATATTGCTGCCATCAATCCACTTCAATTCCTGGAGTCCGAACCGGAACGCCGAGACGCGCGACTGGTATTCTGGATCGTTTTCCCCTCCGCCCATCAATATGCCGACGCGGCGCAGGTTGCCGCCCTGCTGCGCCCGTGCCGCAAGCGGCGCTGCTGCTACCCCGGCGATGATGGCGATGAACTCACGTCGTCTCATCTGTCGACCTCTGGTGATCCGTCTGCCGAGCGTATCGGAACCATACTCCAGTCTTAGGACCAACGGAACCTCGCCTGCATTCCGAAACTGAGACCCAAGTTATTGAAAATGCTCAGTATTGCCTTTACCTCTCGAAGGCGCATGCGCTGATGGGTTGACGACTCTCGGTCGATTTCGCCGTCTCCGTTCGAGAACTACTTTCATTGTCAGGGCGACGAGGTCCGGTGCTTCGAGCACAGCGCCGGCCAATCGTGTCCGCCCATGAAACTTGGAGGAAACGCCATGAACCGCCGCACACTTTTAACGAGCGCCGCACTGTCGGCCGCCGCGCTAGCCCTGACTTTTGGCACAACGCATTCGCAACAGACGGGCAAAGTCTATCGTGTCGGCGTGCTCGTCAATCAGGGCGCCGTTGTCAACGGCAAGCCTAACACGCAGTTCGAAGCGCTTCGGATCGGCATGACGCAACTCGGCTATGTCGAAGGCGCCAACATCGTCTACGAACCGCGTTTCCCCGAAGGCCAATTCGATCGCCTGCCGGGCTTTGCAGCTGAGCTCGTTGCCAAGAACGTCGACGTCATCGTGACCTTCGGCGGCCCGCCGACGAACGCGGCCCGCAAGGCAACAACGACGATTCCAATCGTGGTCGCCCTGGTCGCCGATCCAGTCGCCATCGGTGTCGCTGCCACGCTCGAAAGTCCCGGCGGAAACATCACGGGCGTCAGCAATCACGACGTGGAACTCGCCGGCCGGCACATGGCTCTTCTCAAAGAGCAGTTTCCAAAATTAGCCCGAGTGGCAATCCTGAGCGACCCCAACATTCCTGGAGCCGACGCCAGCGGTCTGGTGCCCATCGAACGCGCCAACGTAGCTGCCGCACGGGCAGCCGGTCTTACGCCCCAGATTCTGAAAGTCAGCGGTCCGAAGCCCGATCTCGAAGGGGCCTTCAAGGCCATGGCCAGCGAGGGTGCCGAGGCGCTGGTGGTGCTGGAAGTCCCCTCGGTTTTCAATATTGCCAAAACCGTTGCGGAAATGGGCACGTCGCATCGCATGCCAACGATGTTGTGGGGTGGGCAGGGTGCCGCCGGCGGTCTGATCTCTTACGGTACGAGTTTCACGTCCACGTATGCGCGCGTGCCGCTCTATGTCGACCGGATCCTTAAGGGCGCCAAGCCAGCGGACATGGCCATCGAGGTCGTCTCGAAGCGCGAACTGGTGATCAACCTGGAGACCGCCCGCATACTCGGAGTGACCGTCCCAGCGGAGTTGCTGAAGCGCGCGGATCGGGTTGTCGAATAACGACGTCTGAACGGGAGGCAGATCCATCGGGCTGCCCCCTGATCACTCAATCACCTCGCTGGCGAAATCGAGCAGCGTCGGAGGAATGGTGAGACCAAGAGACTTCACCGTCTTGAGATTGATCACCAGATCGAATTTGGTCGGCAGAAAAAACGGAATGTCGCCCGGTTTGGTGCCGTTAAAGATCTGGTGCACGTCGCTTGCCATGCGCTTTGCGAGTTCGCCGAGATCCGGCGCGTAGGCCATGAGACCACCTTGCTCCACGAAATCGCGGTAGGGGTAGATCATCGGCAGGCGATGTTGCGCGGCCAATTCGACGATAAGGGCGCGGTTCGCCAGAAAGCTGCCGGTCTCGGAAATAAGTGCTGCTTGGATTCTTTCTTCGGTCATCTCGGCGAAAGCGCTGCGTAGCTGAGGCTCATTCACCTCGGGAAGGATCTTGGCCCAAAGTGTCACGCCCGACCGCTTTTCTTCTGCTCGTGACCCATACACGTAACCAATCTTGGCGGCAGTCGGCGCGGCCTCCTTCAGGTACTGCAGTCGCTTGGCGCCCATGGCGACGCCAGCACTGATGCTCGCGCCTGTCAGATTGCCGCCGGGATGCGCAAGGTTTGAGACAAGACCATCCGACAGCGGTTCGCCCGTTAATCCAACGATCGGAAGCGTGGTCGTTGCCTTCATGAGCAACTTAATGAGGGCATTGAAGTTCGAAACGATCACGTCGGGGTTGGATTTCACGACTGCCTCAGCGACTGCCGCAAACCGGTCGGACCGGCCCTCGGCAGAAAAACGATCGACGATGAGATTGGCGCCTTCCGCATAGCCGAACCCACGCAGCTCTTCGTAGAACCGCCGCACCCAGAACGGGCCGGCAGCCTCGGTCAGCTTGTCCGCCGGTATGCCGGAGTGGACGAGCGCGATGCGGTGTGACTTCTGAGGCGGCTGGGCACGCGCCGCGATAGGCAGCGCTGCCGCTCCGAGGATGCTGATAAACTTCCGTCGTCTCATGCTTGGAGCCTTGAGGCGCCTGCGCCACGGTGATCAGCAAGTTATCTGACCGCGTGCACCAACGATAGCCGGGATGGATGTCGATGGCTCGAAGGTAGCAGAACGACTATATAAGTTATTGAAATTTCTGATCCGGCAGCCCGGAATTTGCGTTTTCGCTTGCCGGGGCGATGAAAAATATAGACAAATTCACATGCGGTGATTGCGGTGGCGGGCAAGTCTAACAAATTGCAGTTGTCTGTGACCGGGTTGTCACCAATTTTATTCGCGACATGCACGAGATGTAAACTGACGCTAACTGCCTAAGTATGCGCAATATTTCAAACTTAAGTTTTGGCTAAAAAATTGTCGGCGCCGTCTGTTTTGCGCACCTTCGTTTTGCCGGCAGGACGGTCGCGTCACAGATCTATTCCATCCAGGCCAAAAACACACGTCCTCAAATTGCCTAGTAAGTGATCTCGCGCGGCGGACGACATACCCCTGACGACGAATAGCATTCCTAGCATGAGCAATGCGGTCTGGCGACCGAAGCCAAGCTAAGCTGAGAGTGACTCAATCCAAAACTGAGCAAATAGTTGCAACTTAGCTCTGTGGGTAGTTTCCGAAGCTTCCCTAGGCACGCAAAACGTCGACTATCTGCGCAGGTAGTTGCAGCGATAGCGGAGACGGCGATGCACGCGCGGCGGGCGATGTTGATTGGCGGTGCGAGCGCCGGGACGCTCGCGCTGGCGGCGCTTGGCTACCGGGCCTGGGACCGCGGGGTCTGGTCGGCCGGCAAAGGTCTGGCCTTCGCGCCTTGGCAGGATTGGGAAGGTACGGCGGCGGATGGCGTCAAGAGGCCAATACGTGCAGCCGTCCTGGCCGCAAACCCACATGATACGCAGCCGTGGCTGTTCGAGGTGGGTGACAACGTTATCCGTGTGTTTGCTGACCGTGCACGCAACCTTGGCACCTTCGATCCGTTCCGCCGCGAGATGCATTTGGGGATTGGAGCTGCGATCGAAAATCTCGCGGTTGCGGCAGGCGCCAGCGGCTGGACGGCGGAGGTCACGCCGGTGGACGGCAAGCTCACATTATCGCCGCCGGATACGCCATTCCAAGTGGCCGAGATCAAGCTCGCCGCGGTTCCCGTGTCGCGCCATGCGCTTCTGCCAGCCATTCTTCTCCGGCATACGAACCGTGGCGCCTATCGCGCGGATCAACCGGTGTCGCGTGGGCAGCAGCGGCACTTCTTGGATCTGGTCGCAAGCGAGAGTGTTCGCATCGTATTCATTGAAGATACGAGTGCGCGCCGGGAGTTAGGCGCGCTGATCGTCGAAGCCACCGCTGAGATCATCGCGGATCAACAGATGTCGGTCGACAGCGCACGGTGGTTTCGGACGGGACGGCGCGACATTGGCGAACATCGCGACGGGGTGACAGCTGACACAAGCGGCCTCTCGTCACTCATGGTGGCGGCGGCCAAAATTCTGCCCGAGCTGAGCGCTGAGTCGGCAGACAAGTACTGGCTCTCCATGACGCGTGAAACGCATGTGGCGACGGCGCCCCTGCTCGGTATTCTGTTGGTGCGGGACAGGCTTGATATGCGGTCTGCGATTGACGCTGGCCGCGCCTGACAAAGGCTGCATCTGGCGGCGACGCTGGCCAATATTGCCGCGCAGCCGCTTAACCAACCCGTTGAATGGATGGATCGCTGCGCGATGCTTGGGAAGGTTGACAGCTTCGCACCGGCGATCGTCAAGCACGCATCCATGCCCGGCTGGGAGCCCACGTTCGTGTTCCGCTTAGGAACGGCCGAGCGAGCCGCAAGCGCAAGTCCAAGACGACCATTGAGTGCAGTTCTTAAAGTGTGATGACGCGGCGTCTACCAGAAACTGGCACTACCGTGCAGCGGTCGATAACTCCCTCGCGTTGCAAGATGAAACGCATAAAGGATCAACGGCCATGAGACAGGATAATGCGATCCAATGGATGTGGCCCGAGGCCTGCGCGATGTTGGTGCGTGCCGAACGACTGCACCGTCAATTCCATCATCTCAGCCCGTTCGAAGATCGCGGCCTGAGTTGGGTGCCGCCGATTGATGTGCTCGAGACCGAGGCGCAGGTTTTTGTCCTCGTGGGACTACCCGGCGTCGATCCAGATACCGTCGCAGCGGTCATCGAGGGCGACGAACTGGTCATCGCTGGTGATCGCTCACTACCTGACGAAATCGGCCTCGCCATCATCCACCGGTTGGAACTGCCACACGGGCGCTTCAGACGGCAGGTCGCTTTACCTGCCGGACGCTACAGAAACGTGCAACGCGCAAGCGCCCATGGCTGTCTTGTCGTCACGCTCGATAAAATTTCGTAATCGCAAGGCAATTACCATGACGGTTTCAGAAGCGGGTCCAATGTCGGTGCAGGCCGCTGAGAGTGAGGTGCCGCCAGAACGCGTGTCTGCGCCGCTCTCCGATCACCTCATGATCCTGCCGGTTCGCGACACGGTGCTGTTTCCAGGCATGGTGATGCCCATGACGGTCGGCCGTGAGCGCTCAGTTGCCGCCGCCCAAAAGGCCATGCGCGACAGCCTGCAGATTGGTATCGTCATGCAGCGTGATGCCCAGACGGAGGATCCGACGCCGACGGACCTGCATACCTTCGGCACCATCGCGCGCGTCATGCGGTATGTAACAACGCCGGACGGTGCCCATCACCTTGTCTGCCAGGGCCTGCAGCGCTTCCAGATTCTGGAGATCCTGCAGCTGACGCCATTTCTGATGGCCCGGATCCAGCGCATCGAGGAACCGGTGATCAACTCCCCGGAGATCGAGGCGCGCTTCATTCATTTGAAACAGCTCGCGGGCGTGGCATTGGACCTGCTGCCGCAGGCACCGCCGGAACTGGTGGTTTCCGTGCAGGCGATCGCATCACCCGGCATGTTGGCCGACACGACCGCAGCGTATCTCGATATCAAACCGGAAGAGAAGCAGTCGATCCTGGAGACGATCGACCTCATCGCGCGCGTTGATCGCGTAACGCGCCATTTGGCTGAGCGCATCGAGGTGTTGCGAATAACGCAGGAGATCGGCCAGCAAACCCGTGACTCCCTTGATAAGCGCCAGCGCGAGTTCGTGTTGCGTGAGCAGTTGGCCTCGATCCAGAAGCAGCTTGGCGACACCGACGAAAAGGGTTCGGAGACAAGTGGCATCGGTGACGCGATCGCAAATGCTGGCATGCCGCCCGACATCGAGGCGAAGGCGCGCAAAGAGTTGCGTCGGCTGGAGCGCATGCCCGAGGCCTCGCCCGAGCACGGCATGGTGCGGGCCTATCTCGATCGATTGACCGAACTGCCATGGGTCTTGCCCGATGCGCCGGCTATCGATCTCGGAGAGGCTCGCCGCATTCTCGATGCCGATCACTATGGGCTTGAGAAGATCAAGCAGCGCATCATTGAGTTTCTGGCCGTCCGCAAGTTGGCTCCCATGGGCAAAGCGCCCATCTTGTGCTTCGTCGGTCCGCCCGGCGTCGGCAAGACATCGCTTGGTGTATCGATTGCGCGGGCCATGGGCCGCCCTTTCGTGAGGGTCAGTCTCGGCGGCGTGCACGACGAGGCGGAGATCCGCGGTCACCGTCGCACCTATATCGGCGCGCTCCCAGGCAATATCATACAAGCTTTGCAGAAAGCCGGCGCACGTAATTGTGTGATGATGCTGGACGAGATCGACAAGTTGGGTGCGAGCCATCAGGGCGATCCATCGGCCGCACTCCTTGAAGTTCTAGATCCCGAGCAGAACCAAACCTTCCGTGACAATTATCTAGCGGTGCCGTTCGATCTTAGCCGCGTCGTGTTTATCGCCACCGCCAATCAGCTGGAAACGATTTCCGGTCCGCTCCGCGACCGCATGGAAGTGATCGCGTTGTCCGGCTATGCAGAAGACGAAAAATTCGAGATCGCCAAGCGGTTCCTGCTTGCACGCCAACTCGAATCCAACGGCCTGACGGCTGAGCAGGCCGCGCTGGACGATGACGCTCTTCGCGCCATCATCCGCGACTACACACGTGAGGCCGGCGTGCGCAGCCTGGAGCGCGAGATCGGTAAGACCTTGCGCAACGCTGCCGTTCGCATAGCGGATGGGTCTGCGCAGGGCGTGATCATTGGTGCGGAAGACTTGGTACAGATCCTGGGCCAACCACGATTCGAAAATGAAGTTGCACTGCGGACCACCGTGCCGGGGGTTGCGACTGGTCTCGCCTGGACACCGGTTGGTGGCGATATTCTGTTTATCGAAGCCACGCGCATGTCCGGTCATGGCAAGCTGATCCTGACTGGGCAATTGGGGGAGGTCATGCGGGAAAGTGCGCAAGCGGCGCTGAGCCTGATCAAGAGCCGCGCAGAAGCTCTCGGCATCGATGGTCAGTCATTTGACAAGTTCGACATCCATATTCACGTGCCTGCCGGCGGCACACCCAAGGATGGACCCAGTGCGGGTATCGCGATGTTTGTCGCGCTGGTGTCGCTGCTGACGGGGCGTACGGTTCGCAATGATACCGCCATGACCGGCGAGATCAGTTTGCGCGGCTTGGTGCTGCCCGTGGGCGGCATCAAGGAAAAGGTGGCCGCGGCGGCACGTGCCGGCATAACCCGGGTGTTGCTGCCGGCGCGCAATCGGCGCGACTTCGACGACATCTCTGAGGATGTCCGCAAAAAACTGGAATTCATCTGGCTGGAGCAGGCGGACGAAGCCATCGCCGCAGCATTTACTGAACACCGAGCGTCCACTGCAGTGCCAAATATGGGAGGCATGAAGTCGGCTAACAGCGGCGATCCGCAGACCAGTCGCAGGCCACCGATAGCTGCGCAGGCTGCAGGCAACCGCGACCCGACAAAAACCTGATGGGCAGCAGTTGCCCGGTTTCGCCTCGACATTTTATGGCAACTTCACTCGCGACACGGAGACGACACCATGGATGAAAAGATCAAGTTCACGATCCTCGATATACTGTCCAAGCAAAATGACATGACGCTTGCGACGATACGCGAGGACGGCTACCCGCAAGCAACGACCGTGTGCTACGCGAGCGACGGGCTCGACATCTACTTTGGCTGCACCCCGCACTCGCAGAAGTCTCGCAACATTGCCCAAAGCAACAAAATATCACTTACGATAACGCCGCACTATACGGACTGGAATAGCATTCGCGGTTTATCGATTGGCGGGCGCGCAGAGCTTCTAATCGAGCAGCCGGACATCGTGCGCACCGAAGCGATGTTCTTCGCGAAGTTTCCATTTCTGGTCCAATACGCGCCTGACGCTCGCAGCAATCTGACGCTGTATAGGATTATCCCGGAAGTCATTTCAGTGCTTGATTATACTAAGCAATTTGGCCACGTCGATTATGTCACGCTGCCGGCGCGCAAATGAGTGGAGGGTCGAGCGCAAACCCAGCACCGACCGACGATGGCAAAGTAACGCTGCGCGGACGTTGCGTTGCAGTCGAGCGGTGCCCGGTGCTCATCAGTGCGACATCAAAACCAGCCTGTCCATCTGGAACAGCACATCGCGCGTCGCCCCACCCAGAACGAATTCCCGCATCCTGGAATGACCATAGCAGCCCATGACAAGCAGATCTGATCCGAACGCCTTGGCCTGCTGCAAGAGTTCGCCGCCAATATCGGTGTCGGCGACGGAGCTCTGCGACACCAAGCACTTGATGCCGTGCCGGGCAAGCACAGTTGCGAGCGCAGCGCCCGGCAGATCGCTGGCGTCGGGCTGATCATTTTCCGGGTGCGCCCACAGAATGTTCACTTCATCGGCCCCAATGAGCAACGGCATGGCATCGAAAATCGCTCGCACTGCTTCGCGTCGGCCGTTCCACGCGATCGTCACCCGTTTTGGCGGGCTGGCAATCTTGCCTTCGTTAGGAACCAGCAAGACGGGCCGGCCGGTTTCGATCGCCAAGCGTTCAGGTTCCTCCAGAAAATCCGACATCGTCCAAGGCTGATCTTTCTGGCTGGCAATGATCAAGTCGCAGACGCCACCTTGCCTGACAATCATGTCGGTGGCCGACCCGTAGCCAGCATCGGCATCGCGCCATTCCATTTTGCCGGCGTGCACCCGTGTCGCGTCAGCGAAGAGCTTTTTGAGTTGCGCGACGTCCGCTTGATAGGCATCGCGATGCGCGTCGACGATTGTGGCCATCCCCATCTCGCCACCGGAAATAACGACATACGGCGGCATGACATTGAGCGCGATCAAGTGAGCGTCCATTTTCGCAGCTATTGGCAAGGCTACGGCAAGCAAGCGATGCGCGCGGCGCACGTCGTGGAGGTGCAGCAGAATCGTTTTGTAGGCCATGATAACTCCTGACGGCCGAACCTCCGCCCTACGCTGTATGTACTGCGCACTATGGCCCTGTCGCATCTGCGGGATAGCATCGGAAACTACTCATGCGCAGTCATGACAGTTCGCACCGCTCATCAACCCCGCCTGTTTTGCACTTCGGACGTAAACCCTGCCAACCACACGCGGTAGGCTTCAGCATCGCCGAATTCGACAAAGTCTCGGTAGTGAGCGTGAGCCCCGATCAATCGCCGTGCGTGCTTGATGGGGCACCAATAGCTCTCCGTGCGAGCCACCACCTCCTGGACGAAACTGATCATCCCTGTCGCATAGGAGCAATAGGCACAGTTGAGTTTTTCAAGCAGATTGAGATAGGCGAGGTGATTGCGATCAAAAACGAAATAGTCGCGGCGCCGGACCTTTTTGAGCCCGTAAGCTGGAAAGCAGATGGCCTGGTAAAGGTTGACCGACACGTCGAGAATAACCAACGGCACGATCAGTACGTAAATGACCGGCGCTGTCAGTGCAACGAGCGGTCGGGCGCGCAGCATATATCTCCATAGCTTTGTCTTGAGCTCTTTGTGCCGCCTGCGCACCTCCTCTGCAAACACGACCCGGCCCTGCTCCAGCCCATAGCGTAGTTCCGCGCCGCGTTTTGCAATCTCTGCCTCGAGTTCAAGCTCCAGTAACCTTATCTTCTCGACCAGCCCTACGATTGGCTCGCTCATTGTCCGTCTCTTTCCTGGATGCGAGTTCGGGTTGGTCCCCGAAACGCTTGTGTGTTTGTACCCACAGCCGCCAACTTTACCTAACAGCGTTCAAAGCTGTTGTCCGGCACTTTTGGATATTGGTCGAAGGCTGCTGGGCGACGACCTTTCGTCTTTGGACGTAAACATGTTGACGCCTCCGTTTTGCCCATGACCGAAGTCGCGACAATCCAGCGAATGAGTATTTTCCGATGCTGGCGCACTCACTGTTCGGCAGCCTAGCGTGAAGAAGGCAGCCTTTGCGGCGCTATCTCTCGCGCGAAGGCCGATGCGCCCGAGAGGGCCTGTCGCGCCCTTGATGCACAATAAACAATCCGACCCATCCGAAGGAACATTCGATGCAAGATCCCAACTCCGTCGTCGCTGTCTTCGCAGACCATGCGGGCGCCGAGGCGGCCGTCAAAAAGCTCGCCGCCGCCGGCATCGACATGAAGCATCTGAGCGTGGTCGGCAAAGGTTATCACACCGACGAAAAAGTCACCGGGTTCTACAATACCGGAGACCGCGTGAAATTCTGGGGCACGAACGGAGCGTTCTGGGGCGGCCTTTGGGGCTGGCTCGTCGGAGGCGTGTTCCTCACGGCGCCGGTCGTCGGCCCCGTTGTCGTGGTCGGGTTCCTCGCCGCTGCTGTTATTTCGGCCATTGAAGGCGCAGTCGTCGTCGGCGGGCTCAGCGCATTGGGCGCGGCGCTCTACGGCATCGGCATCCCGAAGGACAGTATCGTCGCCTATGAGACGGATATCAGCGCCGATAAGTTCCTCGTCCTTGCCAAGGGGCCGGCTGAAGAGATGACGCGTGCGAAAGCGCTGCTGGCGACCTTCAAGCCATCGCGCATCGATCAGAGTGCTGTCGCCGTAGCTGCCTGATGATAGTGCGCACTGCGGAGCGCCTTTTGTTAGGTAAGGTAACCTGAAAGATTATGTGATGAAGGCGTTTGTTTATGTCGGTCCGGGACAAAAAGCGATCCAGGAACGCCCAAAACCCGAAATTCAATCGCCAGATCACGGCAATATGACCACTGAAAACTGTCGATTTGCTTGGCTAATTTGGTTAAAATATCCGCCAGCAGAGTTAATGCGTTTCTGGCGGTCAAATTTGCGATTCTGCGGGTTTTCGGTGTTGCTGCAGGGTGGGAGCTAAAACACGCAGAAGGCGGGCCAGCGGCCTTCCTAGTGGCTGCGTCAGGCACGGAAACCGCTGCCTGTCGGGTGTCAATTTCGGAAGATGGTTTTTCACTGCGTCCCGAGGTTTTCAATTAGTCTCTAAAGCTGCTGGATGGAAGAGTCGGAAACTACTCAGACCTTTGTCGACGCTTTGACGATCTGACCGTCGACAACCTCGAGGATGCGGTCGCAGCGGTGCGCGATGCCCATGTTGTGCGTGACGATCAAGAATGTGGTGCCTTCTTTCAGATTGACCTTCCGCATCAACTCGATGACGGTGTCAGCCGTCTTGGTGTCGAGATTGCCGGTCGGTTCGTCGGCCAGGATCAACGCTGGGTTCATGGCGAGCGCGCGCGCGATGGCGACACGCTGTTGCTGGCCACCCGACATGTTGCCGGAGAGATTGTCCTGCCAACGGGTCAAATCGACTTGGATGAGCAGCTCGGCAGACCGCGAGCGAATAGCTTCATTCGGGAATTCGACGGCCGCCAGTTGCGGCATCATCACGTTTTCGAGCGCCGTGAATGCCGAAATCAGACAATGCGACTGAAAGATGAACCCGATGCTGTGTCCGCGTAATTTCGTCAACTCTGTATCGTTCAAGCCGCTGGTTTCGCGCCCCTCGATAAACAGGCGGCCTGACGTCGGCCGATCCAGGAGACCGATGATGTTGAGCAACGTGCTTTTGCCTGAGCCCGAGGGACCTGTCAGGGCCACGAATTCACCACGCTTCAATTCGAGATCTATGCCGTGCAGAACTTCGACCTCGACAGGCGAGCCCACTCCATAAGCCTTCTTGACCCCTTCCAAGCGCACGACCGGCGTTGCATCAACCACGGATCGCCACCACAGGATCGAGCTTCGCCGCGCCGTACGCCGGAACGGCCGCCGCTGCTACGCCGGTTATTGCCGCCAGCAGAACCGAATATAAGAACAACGAGGGTTCGAGAATGAGCGGAAATATCTCGCTGCCGTCGGCTTGCCGCGAGAACGTGTGCCAGAGCATCAGAGATCCCCCACCCGCAGCCGCGCCGATGATAGATCCGGCGAAACCGAGCAACCCGCCCTGGAGCAGGAACACCCGCAGGATCTGCCCCTGAGACGTACCCATTGCCCTGAGGATGCCGATATCTCTCGACCGCTGCGTCACCGACACGACGAGGACACTGGCAATCCCAAAGGCAACCGACAGTCCGACAAAAAATCGAATGAGCGTATTCGAGGACTGCTGTGCTTTGACGGCCGTGAAGAACTGCGAGTTCGTTTTTATCCAGCTATCCGCCTCGACGCCCGTCGCCGCTTGCACCGATTGGGCGATTGTCTCGGCAGCGTAGATATCGGTCACGGTGATATCGATCGTCGTCACGCCGCCGACGAGATTGGCAAGCGCTTGTGCCGTGCGTAACGCGACGTACGTCGATCTAGCGTTTGCGCCTTTGTTGCCAAGGTCAAAAATGCCGGTGATCGTCAGCAAGCGCGACGCTTTTGTGGCGGCCGTGACACTTATCTTATCCCCAAGGCCGACGCCGAGATCTTTTGCCAATTCAGTGCCTATCAGAACATCGTCGGTGGAAATGCTGGGCACTCCCTGCACAATGTAGTCGGGTATCCGCACGATTTTGAAATAAACGTCTGGCTCGATACCAGTGACGGAGATCGAGCGGCTGGCCGCCCCCCTGATGGCCAGAGCCGATGTGGCGACTGTCGGCGATACGGTGATTATTTCCGGCCACGTTTTCAGCATGTCACGGATCGTCTGCCATTGATCGATGGACCGGACCCGCTGCCCTGGACGCTGGACCACAGCCGCCACGAATAGATCACCGACAGATACCAGCTGCGGCCGCGCAACTTCATCTGGCGGTATCAGCTGGATCTGCGGTTGAGAGGTCAACACGCGTTTGATGAAATTGGCCTGTAGGCTCGTCAATAGTCCCGACATGAAAACGATGACGCCAACACCGGTCGCCACCGCAATCAAAATAAAAATCGTCTGCATTCGTCCCTCTTTCAAGAAGCGAAGCGCGGTGATCCACTCGAATGGCAACCACCTGTTCATGGCGTGGGCGGCTTGAGTGTTTGAGCGCGGACCTTGGCGCCGGCTTTCGTGCTTGCTGAGGCAGGGAGCACGAGATCGCCTTCCTGTAATCCCTCCAGCACCTCGGCCCTACCCGCGCTGACCAGTCCAAGTTTGACCGGTTGATGGGTAGCCCTTCCCCCGCTGACCTTCATGACCCAGGGTTTGCCGCTCGCGACGTCGCGCGTGCTGGCAGTCGGAATAACGATCACACCTGTGTGTCGTGCGACTTCGATATCAACCGAGACCGTCATGTCCTGCCGCAGGTAAGCCGGGGGTTTTGGCACTTCGAGTTTGACCTCGACCGATGCGCGCTGCAGATCGACACCTGGATTGATGTAGACGACCTCCGCCGCCATTTTTTCCTTGGGAAAGGCGTCCGCGGAAGCGATCGCTTTCTGCTTCAGGGCAAGCAGTCCCAGATTTTTCTCGTCGATCTGCACAACCAATTGGGTATCCCCGTCGGGCGAAAGCGTCATCAAAACAGCTGTCGGTTGCACAATATTGCCGCGCTCGACGTTGCGCGAAATCAGAATCCCGTCTCGAGGTGCTGTAATGATGGTGTAACTGAGCTGCGATTGCGCCGTGGCGAGGCTCCCTTTTGCTTGCTCGAGTTGAGTTTCCGCCATGACGTAATCGCTGCCGCCCGGCGTATCTGTAAAAACTTGAAACTGCGCTGCGCGCACTTGCGCTTTCGCGATGTCGATTGCCTTTTTGGCGCTATCCAGCGCTACTCTTGTCCCGTAACCGCTGGACGCAAGCTTTGCGGCACGGTCGTAGGTGGCCTGCGCATCGACGAGCGTCGCCTGCGCTTGCGTCAATGACGCAGTCGCCGACGGCAAAGTCAGTTCTTTCATCTGGCGCATGCGCGCTTCGGACTGCGCCACGACTGCTTTCGCCAGCGCCACCGCCCCGCGCGCCTCGCGATCATCCAGCAGGATCAATGTGTCTCCCGCCTTGACCGTCTGTCCCTCAGCGACTGGGACATCGACGACAGTGCCGAGACTATGACTTCCAACGCTGACGCGGAACGGCGCCTCGACGTTGCCGCTGGCAACCACCGTCTGAACGAAGTCGCCACGCGTTGCCGCATCTGTCGCAACGAAGGGTCCGAACATGAAGGTTGGGCCGTAATAAGCCAGCAGGGCTGCCGCACCGATAAGCGCCAACTCGCGAAGTCGCCATGCCCATATCCAATTAAGAGCAATGAACAGCCGCTCTCTGACGGTCGCCAGCTTTGTGGACTTATTCTTTTCGCTGTCCAATGCTTTTTCCCGGAATGCGCTTGCGCTTTTCATGTGACGGCGCCCGAAGGCACAATTTTTCGTGCGTCGGGATTAAATTGCGCAGTCTGTTTTTAAGTGGATACGAAGCATGTAAGTTAGCGCGGCAGCCAGACTCGGAAAATACCTAGAAACAAAAAGTGCCTACTCGTCGAAATAAGCTCAGACGCCTCGGGACCTGGCTCAGGCCGATGTCCGAACACGCCTAGTCTGCCGGTAGTCCTGCAACATGTGGACATAGTTGGCGCGCTCAAAGTCTGCGGGAGCCTTCAGGTTTTTCCGGCTCATGCAGCCACGGATCTCGTCAACCGAGTTGAAGCCCCGTGCGGCGAGCATCTTGACCAGGCCGTCGACGAGGCTGCGCATGTGCTTGGGGCCATGTCGAAGCAGGGCCGACGTCGTCATTACAGCGTCAGCGCCAGCCAGGAGGTATTTGAAAACTTCGTCCGCCGTTTCCACGCCGCTCGTGGCTGCTAGCGACGTCGGCAGACGTCCATGCAGGATGGCGATCCAAAGCAGTGGCAAGCGAATTTCCGCGCGTGTACTAAGATCCAGATCCATCCAAAGTGTGAGTTTGGCGAGGTTGATCTCAGGCTGATAGAATCGATTGAACAGCACGAGAGCATCCGCACCGCCGTTGGCGAGCGTCGGCGCCATCGAGCCAATCGCGCTGAAATGGGGACCGAGCTTGATCGAGACCGGGATTGAAACTGCCGTTTTCACGGCGTGAAGAATTTCGGGATAGCGTTGTTCCACCTCGTGACCTGTCATCGTCAGGTCGGTTGGAATAAAATAGATATTCAGCTCGATAGCGTCCGCGCCGGCCTGCTGGATGAGCCGCGCGTAGTCGACCCAAGATGCGTTAGAGACACAGTTGAGGCTGCCGATCAATGGGATCTCGATCGCGGCTTTTGCGCGCCTGACGATCTCGAGATAGCCGTCCGGACCAAACCCATAGCCATCATATTTCGGAAAGTAGCTCTGCGCCTCGGCGCTATCGTTGGCCGACGCACATTCAGTGAGGGACTCAAAGTGTCGCTGGTCGGCAGTGATCTGTTCTTCGAACATGGATGGCAATACAACGACCGCCGCACCGTTATCCTCCAGGGCCCGCAACATTCCAATGTCGCCATTGTGTGGGGAAGCTGAAGCAATCAGCGGGTTTCTGAGGCTCAGCCCCATGTACGTCGTGGTCATGTCCATGGGGCACTCCAAAAAATGATTGCGGACCGGACGCTGCTAGATGCGGGCCTTGGGGGCGGAGATCGCCGGCTGTTGCCGCGGTGGTGCCCATACGCTGTGAGTAGGAGTTAGCCGCCCGACTTTACGGGTCGCCATCTCTTCGTAGAGTTTGTACTTGTCCGAGACAGCCTGTTGCGCCTGTGCCAGCAAGGTTTCAGAGGCTCGCGGATCTCAGACTCTCTCTCTCTCTCTTGGGGTGCCGCAAGAATCGCATCGGCAAGCTCCTTGCCGACTTCAGGAGCAAGCTTGCCGAGCAGCTCTCTCGCCATTTGAAGATGTTTGTCGGTCGCGAGACGAAAGCCCAGACCAAATTCGGCGTTGTCTTCGATCAATGAATTGGTTCATGCCGGTCCGCGTCCGGCCGCGTCCTTGGTCCATGGTGTAACCGGAAGATTGCCGCCATAGATCGATGAGCAGCCGGTCGCGTTCGCGATTTGCGCGCGGTCTCCAAGCAATTGCGAGAGGACTTTGAGATATGGTGTCTCGCCGCATCCGGCGCAGGCACCAGAAAACTCAAATAGAGGCTGGAGGAACTGTACGCCCCGAACGTTGGCGAAATCGACGCGCGCACGGTCGTTCACCGGCAAGCTTTCGAAGAAGGCAATGCTGGCCTTGCCGCTTTCAAGTACCGGTGCTTTCTCAGCCAGATTGATCGCCTTCAGTCCGGGATCGCGGGGACTATGGGCCGGGCACACCTCGACGCAGATCCCGCAACCGGTGCAGTCTTCGAGATATATCTCAAGCGAGAAATTCACGTCCGGGTTGCCGCGCGAATTAATCGGAGCGAACTTGAACCTCGATGGCGCACCCACGCGTGCATCTTCGTTGTAGTATTTCGAGCGGATAACACTATGTGGACATGCGAACCCGCATTGACCGCATTGTATGCAGAGGTTCGCTTCCTACACCGCAACGGTTTCTGAGATATTGCGCTTCTCGAAAGCAGCGGTTCCGGGCGGAAAGGTGCCGTCCACCGGCTTCTTGCTCATCGGGATGTCATCACCAAGGCCGGCCATCATCCGCGCGGCCAAGTCTTGAACAAATGGGGGAGCGCTGGCCGGAACAATGAGCGGTCGTTCGAACATGCTGGTAGCAACCGCTGGCACCTTCACCTCGAACAATCGCGCCAACGTCTGATCGACGGTGGTGACGGCTCAGCGAAACGGCGATCTGTGCAGGCGCCAGATGGATCGTCATGATCCCGTGGGCATTGGCGATGCCATCCATATCCCCGGCAATCCGCATCATCGCGGCGACGATCGTGGGATCTGCCGCTTCGCCGATCAGAAGGCCTTTGGTTTCCCTTGCGAGCACCGCGGCGCTGAAGGCCAGTACCAAGCTGATGAAAATCGATGCCACACCGTCCAACACCGGTTGGTCGTACAAAACCGAAAGATACGTGCCTGCGGCGGCAATCGCCAACCCGATTAGTGCCGCGCTGTCCTCGAACAGTCCCATGAAGGCCGGCGGATCTTTGCTATTGCGCACCGCTTTCAGAAGGTCGGCGTAACGCGCCCGGCCCTTGAAATGCCGCAACGCCAGCCACCACGTCGTGCCGTCAAAAATCGCTGAAAGACCGAGGACCGCATAGTTGACACCGGGGTTAGTGATTGGCGCCGGATTTAGAATATGCGAAACGCCCTCATAGAAGGCCATGCCGGCGCCCAGTGCAAATACCAGCACGGCGACGACAAAGCTCCAGAAATAGATCTCCCGGCCATATCCCAGAGGGTGTTCACGGTCCGGTAACGCCGCGCTCCGATGCAGACCGTAGAGCAGCAGGAGCGAATTGCAGCTATCAACGACCGAGTGCACGCCCTCGCTCAGCATGGCCGAGCTGCCCGTTCAGGCGGCGGCGGCCAGCTTTGTCCCGGCGACCAGAAAATTGCCGATCAGACCAGCGTAAATAACATGACGCTGCGTCAGTTAGGGTCTTGGTCGGGGCGGCATGGTTTGTCCGATGAAGTTTTGCTCGTTTCCGGAGGTATCGCGCCTCCCCCGAGAGCGCGCAATGCGTTGAGAATGACAGCCACATCGATAGCCTCCTGGGCCAAAGCTCCCGCAAGCGGCGGCAGATAACCGAGTGCGGCCAAAATCATGCCGGCAGATGACAGTCCCAACCCGAAGGTGACGCTTTGCAGCGCGATGTCCCGGGTGTGCCGCGCGATCTCCATGGCGTCGTTGATACGGCTAATCCGGTCCACGAGCACGACAATGTCGGCGGCCTCGGCCGCCGCCGCCGCGCCACGAGCGCCCATGGCCACACCAATGTCGGCGGCAGCCAGTGCAGGGGCGTCATTGATGCCGTCGCCAACCATCATTGTTGGCGCTTTGGCCTTGGCCTTTGTGACGGCATCGATCTTTTGCTGGGGTGTCGCCTGAGCGACAACATCATCCACCCCGAGGCGCTTGCCGATGTCACGCGCGACCATCGCCTGATCGCCCGTGATCAGAGTGACATTGGAAACGCCACCGGCCCGCAAGGCGGCAATGGTCGCCGCCGCATCGTCCCGCACCGTGTCGATGAAAATGAAGCGGCCTGCCAAAACACCATTGATCGCAACGGCCAGTACGGTCGAGCCTGCCGGCATCTCCCTGACAGGTAAAGGCGCTAGGGCAACGCTTGCAGTCACGAAGTCGGGTCGGCCGATCACAACCAGGATTTTTGCAATCAGGCCTTTGACACCGTCGCCGGGGATATCCTCGACGGCCATGGGCGGCGTCAGCGCAATGCTGCGTCTGCGCGCCTCGGCAACCAGCGCCTGCGAGATTGTGTGCTGAGAAGACTGGGCCAACGACGCGGCTGCTGCGATCAGATTGACCTCGGCGACGCCGGGCGCCGTTTCAATACTCGCAATTTTCGGATAGCCATCCGTAACGGTTCCTGTCTTGTCAAAAAAGACTGTGCGTATTTGCGGCAGGATTTCCAGAATGCGCGCCGACTTAAAGAGCAGTCCGCGTTTTGCAGCCCTCGACATGCCCGCGACGATCGCGACCGGGACGGCCAAAATCAACGGGCAAGGCGTTGCCACCACGAGGACGGCAACCGCGCGGGCGGCGTCGCCTGTTAGAAACCATGCGCCGCCCGCCACGGCCACTGTAAGGGCAAGGAAGCCCAATGCGTACCGATCCGCGAGGCGCGCTACGGGTGCCTTTGAAAATCGGGCAGAATCGACCAGCCTCACCACGGCGGCATATGTGCTGTTTGCTGCGGTATTGGAGAGGACCAGATCGAACGGCGCTCCCGCATTTGCCACGCCGCTTGAAACTGCTTCGCCCGCATTGCGCTGAACAGGGATGGGTTCGCCGGTCATAGATGATTCATCGAGCAGCGCGGCGCCGCCATGGACTTGGCCGTCGGCGGGAATGATCTCGCTGGCACGAATAAGCAGCCGATCGCCCGGATGCAGTCGCTCGATGGGTGTCTCGACGAGTTCAATACCGCGATAGACCTGGGCGGTCCGCGCAACGCGCCCCAGCAATGTCGTCATCTCGTGTTGAGCGCGTCCCTGAGCATAGTCTTCCAGCAACTGCCCGCCCGAGTACATCAGTGCAACCACCACACCCGCCAGCGCCTCATTGGCGATCAAAGCTCCGGACATAGAGAGCGCCGCAATGATGTCGAGCCCGAAGTCGCCTCGGGCCAGACTGCCGACGATACTGACAAAGAGTGCGATGAGAACGGGAACGACGCCAGCCGCGAAGATCCAGACGGCCATGTCGCCACGGCTCGTCGCCATGGCCGCAAGTCCGAGGACCAGCGCGGTGGCCGGAACCGCCGCCAGGGCGACTGCGCGCCCGTGTGATGTCATCCAACTGCCTGTCGCTGGTGTCACCATGGCGGGTTTCCGAGCAGAGCCAGAAGGCTGCGTTGGCTGTTTTGCGCCAGAGATCACATCTGACTTCATGGTCTTGGTCGCTCCTGACCCGACATCATGCCCAACCGGGTAAATAGTCCCCTAATGTGGACATTTAGCAGTCAATTTTTTTTTAACATCAGATTCGGGATGTACTCATGCCGGCCGTCACAGTCTGCGGCCGAGTTTTTCGAGCAGCGGTTCATTGGTGTTACATTTGCCGTGCCGAGAGCCGCGAAGGGAACGAGACCTGAACACCGATCGTGACCCCGATCGACGGATGAGTAGATTCCGAGTCTCGCTCTCTGTCGTGCGCGGCGAGAAGATGCCAGCCGAAACTCGATAGACCTCTGATCGGAGCCCGATCGAGAGATTGAAGACGGCACGGCTATATGTGCTTCACTGGCGGCGACGCAAAGGATCCACCTCTATGACGTATCAAAGCATCAATCCTGCTACCGGCAAGCTCATCAAGAAGTTCGACGAACTCAACGACAAGCAGCTTGAACAAAAGCTGGCCGCCGCCGCGACCTGCTATCAGACCTGGAAGGGCAAGAGCTACGCTGAGCGAGCTGTCGTTATCGCCAAGGCCTCGGCGCTGCTGCATGACAGGGTTGACGAATTTGCCAAGATCATGACGCTCGAAATGGGCAAGCGGATCGATGAAGCCCGCGGCGAGGTGGAATTCAGTTCCAAGATCCTTGCCTATTACGCCAAAAACGCCGAGCGTTTCCTGGCAAATGTCGAACTGCATCCGAGTCTCGGTGATGGACACATGGAAAGCAGTCCGATCGGTGTCATATTCTGTGTCGAACCTTAGAATTTTCCCTACTACCAGCTGGCACGCGTGGCCGGCCCGCACCTGATGGCCGGCAATACTTTGGTCGTGAAGCACGCAGGTTGCGTACCCCAATGCGCCATCGCATTCGAGAAGTTGCTGCTCGACGCGGGCGCACCTGATGGGCTCTATACAAATCTCATTATTTCACATGGTCAATCGGACCGCGTCGTCGACGATGCCCGGATCAAGGGCGTCGCACTGACCGGCAGCGTCGCAGCAGGTCGGAGCATAGCAGCAAGGGCCGGACAAAACTTGAAGCCGTCCTCGATGGAACTTGGCGGCAGCGATGCGTTTATCGTGCTCGAAGACGCCGATCTTGATCACACCATCAAGTGGGCGATTTGGGGACGGATGTATAACACCGGCCAGACCTGTTGTGCTGCCAAGCGATTTATCGTTGTCGACACGATTGCCGATAAATTCCTCGAAAAGTTTCAGGCTGCGATGGGGACTCTGAAGGCTGGCGATCCCTTGGATGAAAAAACCACGATGGGGCCTTTGTCCACAGAACAGGCGCTCGTTGATCTGCTCAAGCAGGTTGACACAGCGGTTGGCCATGGCGCCAAAGTTCTCATTGGCGGCAAGCGGGTCGATCGTCCCGGCGCTTATATGCAGCCGACGATTTTGACCAACGTCTCGCCGGAAAACCCCGCATTCCGAGACGAATTCTTCGGTCCGGTGGCGATGTTCTTCCGCGTCAAAGATGAGGATGCCGCGATCGCGCTCGCCAACGACTCTGATTTCGGCTTAGGCGGCTCGGTCTTCACCAAGGACATCGCGCGCGGCAGACGTGTGGCGAGCCGCGTCGACACCGGCATGATGTTCATCAACAGTATCTCCTGGTCAGACGCTGAGTTGCCCTTCGGCGGCATCAAGAACTCCGGTTATGGCCGAGAGCTCGGCGACATGGGTATCCAGGAATTCGTCAACAAGAAGCTCGTGCGTTACGTCGCTGGCGAAGCCCCCGTTTGAACGGGGCGGCTCGTCAAGCAACGAAAGCGGAGGACCCATCGGCGTGAACCAGACCGTTTTGGAGAACTCGGGGCAATTCGAGCAGTGCCAACAGGCGCTCTCCAGGTCGGATACTGATGGCGGTGCCAGTGCGACCGGGCCGCAGGAGAATTTAGAAACATACCGCGAGTTGATTGCGCGGCCAGAACTCGCCAGTCCCAATCAGAAGCTTCGCACTGGCATTGGGCGGGATGCTGAACCGCAAAAGACTGACATCCGCAGCCGCTGAGTTCGCCGACAGCTGTCAGGGCGGTGACGGTGAGTGCGTCAGGCTGCCGCTTGTCGTGAGAAGGCGTGTGGGCGGAGTCCGGATGTCGGCCGAACCCAGCTGCAACTCTTATTTTGCTGGCGTGGCCAGTAGGCCAACAATCTTGGCCCAGGTGTCGCTGTGCACGGCGTTGCGTGAGAGCACGTGCCCCATCACGGCCTTTGTCGTGGTGTTTGCGCGCTGCACGCCGCGATCGAGCTTCTCCAAGTCAATATAATCGTGCCCCTCAGATACGGCTGCGGCAGTTTCGGCGGTGCTGACGCGGGCGACTTCTTCGTCTGAGAGCAATTTTAGGATTGCATCACGCGATACTTGGCTGGCACGTTGAACGGCAGTCATCGGGTCTCTCCAATTCTTCGACATTGTTGAGCCTACAAGATGCCAAACTCCACATCGCATTCCAGCCTCGGAAAGTACCTATTCTCGATTTTGGGCCCTGCGTTCCCGATCGACTCAACTTTTGATGGATCACATTGGCGTAGGTATTTTCCGCTCCTATCCGCAGGCCAACCAGCAAAATAGATTATTGGTTCTCAATCGGCTGAATACCCGTCGCATTATTGGGAACATGAACTGTCACTGGGAATGCTACTCGCTATAGAACTGGTATTTAGTTTGTTGGGCGGGTGTGGCGGTGGTTACGGATATGCCCCGATGGGCGGGCTCAGCATGGTTTTTCTCGTCGTGGTCGTGTTGATGCTGATCGGCAGGTTATGAGCAGATAAGGACGATTCTTATGGTGCAGTGCGTAAGATAAGTTAAAAGGACCATGACTATGCCAGCACTGCTAGCCGCCGCCGAGCACTATACACTCTCGTCGACGCACCTTGAAACGGCTGCGCAGCACCAAATAGCCGCCGCACGGCAAATGTTGGGCGGCAATTCCGAGAAGTGGGCACATCACGTGATGATCGCCGACAATCATGTCTCTCAAGCGGCCTTTCACTCCGCGGCAGCAAACAAACATCTCGAAGAATACGCGAGCGCGGCTCAAACGCGGCTGTGATCGATGTCATCTCTTAGCCTGCCCCAGAGTACTTTGACTTTGATGCCAACTGGTCGGTCGTAACGGCAACCAAAAAGTGAGCAGACGACTGCGGGGCTTGTAATGTACGACCATCAGACACTTGCAAAACGTCTGCAGGGACTTCGCCTTCTCATTATTGAGGACGAACCGATGCTGGCGCTTTGCGTGGCAGATGTTGTCGAATCCGCAGGTTGCATTGTTGCCGGGGTCGCGGGGACCGTTGTGGAAGCACTTGCTAAAGTTGCCTCGTGTCCGTTCGACGTTGCCTTGCTTGATCTGCATTTGCATGGGCGGACTGTTGAGCTGATCGCCGCTGCCATCAAGGCTTCCGGGAAGGTTGCGGTTGTTTCAACCGGCGCTGATGCTCTGAGTTTGCCAGCAGAAATTCGCCTGTGGCCGGTTCTTCATAAACCTTACAAGAATGACGAATTGATCGATGCTTTAGCGAGGGCGGCATCGATGTCCAATATGGAGAGGCAGTAAAAGTAAGCTCGTCACATTACGACGATGGATAATTGTGGAGATTCACAAATACAGATATGCCTCCGGCGCTGTCGAGACATGCCAACCGCGACAGATTTGGTGATTTCAGCTGAATGCCAAGTTTGGGCCCTCGTCAATTGCCAATGCGGATGCTGCTGAGCGTGCCGATCAATCCGAAAACCTGCAGCAGCCATATCACGACGGCAATGACAACAACTGCGTTCAGGATCTGCTTAATCTTGCCGTCCATGGGGATGTAGGTGTTGACGAGCCACAGCAGCACGCCGACCACGATCAAGGCAATAACAACGTTAATGAGCGGCACGGTGATCTCCTGGCTTTGAAAAAAGCCGCTGCATCAGGTCCGGAAAGGCTCCTGATGCAGCGCTTTGGGGGGCGCTTGAGAGGACTCATGCGCCGACGCGACCAATCGGGGGAAGGGGTGCGCCGCCCAAGTGCCATCCGGAGGGGAACCGGAGGCTACTATTATAGAATTTGACTGGCAGCATCTCGTCCAGCCTCGGAAAGTACCTATGGTGAGGTTGGCGTGATGTATCGGGAACGATTTCGCACTGTCCAGCGTTCTAAAGTTAAGCCGATAAGAACGTGTAGCGGTGAGGACCTGAGGTCCTTCACTTGACGTTATTTTGCGTCATGCACTGATCGCTTGGCTCGGGGTTGCATGATACACTCAAGCAAATCGGCCGGCTGTTTCCGCCATCGAAAACAGGCCCTTGTGGAAGCCAATTCAATGATCAATGGCAAAAAACCACCCGCAGCCCCGCTTCGGACTCGCGCAAGCGTTCGCGATACCTCACGTCGTGGTGCTATTGATTTTCCGGTTGTGGCGCTCGGAGCGTCCGCCGGTGGTCTTGAGACTTTCAAGAACTTTTTTGACGCCCTGCCGGCTGCCAGCGGGATGGCATTTGTGCTCATCCAACATCTCGATCCCAATCACAAGAGCCTGATGGTTGATCTGTTGGCCAGTCATACGGCGATGCCGGTCGAGCAGGCGACCGACCAGATGACCCTCAAACCCAATCATG
>JANXWC010000164.1 GCA_025351355.1 Hyphomicrobiaceae bacterium
TCGTCGATGAACGAGCGCATGGTATCGCTCATCTGACCCTGCCGCGAGGACATATCGTCTAGGGTTCGCAGCATCTGATCCGCAATTGCTTGCGTCGCGCTTTCGCCCGCAGCACCAACAGATTTGGCCATGCCCTGGAACGCTGCGATGGCTTTCTCCAGAGACTGCAAGGTTTGCATTTGCAAGTCCTTGGCTTGACCTACCTGTCCGCCCAGAACTTCATCGAGCTTCTGGGCGAACGTCGCCATCTGATCCTGGAAACCTTGCGCTATTCCGCTCGACTGGTGGTTGCCAAATTCCTGGAGTGATCTCGCGACACCTTCCAATGGTTGCTGAAGCGTGGATGATAGCTGCTGGCGCAGCTCAGCCTGCTGTCGACCCGCCGCTTCAATTTGCCGTTCAGCGAGCCGCTCGAGGATGTCACGTAGTTCACCGACCAAGCTGTCTTTCAGTTGCGCCGAATGGGTAGCCGATTGTTCCGTGGCAGCGACCAACCGCGCCAGGTATTCTTCGCCGGCTCCAGAAGCAAATTGGCTGTCGATCGTGCGACAGATTTCATCGGTCAGTCTGTGCAGCCACGAAACAATGAGCTTCTCGAAAAACGTCACCACCATTGCCGCAATGATGGCGCCAGCAGAGATGTAGAAGGCCTCCTTGACGGACTCGATCAATGGTTTTGTTTCGAGCCCTCCATTTGCCGTCGCGGCGCCAAGGCCATGGATGAGACCGAGGAAGGTGCCGATGATTCCTATTCCCGTCAGCAGGCCGGGCAGATGTTTGAAAAATTCGACGCGAAGGCGGCCATCTACGATGGATGTCGCATTGAAAATGACGTTGGCAGGCAACGTCGATCGAAATCGGACCGTCTTTGCCATCCCGCTGCGAGGATCGACTGCGGTTTCCGGGTGCAGTGTATCGCAATATTCCCGCCATAGATGATTGAGCAGGGGATCTTTGATCTCGATAATACGCGGGTCTGCGGTGCGGTTACTGCGGAGCCCGCTCAACTTAGGGCGGATTGCCCGGAGGCGGGCGGCGAGGCTGAATGCGGGCAGCAGATAGAAGCATACGAAGCCCAGACAAAGCACGACCAAGGACCCTGCTGTGATCCACTGAAACGTGACGTTGTCGGTGAGCTGGCTCATGAAAATCAAGAGTCCTAAAGATCAGGCTAGCCCAATGCATCGCAGCCGGAGCGGCTTTGTACCGTAACAATTCAAGTGCAGAAAACTCAGCAGATGGTTGATTCGCCCTCATCGACCATAAGTGTCATCACGACAAAAATCCGTTGCGCGTCCGGGTGATCCACAGTTGAGTGCGCCTTGCTGGCGGTTTGCTTCTGAACCGAATCGATTGCCGACAACCTGGCTATTGCTGGCTGACAAGCTCGAGTTCCTGAGCCCCGCATCACGGATGGCCTCCTTCCGGTCATATCTGGATCTTCTCCACCTCATCCAGCGTCACGTCGTCGGGGCGGCGATCATAGAGCTGTGTGGTACGGGTCGAGGAGTGGTTGGCCATGTTGGCCGCTCGTTCCAACGTACCGCTATTCTTAAGGTACGTCGTGATCCCGGTTGCCCGGAAGGTGTGGTTGCACACAGCTGTGTCGAGGCCGGCATCTGCAGCGCGCCGCTGCAACATCTGCCAGGCCGTTGCTTGGGGTAGGTGGCCGCCAGAGAGAGAGCGGCCTGCGGTCTTGCGTTCGCCTACGCGGGAGAACGTCTGGAACACGAACGCCTTTGGGGTCTCCCACAGCTCTGCCGCCTCAAGGTAGGCGATGAGGTATTGCTCGAGCGTGTGATGACAGGGAATCTCGTGGCGCTTGCCGCCCTTTTCGTGGAGGCGCAGCCAGAGCCGCCGGTTTTGGGTGAACAGATCCTCGACGCGCAACGACGTGACGGCACTGATGCGTGCGAAACTGTAAACCATGGTCGCGATCAGCGCGCGATCACGCAGTCCGACCAACGTGTCCGTGTCGATGGAATCCAGCAGCTGCCGTGCTTCCTCGGCAGTAAGAACCGGTGTCTTGCCGCGTTTGACGCTGTGCTTGGGCCCGCGCACGACGCTGGCCGGATTGATCGGCACGATGCGTTCACGCGCCAGCGATTGGAACAGCATCCGCATAGCCGCGAGGCGCTGCTTGATGGTTGGCGCCGAAAGACCATCGCGGTTCATGGCTTCGAGCCACGCGGAGATGTGCAGCGAGTTGATGGTGTCGAGCCGGTTGCCGCCCTTGCGGCCGGCGGCGAACTCGAAGAAATCTCGCGCTGCTCTCAGGTAGGCGCGCCGCGTGTTGGGATTGCGGATCTCGGCGGCGAAGAATTGCAGGATGGCGTGCCAAGCCTCGGGCGAGGCGGAAGCGATTGCAGGTGGCCATGTCGCGAATGCGGATAAAGGAACAAGCTCAGACATTATAATCTATGATAATGTCCTTTATCATAGATAGCAATAATAGATATCCACGCGCGATTTTTAATATCCGGAGTTGTTCAACCACTCCAATTTCGTTTATTAACACAATTTAAGTAACATGGTAGTATAGTGTCTATTATTAAAACAAGTCACTTCTTAAGAAGGTCTCGTATTATGACAGATAAACCAATATATACTCCTTATACTGGCAAGGCCGACTCAGATACATCTTGCGACGCCGCAGCAAAAGGACTTGCTCGCGAAATTATGCAAAAGTTCGACTTGCC
>JANXWC010000187.1 GCA_025351355.1 Hyphomicrobiaceae bacterium
TGCGACCAGCGGTTGGAGCCAGCGAAGAACAGCCTCGCCCAGCTGCTGCTGAAACACCTTCATCATCGCCAGGCTTTACCGTTGAAATGGCCAAGCTCCAGGAATTGCGTGACGCGCTTTGGGAGGCCTTTAAGGCCGGCCCCGATGCCGGGCTTCCCACCATTTTGATCGAACTCACCAATTCCTATACCAACTCGCTCCGCGTTCAACTGAACCTCAAATCTCTTAATGCTCGTCGGCGGACCGTTCAACCTGCCTCGCCACAGCCAGCACCAGCCGCGAAGAAATCGATCTGATCTCGTTGATAACTCTCGTTGCCAGGCAAGTTTTTCAACATGAAAGTAAAGCCGCTGTTGACCAGGGCGCAGGCAGATTTTTATCATTGCCGCCATGATCGACTACCGTCAAATACGTGCCGCGCGTGCCCTGCTCAACTGGAGCCAGGCCGACCTCGCGCGTGCCTCAGATATGGCGACCAGTTCGATTAAAAATATTGAGAACGAAAATTCTTCCTCGCGTAAGGAGTCATTGGCGCAGATCGCAGAGGCTTTTGATCTCAATGGCATCGAGTTCATACCCGGCACTGGTCTGCGGTTGAAAAATGACATCGTCACCATTCATGACGGCAAGCACGCGTCGACAGCTTTGTTGGACGACATCTACACCCACGTGCAGGCGGCGGTGCACCGCGAGGTCTGCATCATCGGCGCCCGGATCATGCACCAGGGACAGCGTTTGGTCGCTTGATCTGACAGGCATGCGTCGTCGTTCGGTCGCGAGGACCGTTTGCGGCAACTCGATTTTTGAACGCGTTGGGGGTTGATCTGCCTTGCTCGGCGGCTCCTCGGGGCGCTTGCCCCGGCGGCTATGCGGTCGATGGAGACAAGCGAAGGGCAATCAAGCGGAACAGGGTTTTCTCGCCGCAACTGGCTGGCAGATGCACGCGGATGCGGCTGGCGTGTTCGACGACACGGGCAGCAATCTTCAGCAAGCGCAGACGCAGTGTATTGAACTCCGCACGCGCCAGCGCATGCCCCTCGGGGATCGCCGCACGCACGGTGTGCATCAGCCAGAACGCCGCTGTGTGCAGCATCAAGCGCACCTGATTGGCCGTCGCCGCATGGCACGACGTACGATCCGACGCCAACTGCGCTTTGTGCAGCTTGATCAGGTTCTCGGCTTGACCCCGCTGGCAGTAGACGCCTTCGTAGAGCCGTTCGGCATCACCTTCGAGCGACGTCACAACATAGCGAACATCTGTTGCCTGACGCATGCCGTTCGGATCGGCCGGCGATGAGTCGGGCTGCAGCGAGACCTCGATGCGCGCAATAACACGGCGCGGCACCGGCCAGCTGCCCGCTTGGTATTCGAGGGCTTTATAACAGCGCAGCTTCGGCTGATCCGAGATCGCATGCCAGAAACGCAGATGCCGCGCCGTGTCAGCGACCATAGCGTCGAGAACGCTGTTGCCGGCGAAGCCGAAGATGTAGCCAACGCCGTTGGTATCGCACCAATCCATAGCTTCGGCGCGGCCATAATGGCTATCGCCGCGCCATACGATGTTCGGCTTTGTCGCAGGCGCAGACCGATCCCACGCGTTCCGAATATGCGTCGTCAGATGCTTGATAACAGTGCGCACCTCGATGCCGCCCGGCGTCTTTGCTGGCCGCAAGATGGTCGCCACAGGCAAGCCACTGCCCGCGTGATAGACATGCATCGGCGCGAAGCCGCGTTCGTCGTGATGTGCATTCCAGAACGTCAATTGCTGGCCGCCATAAGCGGCGTCGAACGTGTCGTCGATGTCAAAGATATCGCGGTGCGATGGCGTCACATGCGCTGCGAACTGATCGATGAGAGCGCACGCCAGTCGCGCGGCATCCGTCTTCGTCGGCGCATTTTCAAAACGGCTGATGGTGGATTGCGAGGCGAGGGGCGCGCCGCTTTCAGGACAGCGGCCAACCGCCATCTTCAACGCCGGATCATGCCGCAAACGATCATGGTCGATGGCATCCTCATAGCCCTCGCAGATCCCGAACACGCGCGCGCCGATGATCTCGGCGAAGCGGTGGCGAATGCGCGTGGCATCGCGTCGGTCGGGCAGTGCTGCCGCCATGCGGCCAATCACGCCGATCTTCTGCTCGGCGGCGCGCAGCAACAGCACGCCCGCATCCGACGACTGGTTGCCGCCATCAAAATCGACTGTGAGCTTCTTGCGGGCAACGGCTGGCAGATCGAAGCGAAGCGGTGCTAACTCGTCCATGGCTGTGGCGTTCCGTTGCGACGCAAGCACGCTCGTCTCGACAACGGTTTGCTACGCGCTTTCAACGTTCTACGCCACAGCCACTCCGGCGTTAATCAAGTCTGGTGCATGATCCGGGCTAGGGCGCCGCGCAGGTGCACGAGTATACCTGAGAAAATATTGTTATGGCCGCAATCATCAGTATAAAATATTCAGCACGTCGAAACATTTTATCTTTTTTTTCGATAGGATAAAAAGAGATATGATGGACAAAATACTC
>JANXWC010000197.1 GCA_025351355.1 Hyphomicrobiaceae bacterium
GGCTCCAGCGCCAGCCAGCGCGCCAGCACCACTTTCTGCTGATTGCCGCCGGATAGGTTGCGGACCTTCTGTTCGCTTGGGGCCATGCGGATGTTCAGTGAGCGCCGATACCGCTCGACGAGGCCTCGCTCATCGCTGCCCCGCACAAATCCGTAGCGCAGCAAGCGGCCGAGTGCCGTCACGCTGAGATTTTCGCGCACCGCCAGATCAAGGAACAGGGCCTGCTGTTTGCGATCTTCCGGAACGAGGCCGATGCCGGCCGCAATCGCATCCTGCGGGTCGCGAATGCGCAGTTGGCGGCCGTCCAGCATGACGCGGCCCGATGCGATCGGATCGGCGCCGAAGATGGCCCGGGCCAGTTCCGTACGGCCCGATCCGACCAGCCCGGCAATGCCGAGGATCTCGCCGCGCTTCAAGTCAAACGAGATATCGCGCAACACCACAGCGCGGGGATCGTTGGGCGCCCCAGTGGCCGTCAGCTGCTCCACGTTCAGCACGGTGGGACCTGGAGTGCGTGCTGGCAATTGCTTGAACAGCGCAGTCCCGGTGCGCCCGACCATCATGCGGATGATATCGTCGATGGCGATATCGGCGACAGCCGCCTTGCCGCTCGGGCGTCCGTCCTTCAGCACGGTGATGCGATCACAGATCTGCATCACTTCCGGCAGGCGGTGCGTGACGAAAATCGTGCTGATGCCCGTGCTCTTCAACTCGCGCACGATGCCGAACAGGCGTTGCGACTCGCGTTCCGAGAGGGCCGAAGTCGGCTCGTCCATGATGATCAGCCGGGAGCGCATCGACAGGGCGCGCCCGATCTCGACCATCTGCTGCTCCGCTACAGAGAGTTCTTTCACCTTCGTGCCGGACGGAAGATCAAGCCCGTAGCGATTGCCGAGTTCTTCGGTAGCACGCTTGAGTTCGGCCCAGTTCACGAACGGTCCCGAAACCGGCTCGCGGCCGAGAAAAATGTTCTCGGCAACGGTCATCTCCGGCAGCAGATTGAATTCCTGATAGATCGTGACGATGCCGAGGTCCTGCGCCGCTTTGGGCGAGGACATGGCGATGCTCGTGCCTTCGAACTCGATCGTGCCCGCATCGGGCTGCTGCGCGCCGGCGAGGATCTTGAGCAGCGTCGACTTGCCCGCCCCGTTCTCGCCGAGCAGCCCATGCACCTCGCCCGGCTCGACTTCGAGATCGACCCCACCCAGCGCCATCACGCCGGGAAAGCGCTTGGCGATCCCCGTCATTCGCAGAAGCGGCATCGCGCCAGCCAAGGTTTGAGGAGCAGCGGTTGGGACCGAAGAGCAGGAGACGGACGATCGTCCGTCTCCTGCGCCAAAGTTCGGCTGGTTACTTGACCTCGCCAAGGCGTTCAGCCTTGTCGAGATTATCCTTGGTGATCGTGATCGGCGTCAGCAGCACCAGCTTGTTGGCCGGATCCTTGCCGCCCTTGACCTTGTCCATCAAGATCTGCAGCGCACCGCTGACCTGGCCGCCGGGGAACTGCTCGACGGTCGCGGTCAGATTGCCATCGCGCACGGCCTTTAGGGCTTCCGGCAGCGCGTCGAAGCCCATGATAGCGATCTTGCCCGTGAGATTGCGGCCCTTGACGGCTTCCATGGCGCCGAGCGCCATATCGTCGTTGGCGGCCACGATCACGTCCGGCGGGCTGGCCATGCCGGCAAGGCCGGCCTCAGTCACCGACAGGCCCTTGTCGCGCGCGAAGTTGGCCGTCTGCTCGAACACGAACTTGTACTTGTCTGGCGCCTTGTCGAGCACAAAACGGCTCATCGCTTGTGCATCGCACCATGCTGGAACGCGCCCTTGCGCAAAAAACAACGAAACGGGTCTTGGGGGGTGAGCGGACATGCGCGGGTCGGCGTCGTCAGCACACGTGATTTTGCGGTGCACCATTTAGAGCGGACATCAGAAACTCGAAGAGCACAGCGTGTGGCTACACCGTACGATGACGGCTATGGGTCACGACCACCGGCCGGTAACCATGCGATGG
>JANXWC010000238.1 GCA_025351355.1 Hyphomicrobiaceae bacterium
CATGAATGCTGTTGCGCTCGCTCTTGCATTGGATGGCCATCTTGAGCGCGCCGCTGCCGCCCGTGTAGTAGGCAGTGCAGCGGATACTCTCGCTTGATCCGTCCGTGTAGTAGATCCGGCCGCTGCCGCCCCAGCTTCCAGCCAGTGTTTGGACGGCCGAGACCTCGGCCGCCGGCGCCCCTTGCAACGGCACAGCGGCCGCGAGAAACGCTGCGAATCCGAGACGTATTTGCCGGCGCGCGGCTGCAGGTGTGTTGCTCATAGTATCCTCCCATGTTGGTGCTACCGCGCAGTGCTTGCCATGCATGTCCCGCATTTTCCTTGTCCGGGCTCAAGGCCCGCATCAGGGCTTCCTGCATCAGGGAGCGGCTGGCACAGCGGCGCAGGCCCATAGCACCAACGCCGTTGCGACTTCGCCGAATGCTTTATTCAAGGACGAGGTCGCCGGACCGGCCTCGATCACTGCGACCGGGGCCGTATGGCGGAAGGTGCGGGCGTCGACGATGCGCCCCTGGGGATCGACGAGTCGTGCGGCTATCTCGACCAGAGCCTCGCCGCCACCGTTCACCGGAACCACGTGGAAGCTCCTGATGTCGACCAGAAGCTGGTAGTCGGCTTGCGGCACATCCGACACTCGTCCCATCACCTTCGTGTATCCGGCATGCTCGAAGCTTTCGATCAACCGGGCCCTGACGAGCTTGGGAAGGGTATCGGGCCATTGAGCACGCTCGAGAACCGGGCTGTCGCCTTCGGCCGCGCGCACGAGAACCCGCTCCGTTTCGAAGATCGCCAACGACGTAGGATCGGGCAACAACAGCTGTCCCGCCGGGATCCTGGCCAAGGCCGGAAACGTCGTTGGCGCCGACAGCTCGTAGATCTGCGGGCTGGGCTTGCCGCTCCCCCCGGTCATCCGCTCCAGACCGGCGACAATGTTGTCAACGCGATCTGAGTTGCGTGCCAGCGCGCCGGAGAATTTTTCGATATTGTCGATCAGCGTCTTCAACGGCGTCGCGTTCTCTACGACGACCGCATCGATGTGGCGGAGCACCTCCCGCGCACCTTCTGTCATACCCTGTCCAGCGTTCGTTTCCGCGACGAGCAGCGGTAACCTGCCAGCGCTCTTGGCTAACAGCGGCGCACCGTCGATGCCGCCGACGAGTGCAACTACCGGCGCCCCGGTCAGGCCCTGGAACTCAATGCCGACCTTCGTGTCGGCACGCACCGGCGCCAACGTCTCGATGCCAATTGACACTGTCACCGTCTTCGGCCTTGCGGGGTCGAGGGCGAGCGCGGTCACCTCGCCGACGCGGATGCCGTTGAACAGCACGGGCGACCCCCGCAACAAGCCGGCGACCGGGCCGTCGAAAGCGATCTGGTATTGTGCCCGTCGTGTAAGTCCTCCGGCCGTATCGAGCCAGTAGACGAACGCAAATCCGGCGCAGAAGGCCGCTAAGGTGAAGAGGCCGATCAAGGTGTAGCGGGCTCGAATTTCCATCTTCTTCGTTCTCACGCTGGCGCGGTGGCGTTGCGCTGCTCCAGAAGGGTCGCGCGCCGCCCCCTGAAGTAGGCCTTTACCCAAGGATGATCGGAACGCTGCATTTCACTCATGGGTCCGATTGCCACAATGCTACCGTCGGCCAGTACAGCGATGCGGTCGCACACGGCGTACAGGCTCTCAAGGTCATGGGTGACCATGAAGACGGTCAGGCCGAGGGTCTGTTGCAGAGTACGGATCAGGGCGTCGAAATCGCCGGCCGAGATTGGATCAAGCCCCGATGTCGGTTCGTCGAGGAATAGAATCTCGGGATCGAGTGCCAGCGCTCTGGCCAGCGCGACGCGCTTGGTCATGCCGCCGGAAAGCTCCGAGGGAAACTTCATGGCGTCGCCCCGATGGAGCCCGACCATCGCAAGTTTGGCCATGGCGACCTCGGCCATAAGGCGCTCGGAAATGTCGAGATGCTCACGCATTGCAAAAGCGACATTCTCGATGGCGGTCAGAGACGAGAACAAAGCACCTTGCTGGAACAGCACCCCCCAGCGGCTCGCGACGTCGCGGCGCGACACTTCGCCCGCACTGTCGAGGTCGATCCCGCCAATCGCTATCGTGCCCGCGCGCTTGGGCAACAGGCCGACAATGGCGCGCAACAACACTGATTTGCCGCTGCCGGAGCCGCCGACAAAGCCCAGGATCTCGCCGCGCCGAACGTCGAGCGAGAGGTGGTCCAGTACGATCCTGCTTCCGAAGCCCACGACGAGATCGCGGACGCTGATAACCGGCTGCTGTGTTTGATCGGTCATGCACCTACATCCCGATGGCGGCAAAGAATACGGCGAAGAGGCCATCCAGAATGATCACGAGAAAGATCGACTGGACGACCGATGCTGTCGTCTTGAGGCCGAGCGACTCCGCGCTGCCCTTGACCTTGAAGCCTTCCGTGCAGGCGACGAGGCCGATTACGAGTGCCATGAACGGCGCCTTGATCATTCCCACCTTGAAGTGGGTTAGCGAGATCGCCTCCTTCAGCCGCGCGATATATATTTCCGGGCTCATGCCGCCATAGAGCCAGGCAACGAGGCCGCCGCCGTACAAGGCGGCAAGGGAACCCAGGAACGCGAGTACAGGCAGGGCCACAAGCAGGGCGACAATGCGCGGCAGGATCAGCACCGCGACGGGATCGAGCCCCATCGTGCCGAGCGCATCGATCTCTTCGCGCATCTTCATGGCGCCCAGCTCGGCCGTGTAGGCGCTGCCCGAGCGTCCGGCTACCATGATGGCGACGATCAGCACGCCAATCTCGCGCAGCACCAGGATGCCGACCATATCGACGACGTACTCGTCGGCACCGAATTTGCGAAAGTGAAAGAAGCCCTGCTGCGCGATAATGCAGCCGATCAGGAAGGTGATCAACAGGATGATTGGCACCGCCTGCCACCCAACGCGATCGAGGTGGTGGACGGCCGATGTCAACCGGAAGGTCCGCGGTCGCGAAACGACCTGCCCCAGAGATTGCACGACGGCACCCAGCATGTTGATGAGGCCTGCAAGATCGCGGCCGGCAGCGGACAGCGCCTGCTCGATTGCGCCAACGCCACCGGCAAGCGTGCTTCCAAGTGACTTGTCGGATGTGACGGCGACCGGAGAGTCGCTACGTACCCGATGCACCGCGCCGAGAAGACCTTCGAAGTTGTTGCGCAATCCGACAACCTGGAGCGGCCTGTGCTCGTCCAGCCACCTACTGGACAAGCGTTCGACCAACCACGCGCCGTAAGTGTCGAATGCGTCGACCCCGCTCATGTCGAGCGTCGCCGGCAGGCTGGTCGCAGCGCCGTCCATTGCATCGATTGCAACGTCGATCTGGCGTGCGTGCAGCGCCGTCCAAGCGCCGTATGCAAAAAGCTGCCGGCCGCCAGACGTCTCGACAACTTCAAGCAGCGCAGCTGTTGTCACAATGTCCTCCTGCCATGAACTTCGCGCAACGCTATGATTCATGCTGGCCGCTGGACCGCGTTGGCACAGCGCAATAGCGTACTACTCGACGTGAGACCAACGCATGTCTCGCCTCATCAAACGTTTTGTGCCGGCCGCATGGCTAGGGTCGATGCGCCGGTCTGAACGAAGCGTCAGTGTGTCATTGCGCATGACGCGCACGCCAGGCCTGCCGCAGGGCGGCCCGCGCCGCTTCAGCGCCGCCCAACATCGCGCCGGTGAACCCGCCTCCGGATCGGCTCGCAGGCGCTGAGCCATCGGCTGGCGGCTTTGATCCGAGGGCCGCGCACATAGTGGCCGCCCCCGAAGATGTAGGATGTCTGCGCGACTGCAAAGCGAAGGAATGACATCCGATCTGGATCATCATGATAGTAGCCAAAATTTGCCGCGAGCGCGTTTCAAGTAGCGCGCAAAAATCGTGGCATCGGCATAGCCAAGCGCTTTGAGCTGTCCGATTTGCTCGCGCACCAAGGCGATGAGCCGTGACTGTGTCATGTTGATCAGAAAGGCGGATACGGCCAGGAAGATCGGCGGCATCACACGCGCCAACGCTGCAAGTTTCTTCAACTCGGCATCAATGCAGCCTTGCGACACGTGATCATTGCGACCGTAGCGGCCCGCTCCGCCGTAGCGTTGCAACTGGCCGTCAATTTTTCGGAAGCGCCCTAGGTCACCGACTCATTAAATCGCATCCAGATGCGAACTGCAGCAAGTTTCACCAACGCCAGGAAGTTGGCGTCGTGTTTGTCATAGCGTGTGGCAATGGCACGATAATGCTTGATTTTGTTGAAGAAGCGCTCGACGAG
>JANXWC010000005.1 GCA_025351355.1 Hyphomicrobiaceae bacterium
GGCCTCGATGTCCATCTCGTTGGAGCGAAAATGGACCGGCTACGGCTCGGCTCCCGGCCGGGGGTGTCGTGCGCACAACAGCCGCCCCTCGTGGCCAAGGGATGCCATCACCAATAGCGCAAAATACCAGCGCCCGCGACTCGGTAGGTGCCTAGGGGGCCACTTCAGACGGATTTGCTGAGCTTGCGAAACTGTACTCACGGAAATGCGCCGCGTCTTGGCAGCACATCATCGTCGGGTTCAGGCACCCCGTCGGCGGGCGTCGTCGCGAACGGGACATTGGTCTCGCGTAGCGGGCGACCGGTATCGAGGTCATCCTGTCGACGTCGGCTGACGGCGTCGGCCAGCAATGCGGCGCGGGTCCAGGGGCGCAAGCCGCGCGATGCCTCCACCGTTTTGACCTCGATACCGGCGGCGGTGAACACCAGCACGTGACCGTTGCCGTTGCGGCTCGCCAGCGGATCGATGATGAGCGGTCCGGCGTAATGAGCACCAGAATGCAACGCGCCCTTGCATCCCGCCGGCGCCAGAAAGCGCATGACGATGACAGCCGCGTCTGCACAATGATCACGCAGCGCGGCCGCGCTCGCCAGGATAGCGATGTCCTTGCCGTTTGACCGCGCCACACAACCCAGCGCATCGCACGTGAAGCCTTTTGCCGCGGCTACGTCCTTGGCCGACCGGCTGTCGCCGTCGTATTCGAGCCAGCGCGCCAATTCGAACATGCCGCCGCGTACCGCCACGGCAGACAGCAACCCGTCCGGTCCGCGCACCGCCACCGTCGTCCCGTCACAGCTGACGATCATGTCCGGCCGCTGCCGGCTCGGCGTCCACAGCAACCCCGCGACGATCGGTAGAAAACCGAGCAGGCGCCAATTGCGGCTCCAGAGCAGCACCCACAGTCCGCCGACGATCATCAACAGAAACGACGCCGTCGGAATGGAGGGGATGCGCACGACCGAGCCAGGCAGCGCTGCCACCGCGCGCGCCACGTACGTCATGCCATCGATGCCCCAACCCATCGCGACAAGCGGCCAGTACTCCAGCCCGAACGGCAGCGCGATCAGCACCGCCAGCGCCAGCGGCATGACGTAGATATCGCACAGCGGTAACGCCACCAGGTTGGCCAGCATCGCCAGCAATTGCGTGTTGTGGAAATGATAGATGCCGAACGGCGCCACCGCCGCACTGGCGATAACCGTCGACGTCATGATCCCGGAAAAGTGCGCGACGCCCGTGGCGATGACGCCACCCTCGTCGCGTGGGCGTGCACGCTGCTCGGCGCGCCGTTTGATCGCCTCGTAGATGGAAATCAGCCCCGTTACGGCCGCGTACGACATCTGGAAACCCGGATCGAATACGCTTTCGGGAAACAGCAGCAGAATGAGCAGCGCCGACAGCGCTACATTGCGCAAGGCGACCGCATTACGGTCGAGCATGACCGCCAGGAACATGATGGAGATCATCAGGTACGAGCGCACGGTGGCAAACGACGAGCCGGACATCAACAGATAGCCGAGCGCGCCGACCAGTGCGCCACCCGCCGCCCACTTCTTGATGGTGAAGTTGAGCGCGATCGGCGCGATCGCCGCGAGCACGACGCGGATCAGTGTGAAGATCGCGCCGGCCATCACGACCATATGCAGCCCGGATATCGACAGAATGTGGAACAGCCCGCTGTCGCGGTAGGCGTTGTTGGTGGCATCCGAGATACCGCCGCGTTCCCCGGTGATAAGCGCCGCGGCGATGGCGCCGGTTTCGCCCGGCAGCGCGGTCATGATCTTGCGCGTGATCCAATAGCGGATGCTCTCGTTGCCCGCCTTCAGAACGAGCGTGAAGGGTGGCTTGGCCGTTGCCTCCTCGACGACGATGGGGCCGCTCGCCAGCCCGATGCCGCCTAACGCGTTGTACCAGGAGTAACGGCCGAAATCGAAATCGCTCGGCATGGATGGCGGTTGCGGCCCGGCGAGGGTCGCCCGCACGCGCACAGCCATACCAGGGACCAATGTTTTGTCTTCCTGCGTCGTGCGCACCCGCACCCGCCACGGCCATTCTTCGCGCGGCAGTCGGTCCATCGAGACGACCTGGATCGTTACCCGCTGCCCGCGCGTGGGCCTCGGCTCGACCAGTTCCACCCAGCCATGCACCGTGACGCCGCTGACTGGTCGTGTCAGCACGGGCGCACGCATATACTCGGTGCGCAACTTGGCCACGACCGCCCCAAGGGCTACGGCCAGCACGAACCCCGTGATCAACCCCCACAGGCCGATCCGGCGGACGAAGTGATGCACCAGCAGTGTCGCGCCAGCACCCAGTATCAGCGCCCATAACGGCGGCTCGAATGATGCCGCGAAATAGAGCGCACAACCCGTTCCGAACGCCACCGCGATCCACAGGAACCAGCGCTCCTGCTCGGCTTCGATCTCACCCCGGAAGGCGGCTCCGGCGCGGCTCAGTAAAGACCGTGGTACCAGCCGTTCGAGGCTCGCAGCGCCGCCATCCCCCGCGGGCCGATCGATCGCGGCGCTTTGGCCCTCGGCCCCCATGTGCTAAAGCCGCCCCACTCAAATTCCCGCAACACTCAGAGCACAGCACGACGCACCGATGTCCGACAAGTCGAATTCCACCGCCTCGCCATCCGCCCCTGACGGCACCCGCGCCGTCGTCACCCGCTTCGCGCCCTCGCCCACCGGCACGTTGCACATCGGTGGCGCCCGCACGGCGCTGTTCAATTGGCTGTATGCGCGCCATACCGGCGGCAAGTTCCTGTTGCGCATCGAGGACACCGATCGCGAGCGCTCCAAGCCCGAGCACGTCACAGCCATTCTGCAAAGCCTGACCTGGCTCGGCCTCGATTGGGATGGCGAGCCGCTGTACCAGTTCGCCCGTGCCGATCGCCACCGCGCCGTGGCCGCCGAGTTGCTGGCCGCCGGCAATGCCTACAAGTGCTATCTGTCGCCCGACGAGTTGGCAGCCATGCGCGCTCGCGCCGAAGCCGAAAAGCGGGCCTACGTCGTCGAGAGCCCCTGGCGTGATGCCGACCCCGCCAGCGCACCCGCCGGCGTCAAGCCGACCGTTCGGCTGAGAACGCCGCGCGTAGGCGAGACCGTGGTTGCCGATCAGGTTCAAGGCCGGGTTGTGATCCCCAACAAGGATCTCGACGACATGATCATCCTGCGTTCGGACGGTGCGCCGACCTACAACTTTGCCGTCGTTGTCGATGATCACGACATGGGCGTCACAAACGTCATTCGCGGCGTCGATCACCTCACCAACACGGCACGGCAGACGCAGGTCTACAACGCCATGCAGTGGTCGTTGCCGGCGTTCGCCCATATCCCGCTGGTGCACGGCGCAGATGGCGCCAAACTCTCCAAGCGCCACGGCGCGCAAGGCACCGACGAATTCCGTGCCATGGGTTATTTGCCGGCGGCGCTGCGCAACTATCTGGCTCGCCTCGGCTGGAGCCACGGCGACGAAGAGATCTTTTCGACGGAACAAGCGGTCGCCTGGTTCGACGTCGCCGATGTCGGCAAATCGCCGGCGCGGTTCGACTTCGCCAAGCTCGCCGATCTCAACGGGCATTACATACGGCAAACGGCCGTGCCGGAGTTGCTGGTCCATCTCACCGCGTGCCTCAAAGGCATCGATGCGCTGGACATTGGCGTGATCACTGCCGACAAGAAGGCGCCGCCTCGCCCTGACCTCGCGCTGATGCAGGAATTGGCGACGCTGCGACCGGACCTGAAAACTGGCAGCGACCTGCTGGCCGCGCTGCAGCTTGCCGGCACAGACCGTATATCCGCGGCGATCCCGAGCTTGCAGGAGCGCGCGCGCAGTCTGCCGGAACTGGCGACGGGGATGCTGTACCTCGTCGCGCAACGGCTGCTACAACTCGATGAAAAAGCACAAAAATTGATCGACGCCGACGCCCGGAGAGCGATTGCAGATTTGGTCGCGCTGTTCGCCGCGAGTCCGACGTGGGAAGCGTCCGCATTGGAGGGGATCGTGCGCACGTATGCTGAGGTGAACGGATTGAAGCTCGGCAAAGTGGCCCAACCCCTGCGGGCAGCGCTAACCGGACGCGCCGTTTCACCGCCGGTATTCGACGTGATGGCCGTACTTGGCCGGGACGAAGCTTTGGCTCGGTTGAAGGATCAAATGTAGGGCAGAGGTGGAATGTTCAAACGCGGCGAACGGAAGTCGACATCGTGACGAAACTTGAGACGTTCGTGCCGTCAGCGGTTTCGCCGCGATTTCTCATTCCGTTCGTCGGCCTGATGCTGGGACTGAATGCGTTTGCCAACGATATTCTGCTGCCGGCATTCTTTCTGATCTCGGCCGAGCTGGAAGCGCCCATCGAGCGCGTGCAGACACTGATCCCGATCTTTCTGATCGCTGCCGGATTCGGCCAATTGGCATCGGGGCCGCTCTCGGATCGGTTCGGGCGGCAGCCGCTACTGCTGACCGGCTTCGGCTTCTACCTGTGCGGATCTCTGCTGTGTTTTGTCGCTCCATCCATTCTAGCCCTGCAGCTCGGACGCGTGGTGCAGGGGCTCGGCAGCGCCTGTCTGATGGTGGCGGGTCGGGCTTGCCTCAGGGATACGCAAAGCGGGCCTTCCTTAGCCCGTGCCATGGCGCTGACGTCGGCGTTCTTTGCCGTCGGCCCGATCGTCGCGCCGATTACCGGCGTAGGGCTCATTGCGCTGGGCGGATGGCGAGCGGTGTTCGCCGGCATCATTGCCGTCGTCCTGGCGCTGGCGCTGGCCGCGGTGCTCGGCTTTCGCGAAACACACATCAAGCCCGATCCCCAAGCGCTGGATCGCCGGCGGTTGCAATCCGGGCTCTTGCGGATTGCGCGCAATCGACAATCGCGCAGTTTCTTGATCACCGCATCGGCGCTGCAATTCAGCATCATTTCTGTGGTGTCCAACAGTCCGCGGCTGTTCAATTCACAGTTCGGCATTGGCGGGGCGACCTATGCCCTGCTGTTTGCAGTCTCAGCCATCGGCATCATCATTGGCCAGGCCATCAATCACCGGCTGATCAGCCGCTTCGGCGTCTACCAGTCGACGCGGGCTGCGGCTGCTTTTCTGACTGTCGTTGCATCGTCGATTTTTTATGCCACCGTGTGGCGATTGCAGTCGCCGCCACTACTGCTGCTGCAACTCACGTTGTTCAACATGGGCTTCCTCGTGGTCATGTCGAATTCGGCAAGCATGGTGCTTGATCCGCATCGCGACATCGCCGGGCTGACGGCATCGGTATTCGGCTTTCTGACGCAACTTACCGGCGGCGTGCTGGCGCTCGCGACGTATCGGCTGTTCGGTGGACTGCTGCTGCCTTGGTCGCTGGGTTTGATGCTCACCACCCTCGTCGTGCTTGCTTCCATCTGGCTTTACGACCCCAAGTCGGAATGACGGCGGGCGCCGTTGCAACTCAAATTTTGCGTCATTTTGCGCCGGCTGTTTATGAATAATCAACAATTCCCCCTAGTCGCACCATCGGTTGTGTTACAAAATGCGTCTTGCGGCTGATGGCCCGCAACTCGTTGATTGTGCCGGTGGTGCGCCGTTATGCGTTTTTTGAGTTTTCTGCGCGTGTTCGCATTTTTCGCCCTGGCGGTGCTGGCTGGTTATTTGCCAAGCCAAGCCGCACGTGATGCGATGATCCCCGTCGCGCCCAACGGCCCCCGCCTGGAATTGCTCGTTTTTGAGACCGAGGCCTGCAGTTACTGCGAGATCTTCCGCCGCGACGTAGCGCCCGGATACCGCTTGGCACCCCTTGCGGCAATGGCGCCGTTGCGCTTTGTCGACGTGGCGAAAGTCGACCTCGATCACATCGGCCTGGCCGCACGCCTGGACGTCCTGCCGACGACGGTTTTGATGCGCGATGGACGCGAAGTCGAACGCATCACGGGGCTGACCGCCGCGGAGACGTATTACGTGCTGCTGCGGCACATGATAGCCAAGAACGAATAGGCAGCAATTGGCGCTGCCTGACGCGGCCTGTTGCGAATGCCACCGCCCACTCCGCCCGATTGCTAATTCTGGCGCGTTCGGCGGCCGCGATGTGGATGGGCCCGAGCAGGATCGGTAGGTCCGACAGAAGCGGCAACAGCGCCAGCCCGGCAATCGGTACATGGACAGCAGGGCTAAGGCGCGAATTTGCGGATAACTCTGGCACGATCGACAAGCCACAACCGAGGTTTGTCTTTACAAAACTTTACGCTCGAAAGATGAGCCGGACGCAATGGCACTCTATCTGTGAGGTGTCGCGGGAGACACCGCGCAACACATGGAGACGAGCAATGACTGATCAAAATGTCCCACCAACCGAAACGCCCACACCGGCTGCTCCGGAGCCGAACAGTCGTCGTCGGGACTGCGGACGAGGAGGCTTTCGTCGCCGTGGCTTCTTTGTTGCAGGAGTTCTGCTTTTGACCGGTCTGATCGGCTTCGGCATCGGCAAGGTCAGCGGCGGTCGGCATTTCGGATCCGGATACGGTATGAACCGTTCGATGGACACCGAGACGATGATGCGCCGTGTCGATACGGGCGTCGGCCACCTGCTCGGACGCATCGACGGCACGCCGGACCAAAAAACCAAGATCGCCGAAATTGCGAAGGCGACGATCAAGGACTTGACGCCGCTGCGCGAGGCACATCGTGCGGTCCAGGGCAAGCTTGCGGTGGCGCTCAAGGCTGAGAAGATCGACCGCGCCGTGGTCGAGCAACTCAGGGTCGAAGAGATCGGTCTGGCCGATACCTTCTCGAAACGCGCCTCGCAGGCCCTCGCCGATGCAGCCGAGGTCCTAACGCCGGCGCAACGGGTAAATCTGGTCGATCGTTGGCAGCCACGATCTTGAGCGGGTGATCAACAGCAAGTGGGACGGGCGAAACCTGAATTGGCGCTTCGATCCAATTCGGTAAAAGTGAGATACACTCTGGCATGCCGCAAATCCTGATGATCGAGGACGACGCCCGACTTGCCGCCATGGTCGCCGACTACCTGCGGCAAGCCGGGTTCGATGTCACGCCTGCCGCGGACGGAGCCGCCGGGATCGCGCATTTGAAGCGCGATCCGGTGGATCTCATCCTGCTCGACCTGATGCTGCCCGATGGCGACGGACTGGACGTATTCCGCCGCATTCGTGGGCTGAGTGGTGCCGCGGCAGAAACACCCGTCGTCATGCTGACCGCCAAGGGCGATCCGACCGATCGCGTGGTCGGTCTGGAGCTCGGAGCCGACGACTATGTAGCTAAGCCGTTCGAACCGCGCGAACTCGTCGCGCGGATCCGTGCCGTGCTGCGTCGGGGACGCGGGGCTGGCGCCGATACGCGCGATCAACTTCGGTTCGGCCGGCTGGAAATCGATCGCGGCGCGCGCATGGTTCGTCTCGATGGTATCGACAAGCTTTTGACCAGCCATCAATTCGGCCTGCTGCTTGCCATGGCTGAACGGCCGGGGCGCGTCCTGAAGCGTGAGCAGTTGCAGGAATTCGTGAGTGGCGACGCTCAGTCCTATGATCCAGCTTTCGACCGCTCGATCGACGTGCATATCGGACGTATCCGGGCTGCGATCGAGGACGATGCCAAGCAGCCCCGGCGCATCATAACGGTGCGAGGCACGGGCTACGTGTTCGCGAAAGTACAGGACTGATGGGCCGTCTTTATTTCCGCATTTACCTCGCCGTGCTGGGCAGTCTCGCGCTTTTCGCCATCCTGGCTGGGCTTGCCTGGCGGCTGTTCATCGACTCCGATCGACTGGGACCGCAATCGGAGTTGTACCAGGCGGTGGCCGATCAACTGGCTCCAAGTGCTGCCTTGCCTGTTGATGCACAGACGACGGCACTGGCTCGTTGGCGTGATCTGAGCGGCTTTGATCTCGCACTCTTTACTCGCACCGGCCAAGTGATCGCCGAGGCGAGCGATGGCACGCTGGTGCAGACGATCGCTCCGGACTTTCTCGGGGGATCAAGTCGACAGCATGGCCGCCATTGGGCCCACGTCGTGCAACTTTCAGATGGGCGTTGGCTGGTTGCGGCTCGCCCCCGAGCCGAGCGTAGTCAATGGTGGCGCTTCCGGTGGCTGGCGGCGCTGATGGCGATTGCAACCGCGGTCGGGCTTTGCGCGTATCCGGTGGTGCGCCGGCTGACGCATCGGCTCGAAGTGCTCCAGAGCAGCGTCGCGGCCCTGGGCTCCGGCAATCTCTCGGCGCGTGTGACGGTCGAAGGCCGAGACGAGGTCGCGCGGCTGGCTGAGACGTTCAACCGATCGGCTGAGCGCATCGAGACGCTGATGACCGCGAACCGTTCCCTGCTCGCCAACGCGTCGCATGAGTTGCGGTCGCCACTGGCGCGTTTGCGGATGGGCATTGAAGCCTTGCCGGTGCCCGCAGGCGATGCGGGACGCGTCGAACTGGCCCGCAACATCAAGGAACTCGACCAGCTGATCGAGGAGATCCTGCTCTCGAGCAGGCTCGATGCGCAACACACGGACAAAGCTGTTTTTGAAGCCGTCGATGTCGTGGCGTTGGTTGCGGAGGAATGCGCACGAAGTAACGCCGAACTCACTGTGACCTCAGCCGACCTGCCGGTATTGCGTGCCGATCCACGCCTGTTGCACCGCCTCATGCGCAATCTCTTGGAGAACGGCCAGCGACATGCCGCCGGTGCCAGTGTCGAAGTCGTCGTCGACCGCCATTCGCCGCATTCGATCTCGATCACTGTCTGCGATCGCGGCCCAGGTGTTCCTATGGCTGAGCGCGAGCGGATCTTCGAACCGTTTTATCGACTGCCCGGATCACGCGAGCAGGACAGAGGCGTCGGTCTCGGGTTGGCGCTGGTTCGCCAAATCGCCGCCCGGCATGGTGGCACTGTCGTCTGCCTCCCGCGCGACGGCGGGGGCAGTTGTTTCCGCGTAGAGCTGCCGCAAATGGATTAAACCTGCTTGGTCGCACTCATGCCGAGACGGGCAACAGATAAGGTCGCAAGCGGGATGGGGCTCGACCAGTCGATGGTGTAGTGGCTCGGGATTGGACAAATACAGGCAATGCCAATTTGTTGCAGCAATTGGGCGCCGAAAAAGTGTTTGTGCGAGCCTCGCAGAGGGCCTGGCTGGAATATCAGGAGAAGGACTGCAAACTTCACGAGGAGCGATCGCGTTTTGAGGCGCCTGGCAATCCACTGTCAGCCGGCTTTTCACGCATAGCGTTTGCGCGCTGCTTGCGTACGACCCTTCAGCGCCGGGAGGAACTTCGACAACTTATTAGGCAATGATCGCCTGCCGTTAATGCTTGGACCTCATTAAAGGCAATTGTCGGCACTACGTTCCCCACTAGGGTACCGCTAATATCAAAATATTTTTTATCGTATTTTCAGACGGTTGCGTAAATGGCTTGGTGGAGCCGAGGGGCACGCTACCAATCGCATCTGCCAGAAGTTTCAATCACTTAGATCATCGATGACGCTCAATGTGGCACAGCAATGTGGCACACCTTTGTGGCACGAAGTCCAAGGTTTCCGCGGACAACTCATGTCACATTCGGCGCATGATTTCAAACTTTCGAGCTTCTCAGAAGATGGGAGCCTGGCGTGCCAGCGAGGAATGCCTGCTGACGTACAAAATTTTGCAGCCAAATGAAACGCTTTAGAAAATCTGATAGGCGTCAGCCCGCTTCATCATCTTCAAAACTATCGAACATCAATGCTCTCTCGACAGCAATTGCAACCTTCATCCGCTGTGGACCTAAGAAATTTACTGCTTGCACAATGGTGAACTCACCATCAGGCAGGAACTCCCGCCGATCTAGGATCAGCGCCACCGCCAGGTGATCAAGCAGTTCCAGTTTCCTGATGCGCGGGGGATGCTCGATGACCGACTTGGCAATCTCCCAAAGTCGGCGAGCATCGCCGCTCAGAGTACTCCCTCCCTCGCGTTTCACTTCTTCCATTGAATGCATCTCCAACTCAAAGCAAGCCCTCCTCGCTAATGCGCAGTTCGACAACCGTCGGCCCCGTGCGGTCTGGCACAGCATCCCAGACTTCCTAAATCGATCACACTAAGGCGTAGCACGCTGCCATTCGGATTTCGGGTTTTCGCACGCAAGGGGACAGATGGCGTGAAGGTCGACGATCCAAGTTTTGGTGACTCTAGATGTCGGCCAAGCGCAACCGCAACGTTGCAGCAGTTGCTGGCATGTTCTGCATCTCGAGTGCCGCGATGTATTCGGCCGGTGAGCGTGGCGGGTTCTTGAGATCAGCACGATGACACCGCACCGCTTGAATGGCAGCCTCGGGTTGCTCGTCGAGCAGACGACCGACGAACGCATCCGGATGCATGGCCTCGATATTGAGAGCCGCCAATACCGAGGTTGGAAAATCCTTCAAGTTCTTCGTAACGATGATGCTCGCACCGCAATGGATCGCGGCTGCAAGCACATGGCGGTCATCGGCATCTGGCAATGTGAGTGTCGGAATATGCGCCTCGTAGCCAGCCACGAGCCCGTCCGGGATGAATATGTCCATCAACTGACGCGTGCGCGCAATTTTTGCGGCGTCGAGATGTGGCTGGTCGGCGAGCAACGATTGCGTCCACTCATCTTGAACCGCCGCCGTCCAGCGCGCATCGAAGGCTTCAGTCACCGCCAACCAGATCAGCAAGTGCCGCAACGACGCGGAGAAGAGGACGTTGGCATCGAGAACGGCGACCGGCACCGTTGCCTCGCTCATTCGAGGCCTAGCTCTTGGCTGATCTCCACCATTTCCTTGAGCGCCACGCGCGCGCGCACCTTGCTGTCGCGCTTGTACTTCAACACGTCGTCGAGGCGCAGCCGCCGATGCGCGCCGACCATGCGCGCCGCCAACTCACCCTTGTCGATCAGTCCGACAACGAACGGCCGCGAGACATGCAGCAGGTCCGCCGCTTCGCCTGTCGTAATTTCCGCATCCAGCGGCACCACGGTCACGGCCCTGCCAGCCGCCATTTCCTGAAGCAGAGTCCTGAGCAGTCGCGCCGCAGCCGGCGGCAACTCCAATGCCGTGCATTCCTTGCCTGCTTCAACGATTTGCATCGTTAGGCCCCTATCGTCGGACTTACACGCGTCGAGGACACGGCTTGCCGCCCGCGCCAGCACGGCATCGCGCTCAGTCGGAATGGTCGGCTCGGTCGTTGCTCGGGACATGGGTTCCACCTCTTTTGGGCACACTATCATAAACGAAATAAACGAATCAATAGAAATGAACGAAACGTGGGTCTGGCCTGATCGCACGCACACCGTCCGCAAAGGCGGTCACGGAAACGCCCCTGGGAAAGGCTCCCAGGGGCGCCGAAGTCCGAAACGTGTGCCGATTACGCGTCGATCACTCGTTGCCTGCGGTTGGGTTCACAGCAACTGTAGGTGCCATCCGTCGAAGGCTCCCAATAGTCGCCGTCGATGGTGTGTCGACGACCACAACACTCACACCACAATGCATCTTGCCAGATCATCTTGATCTCCGTGATCCGGGCCGCCCGCACGAGGCCGGCGACCCGCGTTCCAACCTCACGAACCGTAGTTCGCGTTGTACCAATTGACCTCCTCCTGAGTGAGGCCGGCGGCACCAGTGCTGGTCAGCGGCGGCACGCCGTCTTTCTTGTCGGCCTCGGCTTTGTCTTTCAGCCATTCGAACAGGGGCATGGAGCAGTCTCCTATGTTCAGCCGCACTTTTGCGACTTTCGATGTGTCGGCTGTCGCGGCCGACCACGCGCATCCGTCAAGGTGACGGAATTCTTGATCAGTTGTGTCGGTGCCAGTAGCGGCGCACGTCGTCGCTGAAGAGCCGCATGAAGAGTTTTGCGCTGGCGACGTCGAGGCCTTCGGCGAGGACAATTTTCTGCGTGCCGATCTGCACGGTCACCAGAGGCTCGAACACCTCGTCGGGCTTGCCTTCGTTGGTCGTCGTGCCGTAGCCGGTCGACCAGATGTGCTCGACCGGGAAGAAGTGATTATCGTTCCAGACGAGCCCGTCCTCGCGGATCGAGATTCTTGTCAGCTTGCGAGTCCCGGTGATAAGCGCGAACAGCATGACGAAAGCCGCGCCCACGAGATGAAGCAGCAAAAATAGCAAAGCGATGTAGAGCCATGTCCGCATGAGTGGAGATTGCGGGTCACTGACGGGCGAGATGATCGCGATGATCGCGGCCAGCGCACCGACGCACAGCATGGCTTTGCGCCCGCTCATCAGCGCGAGCACGGTTGCACCGAGCGTGTGCGGCAGGCTGTATTGCTTGCTGCCATCATCCGTCACGCAGATATCAAAGCGACCATACAGATCGGCTGGTAGATTGCGGCCAGAGTCCGGAATTGAAGGAGCTTCGTTCATGTCGCTGCCTCGTCATTGATCGAACGACGCGACGATAGGTCCATGGTGACGCCAGCAAAAAGTTCGCAGAAACGATTGGGCGCGTTTCATTTCAAGTTGCCGTGTGTTCGCCATCGGCCCCACGAAGAACGCAAGCTCGAAGTTGGCCGCGAGCCTGTGAGAGCTTCTCGCGGCCGCGCGAAATCGCGCGGGTTGATCGCGGAGCACATCACATGATCCAGTTAGTACAAGGCCTCTTTCGGCGCCGATATTTACTGTTGCAGGCGACGGCGCTGCTATTCTGGCTCGCGCTAGAAATCGCGGGCTACGGCACGGGCGCATTGTATAGCCTGCTGCATCGCCCACTCACCAACGCTGCGGGCGGTCGTCTTGTCGACCTAATCGCTGGCGCGCCACCGCCCGGTCCGATGCGTCTGTCGCGAAACGAGCGCGACCGTCAGACTCAGCGGATTGACGCTGCTTTCGGCGGCAATCCACCCAAGCACGATACCCTCAGCGATCTGCGGTTCCTCTACCAACCAAAGAAAGGCAGCCTGTGCGATTGGCGGCCGAGTAACGTCGCGGCCGATCCGAAAGAGTGCAACGAGTTGGCAAGTGCAACGCCACTCTTTCTGTCGTTGTTGGCGCACGTGCATCCGAAATCGGAAATCCTCTACCTTCG
>JANXWC010000027.1 GCA_025351355.1 Hyphomicrobiaceae bacterium
GGCGCGCGGCATCTCGCACTCCGCCTGCTGTGCTTGTCCACCGTCTCCCGCGAGAACTCTCTCAACCTCGGAGCTTGGAGGAGGGACGGATTTGGACGGTTTTCGTAGCTCAAAGTCGCCACAAGTAACTCCGCCACTTCCAGCAGCCCTAGCTACGCTTGAGACGTTTGATCAATCGTCCCGGTGAAAGCAAGTTGAATACGAATGTGCCGCAACCTGAAGCAGAAATCACGCGCAACTTAAAATGGTGGTAAATAGTTGGAGCAACTTAATTTATTAGAAGCGACGCAAATCTATTCGCTACAGCGGCCTTGCGGGCGATATAAGCGACATCTATCATGCGCACTATAGATGCGCATGCGTTATGCGGAACCGAACGATGGCTGCGACCGAATCAGTAAAGAAAAAGGCGATCAACGTCTCGATCGACCCGACGATTGCCGCGGAGGCCAAGGCGGCCGGGATCAATCTTTCAGGCGTGCTGGAGCGTGCACTGCAAGCCGAGTTGAAGGCGGTCCGCGAAGCGCAGTGGAAAGTCGACAATCGCGAAGCGATCGACGTAAGTAACGCCGAACTAGAACGCAACGGTCTCTGGTGCGACACTTATCGGATCTGGTGATGCAGCAGTTCGACATTTGTCGATTAAAACCCGCTGCTGGCGTTAGACGATCGGTCGCCATGGTCGTGATATTGCAGGCCGATCTTCTGCACGCCGTCGAGACTTGCGTCGTGGCACCGCTGGTTCCGTTTGCAGACTTGCCAGCCATTGCCCGGTTGCGGCCCGAGTTTCAGATTGCGGGCGAGCGATACCGCTTGATCGTCGACCGGCTCAGCGTGCTTGCGCGCAAAGACATCGGGGCCGTCGTGATATCAGTTAAAGACCGCGAATGGGATATCCGCCGGGCACTAGATCTGGTGTTCGTGGGGGTGTGAGACGCGGCTCGAAGTTTAGGTCGGGTCAAGCGCCTTGGCGCGACCCAACCTACAAGGTTCGTCATCGTCTTTCCAAATATCACGCTACCTTCGGCTTCAGTTCGCCTTTGGCGTAGCGCTTGGCCATGTCGGCGAGCGTGATGACTTTCTTGATCTTGCTGGCTTGGCCGGCGGTGTTGAATTCTTGCAGGCGTTGCTTGCAGAGTTTCTCCATCGCCTCCATGGCGGGCTTGAGATACTTGCGCGGATCGAACTCGCCGGGGTGCTCGGCGAGCACGCGGCGGATCTGGCCGGTCATGGCCATGCGGTTGTCGGTGTCGATGTTGATCTTGCGCACGCCGTGCTTGATGCCGCGCTGGATCTCCTCGACCGGCACGCCCCAGGTCGGCTTCATCTTGCCGCCGAATTTGTTGATGATCGCCTGCAGATCTTCCGGCACCGACGACGAGCCGTGCATCACGAGATGGGTGTTCGGCAACTTCTTGTGGATCTCTTCGATGACGTGCATGGCCAGCACTTTGCCGTCCGGCTTGCGGGAGAACTTGTAGGCGCCGTGGCTGGTGCCCATGGCGATGGCCAGCGCGTCGACCTCGGTTTCACGCACGAACTTGACGGCTTCGTCGGGGTTGGTCAGCAGTTGGTCGTGGCTCAGCGTGTCGTCGGTGCCGTGGCCATCTTCCTTGTCGCCTTTGCCGGTCTCGAGGCTGCCGAGCACGCCGAGTTCGCCCTCTACCGAGATGCCGCCGAGATGGGCGATCTCGGTGACCTTGCGGGTCACATCGACGTTATAGTCCCAGCTCGCCGGCTTACTGCCGGAAGCGTCGAGTGAGCCGTCCATCATGACTGACGTGAAGCCGGCCTGGATGGCCGTCATGCAGGTCGCCGGCTCATTGCCGTGGTCAAGATGCACGCAGACGGGGATATGCGGATAGATCTCGGTGACCGCGTCCATCATGTGTTTGAGCATGATATCGTTGGCATAACTGCGCGCGCCGCGGCTGGCCTGGATGATCACCGGCGCATCGACCGCATGGGCCGCGCTCATTATCGCCAGCGCCTGCTCCATGTTGTTGATATTGAACGCCGGCACGCCGTAACTATGCTCGGCTGCGTGATCGAGGAGCTGACGAAGCGTGATGCGGGCCATGGGACTCTCCGGAATTGCCAATGCAATGGGCGGGGTGATTTGATGGCATCGTTTAGCGCGGAATGCCCTACGAGGCCAAGATCGTTCCGCCGATGCTTAACAGAAGCCTTTATTCTTGCGCGCGGCCGCCCCACCAACCCCGCGCGCGCTAGGACCATCACCATGTCGCAGCATCTATTCGTCTACGGATCCCTGATGACGGCCCTGGCCCATCCGATGGGTGACCGCCTGCGCAAGGAAGCGCGTCTGCTGGGGCCTGGAGGCATCGTGGGCAGGCTTTATCGGGTCAGCTGGTACCCTGGCCTGCGTGAAGCTGAAGGCCCCTCCGATATCGTCCACGGCGAGCTTTATGCATTAACCACCGCTAGCAAGACGCTGGATTGGCTCGACGAGTACGAAGGCATCAATCCCGGCAGTTCCAGCGCAGCCGCCGGCGATGAATACATCCGCGTCGAGCGCCCGATCGTTCTGGTCGGAGGCCTGGTGGTTAATGCCTGGGTCTATTTGTACAATCGCGACTTACCCCCGTCGGCATTTATCGCCGACGGGATCTGGCGGGGGTGAGCTAAGCTGGCGGTTCAGCCGGTTCGCTCCATGTACCGCCGCCGCATGCCCTTGAGGACAAACAGGGCGAGCAGGCCGGTGAGGATATCCATGCCGATCACCAGCCCGAACACGTTGAGTCAGCTGCCGGATTTTTCAAAGATCATCGCAGCGACGGGCGCGCCGAGGATGGAGCCGATGCCCTGCGCCATATACAGGAAGCCGTAGTTCGTGGTGGCGTTCTTGGTGCCGAACGTGTCGGTCAACGTGGACGGAAACAGCGAGAAGATCTCGCCCCAACCGAAGAACACCAGCCCCGACAACAGCACCAGCATGTACGGGTCGGTGCGGTACTGCAGCATCAGCCAGATCGCAATGCCTTCGAGAATGAACGCCAGCCCCATCGTATTTTCGCGACCGATGGTGTCGGACACCCAGCCGAAGAAAGGCCGCGTCAGCCCGTTGGTGACGCGGTCGAACGTCAGCGCGGCGGGAATAGCGGCGAGCGTAAAGCCCGCGATGGTCACCATGGTTTTCGCATCGATGCCGAACGACTTGGCGAAGCTGGTGAATTGAGTGATCACCATGAGGCCGCCGGTCGACATCATCGTGAACATCACGAACATCAGCCAGAACACCGGCGTCTTCAGCATTTCGCCTGGCGTAGCATCGCGGCTGGTCGCCATTTGGGTGAGGGCCGCTGCCGGCATCACCTCACTGGAACGGGGGGCGCGCAGAAACAGCGAGGCTAAGACGCCGACAATGGCGAAGATGATGCCGAACGTCAGCAACGTCTGCTGATGCCCGGCCGACTTGATCATGTCATCGATCGGGAACGTCGTGAAAATCGCACCGAAGCCATAGCCGGCGGCAACCACGCCGGCGGCGAACCCGCGCCGGTCGGGGAACCATTTCACCATCAATCCGACGATGCCGATGTAGACGATGCCGGTGCCGATGCCGCAGATCAGGCCGTAGGTGGCGTAGAGCCCCCACAGCGTCGTGACGTATGAGGACGCGACCCAACCGAGCCCGCTCAATAGCGCACCCAGGCCGATCAGCATTTTCGGGCCGAAGCGATCGACCAACCAGCCTTGCAGCGGCGACAACCAAGTCTGGATCACGATCAGGATGGTAATCGTCCATTGCACTTCGGACAGCAACGCGCCGGTCGATTTCTGGAACGCGCCAGTGAAGAGCGTCCACACGTACTGTGGGCTGGAAATGGTCATCATGATGATGAATCCAAGCAGCAGTTGCAGCCAGCGGGTCCCCGCCGCAGCTCTGGAAACTGTCACGCCGCCCAATGTTGCCTGCGCGTCCGTCATCATCGCTCCTGAAATGTTTAGCCGACTTTTTTCAAGCATAAGCTTAGCTACGGGTTCGCGTCCGCAAAATTAAAAGCGTCGCTTTGAAGGGGCGAATTTTCAAGCAGCGGATGAAAAAATGAGCAAGACCATGACGGAGCGGTCGCTGCACCCCTTTTATTCGACCGACGCAATCCCATTTATGGGACAGCGTGGTCGCAAGGGGCGCCAACGGTCCCCTGGTGATCGAACAGTGCAGCACAGCCGGCATCGTTGCTTCGGGACGGCGCCGCGCAGGTGGGAGAACGCAGCATGAATCTCGAAATTTATACCGAGCGCGCCAAAGGCTTCATCCAGGCGGCGCAATCGCTGGCGCAACGCGAGGGACACCAGCAGCTCGGCCCCGACCACCTGCTGAAGGTTCTGCTCGACGATCCGGAAGGCTTGGCTTCGGGGCTGATCGAGCGCGCGGGTGGACGCCGCGCCGAAATCTATGCGGCGAACGAGCGTGCAATCGCGCGACGACCAAAGATCAGCGGCGGCGGCGCCGGCCAAGTCTACATGGCGCCCGAACTCGGCAAGGTGTTCGAGCAGGCCGAAAAAATTGCCGAGAAGGCCGGCGACAAGTTCGTCACGGTTGAACGGCTGCTGCTGGCACTGACAATCGAAGCAGGAGCCGAAACCAGCGTCACACTCAAGGGCGGCGGCGTCACCGCGCAGGCGCTCAACACCGCCATCAACGACATTCGCAAAGGCCGCACTGCCGACAGCCCGAGCGCGGAATCCAATTACGACAGCCTCAAGCGCTACGCCCGCGACCTCACGGCCGCCGCCGCAGAAGGCAAGCTGGATCCGGTTATCGGTCGCGACGAAGAGATCCGCCGCACCATTCAAGTGCTGTCCCGCCGCACCAAGAACAATCCAGTGCTGATCGGCGAGCCCGGCGTCGGCAAGACGGCGATCGCCGAAGGCCTAGCGCTGCGCATCATCAAGGGCGACGTGCCGGAAAGCCTGAAGGATAAAAAGCTGCTGTCGCTCGACATGGGTTCGCTGGTTGCGGGCGCCAAGTATCGCGGCGAATTCGAAGAGCGGCTGAAGGCGGTGTTGTCCGAGGTCCAGGCGGCAGCGGGCGGCATCATCCTGTTCATTGACGAATTGCACACCATCATCGGCGCCGGCAAAGGCGAAGGCGCGATGGACGCCTCCAACATGCTCAAGCCGGCGCTCGCGCGCGGCGAATTGCATTGCATCGGCGCCACGACGCTCGACGAATATCGCAAGCACATCGAAAAGGACGCCGCGTTGGCGCGCCGTTTTCAGCCGATTTTCGTCAACGAGCCGAGCGTCGAGGACACTATTTCGATCCTGCGCGGGCTGAAGGAAAAGTACGAGTTGCATCACGGCGTGCGCATCACCGACAACGCGCTGGTGGCAGCGGCTACCTTATCGCATCGCTACATTACCGACCGCTTTCTGCCCGACAAGGCCATCGACCTCGTCGACGAGGCGGCATCACGGCTGCGCATGCAGGTCGACAGCAAACCCGAAGCGCTGGATGAAACCGATCGTCGGCTGATCCAGCTGAAGATCGAACGCGAAGCACTCAAAAAGGAGACAGATAGCGCATCCCGCGACCGCTTGAAGCGCCTGGATAACGAGATCGCGCAGCTCGAAGAAACCGCCAATGCCTTGACGACGCGCTGGCAGGCCGAGAAAGCCAAACTCGGCGGCGCGCGCAAAATGAAGGAAGAACTTGACGCCGCTCGCACCGAATTGGAACTGGCGCAGCGCAAAGGCAATCTGGCGCGCGCCGGCGAACTTGCTTACGGCGTGATTCCCGCGCTCGAAAAGAAGCTCGCCAGTCTCGAGCAGGGCGACGGTAGCGCGCATGTCAAAGCCATGGTCGAGGAGGCCGTCACCTCCGATCATATCGCTGGCGTCATCTCGCGTTGGACCGGCGTTCCCGTCGATCGTATGCTGCAGGGAGAGCGCGACAAACTGTTGCGGATGGAGCAGGAATTGGCGAAGCGTGTCATCGGTCAGGAAGATGCCGTCGCCGCTGTGTCGACCGCCGTGCGCCGCGCCCGCGCCGGACTGCAAGATCCCAATCGTCCGATGGGTTCGTTCCTGTTTCTGGGGCCGACCGGCGTCGGCAAAACCGAACTCACCAAAGCGTTGGCCAATTTCCTGTTCGACGACGACAGCGCCATGGTTCGGATGGACATGAGCGAGTACATGGAGAAACACTCCGTTTCCCGGCTGATTGGCGCGCCTCCCGGTTACGTCGGTTATGACGAAGGCGGCGCGTTGACCGAGGCCGTCCGCAGGCGCCCTTATCAGGTGATCCTGTTCGACGAGATCGAGAAGGCGCACCCCGATGTGTTCAACGTGCTGCTGCAGGTGCTCGACGACGGACGCCTCACCGACGGACAAGGACGCACCGTCGACTTCAAGAACACGCTGATCATCCTGACGTCGAACATCGGCGCCGAATATCTCGTCGCCGCCACCGACGACAAGAGTTTCGAGAACGCCAAGGCGCTGGTACTGGCAGAGTTGAAAACCAAGTTCCGCCCCGAATTCCTCAACCGGCTTGACGATACGATCGTGTTCCATCGCCTGAAACGCGAGCAGATGGTCAACATTGTGGACGTGCAGCTGGCACGGTTGCGTTCGTTGCTGGCTGATCGCAAGATCACGCTGACCTTGGATGACGCAGCCCGGACGTGGCTTGCCAACCGCGGCTATGATCCGGCGTATGGCGCGCGTCCCCTGAAGCGCGTCATCCAGAAAACAGTGCAGGACCCGCTCGCCGAGCAGATCTTGGCCGGCAAACTGCTGGACGGGGCTACGGCCGCGCTGACGGTCAGAGACGGGGTCCTTGCGATCAACGGCCAAGCCGTCAAGGTTCAGGCGAATTAGAGTGCCTGGACTATCTGCTGGTTTCGACGACTGATACCGTCAAGCAAAACGCTTTGACTCTGCCGAGAACACACGCATCCGGGCTTCTTTGCGGGCATGGCTCCGCCATGACGCCCACCTTCTCCCCGAGGGTAGAAGGCAGACGTCGGCGAGAGCTCGCTGTGTGAACAATTCGTGGTCCAGTTCGGTCCAGCATGAAACGGTCGCGTGTCTGCAGCGCAACAATATGCTGAAACGCAAACTTGTGCACTGCGCACGGGATGACACGGCATGAAATCGCTGTCACGGAAGCGCCCAGAGGATGGCGGGCAGAGGTCTGGAGCGTGGAACGCCGCCGGCGGCTCCGCGGCACGCTCGACCCGACCTGCAGATGCTGCGTCTCAACGCGGTGAAACTTCTTTCGAATGAGAAAACGCACACATCGACATGAAACCTGTTTGTGGCATCGACTTCGGCACGTCCAATTCAACCGTGGGCGTATGCCAAGGCGGGAAAATTTCCATGATCCCCGTCGAAGGGGCGCAGGTCACTATTCCCAGCGCCATTTTCTATCCCGCGGCGGGTACGGCGCCGATCTACGGTCGCGCTGCCATAGAGGCCTATACCTTGCAGGAGCCGGGACGCCTGATGCGTTCGCTGAAATCGATTCTGGGATCGACGCTGGTGGCCGAGAAGACGGCGGTGGGCGGACAGTACGTTTCATTCGAAGATATTCTGGTCGGCTTCGTCAAACACCTCAAACGAAAAGCAGAGTTCGTTTGTGGAGAGACCATCGACGAGGTGGTGATGGGACGCCCCGTGCACTTTGTCGACAACGACGCAGCGGCCGATGAACGCGCCCAGGACAAATTGCAAACCATTGCCAAAAAGGCCGGCTTCAAGACCGTGCTGTTCCAATTCGAACCGATCGCCGCAGCGCTGCAGTTCGAGGAGACGCTGACCCGCGACGAAACTGTTTTCATCGCAGACATCGGGGGCGGCACGTCCGACTTCTCGATTCTGAAGACGGGCCCCCGACACAAAGGCAACGCCGACAGAAGCCATGATATTCTGGCGAACGAGGGCGTCAGGGTCGGAGGCACCAATCTCGACATGCGGTTGAGCGTGGCAGCCGTGATGCCCTTATTGGGCGCGAACAGCAGAAATCTCCGCGGGCTGGACTTGCCGATATGGCCGTTCATCGATCTGGCGACGTGGCATCGCATCCATATGATCGCCAGCCCAGACAATATGTCGCTGTTTCGTCAAATTTTAACTGACGCACGCGAGCGGCACCTGTTCGAGCGGTTCGTCAAAGTCATTCGTGAGCGCACAGGGCATGAAATAGCCGGCAAGGTCGAAGGGGCCAAGATCGCGCTCAGTCAGCACACGGAGGCCGGGATCGATCTCGCGGTGGTCGAAGAGGGACTGGTAGCGCCAGCGAAACGCGATGTTCTGGAAACGTCGACGCGTCATGAACTGGAACGGGTGGAGACATCCGTGAAAGAAACGCTGCACGCTGCGGGCCTGCAAGCGGAGCAGATCACAGCCGTTTTCTTGACCGGCGGTACGTCGGCGGTGCCTATCGTCCGCGAGGCCCTGGTGGCGCCCTTTGCGAAGGCGAGGGTAGTCGAAGGTGATTTATTCAGCAGCGTCGGCTACGGCATGGCCTTGGATGCCATGCGTCGGTTCGGGCGGACGGATAAACGCAAGCATCAACAGATACCGGGGTTCCTACGGTAAAGAACACGCGACAACTCATAACGGCGGGCAGAAATTCTGATCCATGGTTGCGTTGAGCGGCGCCGGTATTAATCTTTTTGTTTGCGCGCGGCCGCCCCACCAACCCCGCGCGCGTGTACCATCGGTCAAGAATAATGACCGCTGGTATTAAATTTGTTTGCGCGCGGCCGCCCCACCTACCCCGCGCGCGTGTACCGGCGGCCATAAGTCAGAAATAGTGGCCGCCGGTATCAGGCACCAATCACGCCCTTCAGGAACGCGGCATGTGCGGCGAAGGCATTGCGTCCGGCGCCGCTTGCCGTCACCGTGGTGCGCGGACGCCGGTCGACGAAAGATTTATCAACCTCGATGTAGCCGGCTTTTTCCAACGCCAGAATGTGCGCGCCGAGATTGCCATCGGTCGCACCGGTTAGTTTTTTCAGACGGCTGAAGTCTAAGCCCGCAGCGCCCATTGGGAGCGCCGTCAATGCGGCCATGATCCTGAGCCGCAAAGTCTGATGGATGATTTCGTTCGGGCCGGCTGGTTCGGATTGCGACATCGTTCAGGCCCGCCGCATCAGCAGTCCGCACAGGACTAGGCCGCCGCCGTCGACCACTGCCATGTAGGGCTCGAACAAGGGACCGGCCCAGAAATATCCGGCCATCGTTAGTACCGTGATCCCAAGCCCCAGTGCGATGAAAGCGCGCCCGAACCACAGCCCCGCCATCGCATAGCCGAACATGAAGAGTGTCGCCCAGAAGGCGTTCATCTCGCGCGGACCGAACTTGCCGAGCACGACCGACCACAGCAAACCGAAGACAAAGAATAGCAATAGCGCGCTCGCTGTCCGCATGTCGAAGCCGTAACGTTTCTCCTGCGGTTTGCGCGTGCTCAGGAAGCCGGTGGCGACCAGGCCGCCAAGCTGGAATATTATCCAGATCAACCCGGCCCGGCGCGGCAACAGGTATGCTGTTATGTAGGCGCAGGCGACGATCCCACCCCAAATCATCAACATGGCGCCGGCGGTGCGATAGATCGCGGACTGTTTGACACGCTGCACGATGCGCTCGATATCGCTGAGGGCTGCGGCGGCTTCGGGTGCATCGACGATCATCGGTAATCCAGGAGTTGATTTTGAAACCAAGCGCGCTTTCGGATCGGCATCATACCGCCGGGCGCGCCTTAACCTGCAGCATCGCGATGGCGCGAGCAAAAAACAATCCGGAGCAGGCGCCGAGGATCCCGCAAACGGCAGCGACGAACAGCGGATCGACGGCCAGCTGGCTGTTGGTGGCGAGGGTGGCGCCGGTCACGAAACGCAGGCAGAAGATGCACAGGATGAGCAGCAATGGCACGCTGCTGCCGGGCACCAGGATGTCGCCGTCGGCGTTGGCGAGTTGCAGTCCACGCGGCCATCGCGCCAGCAGATGATTGATGGCGATCGCACCAGCAGCACCGGCAGCCCATGCAGCAAAGGCGTCGGCGCGCAGGCCGAACGAACTGAGCGTGCCGGCGATCGACAGCACGATCATCACGGCCGGCAAGATCAGCGCGCGCGATCGCGGTACTGTCCGGTCAGCAAGCTGCATGGCGCCGAGCCAGATCAGTGCCACCAGCAGGGGCCAAACCCAAACCGGTGTTCTGACGAGAAACTGCATGTGCGATCTCCACTTTGAATGCGGCCAACAGATCACGTTCCAGACGGACGCTTGACGGCGTTTGTAATCGCTTCGAGCGCTGCGGTCGCCGAGAGCACGCCCATGTGATCGACCTCGGGTACGACGATCGCTTTCAGATCCAGCCCCGGTCGCCGCATCACTTCGTCGTATCGCTCCGACCGCATCAACTCGTCGGCTGAGCCGGCAATGACCGTGACCGGCCTCCGCACACGATTGAGATAGACTTTGTGGTCCAGTCCCGTCCCGAAGTCGGTGAGTAAAGCGTAACTGTAGGCGCCGGTCGCACGCAGCGCCGATCCCGCTGGCAATGCAAATGCGACAACCGGCAGATGCTCGAACGCCGTAATGCCGAACCGTTGCAACAGATTGATTGCCAGGATGCGCGGCACATTCGGCTGCGCCCATCCAGACGAACCGGCATTCGGTTTCGAGGTGGCGGCGAAGGGATCGAGAAATGGCGCGAGCAGCACGAAACGTTCGAACAGATCGCCACTGGGTCCGCCCGCGATGCGCAGGACGAAGCCGCCGCCTGCTGAATGACCGACGAGCGTTATCGGCAAAGTTGGCCACATCGTCCGCACATGTGCGACGGTATCGGCCAGATCATCGTCGAGTTGCCCGAGATAGGCGATGTCGCCGCGTGTGCCGGAGCGGCCATGGCCACGCATGTCGACAGCAACTGCGCGGATACCGGCTGCCGCCAGCGCCTTGCCCACGGCGTGCATGTTCACCGAACTGCCGGCGGAGCCGTGTACTAGCAGCGCAATACGCACCCCTGGTGTCCCGACCGGCTCATAAGTGCGGTACGCCAGCTCCGTCCCGTCGCGTGCCTGGAAGCGCTGCAGCGCCGGTAAATCGCTCCAATCGACTTTCCGCACACCCGCGGTGATCGACGCAAGTTCGGGCGGTTGTCGCAAGGGGGTGGCGATCATGGTGCCGAAGGTGATGGCCAGCAGACCCGTCACGCTCAAACCAGCCACCACGAGCCGCACGGGCCACCGAAGAATTTGTAAGGACATCACGCACTCCTGCAGTTTAATTCAGATAACTCTATATGACAGAGTTATCTGAAATGCAAGCCTTGATGATCAGCCTTTTTTGCATCTCGCGGGGTTCTCTCAGCCAAGCCCCTTGCCCAACTGCTGATCTCCACTATTCTCGACTTCTCTGCCGTGCGCGCGACTGCCCTGCCGACACCATCATTCGCGATTGGATCGCACGACCCTGCTACATTCGATCGAGGACCCGCCCGATGCTCAAGAACATGCCACACTTCCTGGTCCACAGCCCCAAGGACAATGTCGGCGTCGTAGTGATCGAGGATCTGAAGGCGGGCACAAAGATGCAGGGCGTGATCACCGAGACGGATACGCCGACCGAAGCGACCGCCAATCACGACATACCCGTCGGGCACAAAGTGGCGCTGGTCGACCTTAAGAAGGGCGACACGGTGATCAAGTACGGCGAAGACGTCGGCGTCATCAAAGCCGACGCCAAGCGCGGCGATCACATCCACGTGCAGAATATGAAGACCAAGCGGTGGTAACATTTTATTCTACCTTCTCCCCGCGAACGTGGAGAAGGGAAAACGTTTCCTCTTTTGAGCACCAGGACCATGGCCACCAAAACCGAGTCAAAACCTGTCAAATCCAAGTCGCACCCAAACCTGTCGTTTCATGGCTGGCGACGTGAGAATGGGCGGGTCGGCGTGCGCAATCATGTCGTCATTCTGCCGCTCGACGATTTGTCGAACGCGGTGTGTGAGGCGGTTGCCAACAACATCAAGGGCACGCTTGCCATTCCGCATGCTTACGGGCGACTGCAGTTCGGCGCTGATCTCGATTTGCATTTCCGGACGCTGATCGGCACAGGATCGAACCCCAACGTCGCCGCCGTCGTCGTCGTCGGCATTGAAGATGGCTGGACCAAGCGCGTCGTCGATGGCATCGCCAAGACCGGCAAGCCCGTGATCGGCTTTGGCATCGAGGGCCACGGCGACATTGCGACCATTGCCAAGGCCTCCTACAAGGCCAAGGAATTCGTACAGTGGGCGTCCGAATTGAAGCGCGAGGAATGCGGCATCAGTGATCTGTGGATCTCGACCAAGTGCGGCGAGAGCGACACCACTACGGGACTTTCATCGTGCCCGACCGTCGGCAACATGTACGACAAGCTGATCCCGCAGAAGATCTACGGGGTGTTCGGTGAGACCAGCGAAATCACTGGTGCCGAGCACCTGTGCAAGGAACGCGCGATCGACAAAAAAGTCGCCGACAAGTGGTACAAGATGTGGAAGGCTTATCAGGAAGACGTCATCGAAGCGCACAAGGACGGCGATCTCAGCGAGAGCCAGCCGACCAAGGGTAACATCGCCGGCGGGCTCTCCAGCATCGAGGAGAAAGCGCTCGGCAACCTCGAGAAGATCGGCCGCACGTGCCGTTATATCGATGCACTCGGCCCGGCTGAGGAACCGACGAAAGGGCCTGGGCTATATTTCATGGATAGCTCATCGGCCGCCGCGGAATGCGTAACGTTGATGGCGGCTGGCGGCTATGTGGTGCACACCTTCCCCACCGGTCAGGGCAACGTCATCGGCAACCCGATCGTGCCGGTGATCAAGATCTCCGGCAATCCGAAGACGCTGCGCACCATGGCCGAACACATCGACGTGGACGTCACTGGCATTCTGCGCCGTGACCAGACGCTCGACACCGCCGGCGATGCACTGATTGAAATGATCATCCGCACTTGCAACGGCCGCCTGACCGCCGCCGAAGCGCTCGGGCATCGGGAATTCTCGATGACGAAATTATATCGTAGTGCGTGACGGGTGGGGAAAAACCGGGATGGGTAAGTCCGAACGTCGGCAATCGAGCCGACACCGTCCGTGGTCGGTGTGGTAGGTGACCGTCGAGCGTGCCCCCTAACGACGGGGCTGGATTTGCTTGAGGATTTTCCGGATCGAGGGTTTGTAACGCAACGCCCTGGTGACGTACGTCCGCTGTCGAGTGTAGCGGACAGAGAGAACAGGTCGGACTGGCCCGGCGCAATTCCAAATAACGCACGTGACAGTTGTGTCGAAGTAGCCTGCGTCCGATTCTCAATATTTTGAGCTCTCGCTTTCCCGGCGTCCTCTGGGTCGGCATTGGCCGCCATCGACCGCAGACCGTCGTAACCGGAGTTATGGAACAATATGCTGCTACAAATGCATCTTAAGGCTGCTTAGCCAGGACATTATCAATCATGGATTGAAAGCTACGCGATTAATTCTGCGAGATAAACAGCAGTTGAATTCTCAGTACAGTGAATAATTAATGAGGCATAAACGAATGCCCTGTTATTGTTCCGCCAACTGCTCGACATGGTGTGCATGTCGAGCAACGGGATTTGACGCGCTTTTTTCGTCGGTCTGAGTTCCCCGAAATTTCGAAAACAAGCCGGGCACCCGTGGCATTTGCCGCGTGGCGTCATGGCGAACGCTGCGGGGCGCCGGTGAACTCAATTCTTGCCTTTTGGTCGTCGCACCTTGTGCGACGGATGCTTCTTGTTGTGCTTTTAACAGGCGGCCATTTAGGACTCCTGACGGCGGGGGCTCAGGCGCAAGTTCCAGCGCAACTGACACCGGTGTCGGGGTCAGGACAGTCGACAACCGTCGATACGCTCTTCGCCAATCCGCTGAAGGTCATCGTACAGAATGGATCGGGCAATACGCTTCCGAACATCCCCGTCACGTTTACAGCGCCAGCGGGCACAGCAGCCACCACGCCGACGGCCATCTTCAACGGCTCGGGCAACACGATCACTGTCAATACAGACGCAACAGGCACCGCGACTGTGCCTGCCGCGTTCGTCAAGGCGAGCCAACGCGCCAGCCAATACACCGTGGATGTGTCCGCGGGAACGGTAACGTCCACCATCTCGCTCATCAATGCGCCGGGACCTGCAGCAACAATCTCCGTAAGCCAAGGCGCTGGCCAGCAAGGGACGATTTCAACGTCATTGCCAATATCGTTTGTCGCGCTTGTTGTTGACGGCTTCGGCAATCCGACACCCGGCGTCGGCGTCACATTCACCGCGCCGTCGAGTGGCGCATCAGGCTCGTTCTCGGGATCGTTGACATCGCTGACCACCACGAGCGCCAGTGGTCTCGCGACTGCGGCGGCGTTTGCGTTCAATTCGAACGCAGGCGTGTTCAATGTCGTCGCCAACAAAACGACGGCTCCGCTAGCTTTGCCAGCCAACTTCAATCTCATCAGCATTCCCGGCGCGGCAACACAGATCAAGACCAGCCAAGGCGCGAGCCAGACAACGGTTATCTCGACCAATTTCGCAACCGTGCTGCAGGCGCTCGTGCTCGACGCCAGCAACAATCCGGTTCCGGGTATCGACGTGACATTCACCGCTCCGTCGACGGGCGCCAGCGCGACATTCGCGGGTGGCCTCGCAACGGTGACCGCAACGACAAACGCATCCGGTATCGCTATTGCCACGACGCTGACGGCCAATACGACGGCAGGCACGTTCAACATTTCTGCTGCCTTCACAGGCGGCTCGGTCAATTTCTCAATGACCAACATGCCTGGTGCTGCCGCCAGCATCGCCGTGAACGCGGGCGACAACCAGTCAACGACGATCACTTTGAATTTTGCAACGAGCTTGTCTGTCATCGTTAAAGATGCGGGCGGCAACGTCGTCCCGGGTGCGGTTATCACGTTTGCGGCGCCAGTGTCGGGCGCGTCTGGCTTGTTCGGTGCGTCGACCTCGACCACTGCGACAACCAACGCCAGTGGTATTGCGACCGCGACAACTTTCAAGGCGAACGCGATCGCCGGAACCTACGCGATCACTGTGACGTTCGGTTCAATCACCACGTCCTTCACGACGATCACCAACCTCAATCCGTTTGCGATCGATGTAAACATCGGCTCCGGCCAATCCACCACAATAACGACGACGTTCGGAACGTTGCTGTCGGCCAAGGTCAGCACATCAGGCGGCGCCGGCATTGCAGGTCTGGTTGTGACTTTCACGGCACCGGGTTCGGGCCCATCGGGCGCATTCGGCGGCTCGCTGACCAAAACAGCGACCACCGATGTCAATGGCATCGCGACCGCGACCGCCTTCACTGCCAATGCAACCGGTGGTGTCTATACGGTGACCGCATCGGTGGCCGGGGTTGGCACTTCGGCGAGTTTCACCCTCACCAATAACAACCCATTCGCAATCGTCGCTCAGGTCGGTGACGGCCAGCAGACAACAATCAGCACCAACTATCCGACCAAACTCACGGCGCGGGTCAAAGATTCCCTCGGCAATGGCATCGCTGGGCTGGTTGTGACATTCACGGCACCAGGGTCGGGTGCATCGGGATTGTTTGGTGCATCGCTGACATCGACCGCGACGACCAACGCGAGCGGCGATGCGGTATCGGCGACATTCAAGGCCAACGCCACAACGGGCACCGTTATTGTCAACGCGACAGTGGCAGGCATCGGCACGCCTGCAGCATTCACGCTCACCAACCTGACACCAGTTGTGACGAGTATGACTGCGTCGCCAGCTGGCGGAACGCCGCAGTCTACCGCCATTAACACCGCGTTCAGCACCGCTATCGGCGTGCTGGTGAAAGATCTAAACGCGATCATTGTACCGGGCGCATCGGTGCTATTCACCGTGAACCCTTCTGTCGGCGGCGCTGCCGCATCATTTTCCAGCGGCACGACAGCGACGGTCATCGCAAATGCCTCAGGAATTGCAACCGCCCCGACACTGACCGCAAACGGCGTCGCCGGCACCTACACCGTGACAGTCACGGCGGGCACGGCAACGTTCATATTCACACTGACGAACCGAGCGCCTTCGGGCATCTCGGCGAACACCGGCACGCCGCAAGTCACGTTGATCAACACTGCCTTCGGTGCAAAATTGCAGGCAAAAGTCGTTGACGCGGGCGGCTTTGCGGTCAGTGGCGTGGTGGTCACCTTCACCGCTCCGGGGTCGGCATTCACCGGTTCGTTCGGCGGGTCGGCAACGACGACCGCGATAACTGACAGTGCGGGTCTCGCGACGTCGGGCACGATCACGGCGAACGGGGTGGTCGGGTCCTACGTGGTCTCAGCGTCCGTCACCGGCGTTGGCGCGACGGCAAGCTTTAATCTGACGAACACCACGCCTGTGAGCATTGCTGCCAGCGGCAGCAGCACACCTCAATCGACGGTCATCAGCACCAACTTCGGAACGCTCCTGCAGGCGACGGTTCTCGACGCGACGAATGCTCCGGTTGCGGGTGTCACAGTTACATTTACAGCGCCGCCATCTGGTGCGTCGGGCTTGTTCGGCGCGTCGTTGACGAAGACAGCCGTAACGAATTCGTCTGGCATCGCAACCGCATCGGCTTTCACCGCCAATGCGACCGCAGGTGCCTTTGTGGTGACCGCTGGCGTCACGGGTCTGACATCAGCAAACTTCAATCTGACCAACATTCTGGCAACTGCAGCGTCAGCGGTGGCATCGCCCTCTAACGGCACGCCGCAGTCAACGGTTGTGAATACGGCGTTCGCGACGGCAATGGGTGTGCTTGTCAAGGACGCAGGCAATGCAGTTGTCGTGGGCCTGCCCGTTACGTTCACCGTAAACCCTGTCGGGGCGCTGGCGGGAGTTTTGCAGGCGGTAGCACAGAAACGGTGAACACCAACGCATCTGGCATCGCGACTGCGTCATCCTTCACGGCGAATGGTGTGGCGGGAACGTACACGGTCACGGCAATCGCCGGATCGCAGAGCGTCACTTTCACGTTGTCGAACACGGTTACGCCAGTGGCCATTGCGCCGACGGCTGGCAACAATCAGTCAGCAGTCATCAGCACCAGCTTCACCAACCAGCTTAAAGCCACAGTCACCGGTGCAGGTGGTGTTGTGATCCCTGGAGCCGTGGTTGTTTTCACCGCGCCGACAACAGGTCCGCGTGCCACTTTCGGTGGTGCAAGCTCGGTGACAGTTGTGACCGACGCGGCAGGTATTGCGACCGCACCCGTGGCGCTGGCAGGCTCGGTTACGACCAGCTACAGCGTCACGGCCACTGTGCAAGGCACTGCGGTTTCGACGATCTTCACTTTGACAAACACGCCGGGTGCGGCATTCGCGATCACGCAAGTGTCTGGCAGCGGGCAATCGACACCGCTTGGTGCCGATTTCGCACAGCCGCTGATGGCTGTCGTGAAAGATGTCAGCGGCAACGTTATCCCCGGCGTCTCAGTGACTTTCAATGCTCCCACAACCGGCGCGAAAGCGGCGTTTGTCGGCGGCCTGGCATCTGTAACGGTGACGACGGATGCTTCTGGCAATGCCACATCGACGCTGCTGACTTCAGCAGGCGCCACGGGTGCCGTTACGGTCAACGCCAAGGTTAACAACTCGGCGCCATCGGTCAATTTCTCACTGACGAATAACGCGGCCGCTCCCGGATCGGTCGCTCTGCAAGGCCCCAGTTCACAAACCACCATGGTGAACACCACCTTCGGCGCGACGCTGCAAGCAAAGGTTCTCGATACGCTCGGCAATCCGGTATCCGGCGTCACTGTGACGTTTACGGTACCAACAACGGGTACGACCGGCGCGTTCGGCGGCGCGGCGACAGTGACCGCAACAACCAACGCAGCAGGCATCGCAACAAGCCCGGCGCTGAAGGCGAATACGGTATCCGGCACCTTCTTCGCACAAGCAACGATCCCGGGCGTGGCTATACCTGCCGTCTACACAATGACCAACACGCCTGATTCACCTGTGGCGATCTCGATCGTGAGCGGAACACCGCAATCAACCATCGTCGGAACGGCATTCGCGGCGCCACTGGTCGCCCAGGTGAAGGACGTCTACGGCAACCTCGTCCCCAACGCGACCATCAACTTTCTTGCGCCGACCGTCGGTGCGGTCGGATCGTTCTCCGGTCCAACCAACAGCGCGACAGTCACAACTGATACGAACGGCAAGGCGACATCGCCTGCTATCACAGCCAATCTGATTGCCGGCACATATACCGTGTCTGCAGCCATCCCTGGCGTCGCGTTCGTGAACTATAACCTCACGAATACGCCGGCACCGGCAAGCATTGTCGCCAGTGGTTCATCAACCCAGACAACGCCGATCACGACATCCTTCGGCACGGCGCTGCAGGTGACCGTCAGAGATACATCGAACCTTCCGGTTCAGGGTGCAGTCGTCACGTTCGCGGCGGTCACCGCGACCAACGGTGCGACCGCAACGCTGTCGACTTTGACAGCGACGACAAACGCGGCCGGGGTCGCCAGCGTGATCGCAACCGCTAACGGAACGGCCGGCAGCTATCAAGTGACCGCGAGCGTCGCCGGCTTGGCAACACAGTTGACGTTTAATTTGACGAATACGGCTGGCGCGGCGTCGACAGTGTCGGTGACAGGCGCCTCGACCCAGACGACGCCGGTCACAACAACCTTTGGTACCGCGTTGCAGGCAACGGTGAAGGACGGAAGCAACAATCCAGTTTCTGGCGTGGTTGTGACGTTCGTGGTGGTGCCCGCATCTGGCGGCGCAACCGCGACGTTGTCCGCGCTGACGGCGACGACAGACGCATCAGGTGTCGCCGGTGTTACGGCTACGGCCGATGCGACAGCGGGATCGTACACGGTGACGGCAACAGCTGCCGGCATCGCAGGAACGACGCTGACGTATAACCTCACAAATACAGCCAGTGCGCCCACATTGATCTCGGTCAGCGGCGGGGCCACGCAATCAACGCCAATCACAACAGCTTTCGGCACCGCGTTGCAGGCAAACGTGAAGGACGGCAGCAACAATGCGGTTTCCGGCGTGATTGTGACATTCGTGGTGGTGCCCGCGTCAGGCGGCGCAACGGCGACGTTGTCTGCGCTGACGGCGACGACGAACGCATCAGGCGTTGCCAGTGTCACGGCGACGGCAAATGCGACAGCGGGATCGTACACGGTGACGGCAACAGCTGCCGGCATCGCAGGAACGACGCTGACGTATAATCTTGCGAATACCGCGGGGGCTGCATCGTCGATCGTGGCAACCGGAGGAGTGACGCAGTCCACACTGATCTCGACTGCGTTCGGCACGCAGTTGCAGGTGTCCGTAAAAGACACCTCCGGCAATCCGGTTCCCGGTGTTACGGTGACGTTTGCCGCGCCAAGTTCGGGGGCAAGCGCGACGCTGTCCGCGCTGACGGTGACGACGAACGCAGCAGGCGTCGCCAGTGTAGTGGCGACCGCCAACGGGACCGTCGGCACCTACTCGGTGACCGCATCGGTTGCAGGCATAGCAACGCCGATCAGCTTCTCGCTGACGAATAACGGCACACCAGGCTTGAAGCTCACGGTCACGGGGGCACCGAATATCATCTCCGCCCCGGGCCAAACTGTTACGTTTACGTACGTCGTCCAAAACTCAGGGAACGTAGTGGTTTCCAATCTGGTTCTTGCCGACCAAAAGATCCAGGGGATTGCCTGCCCAGCGACGACACTCGCCGTGAACGCTTCAATGACTTGCACGGCGCTATATGTTTCCAAACCTGCCGACATCCTGAATGGCGGCATCGTGAGCGTGGCGCAGGTCACAGGGACCTCTCCGGCCGGCGCAGCTGCTTCGACAGTGGTGACAGCGAAGGTTGGGGTCGACGCCGATGCCGTTCGCAAAAAGACTGTCGATGCGAATAAAGAGTTCATGCAGAACCGCGCACGCGCTCTGACATCCATGGCTCCGAATGCTCAGCGCCTGCAGCATCGCTTGAACGACTACGTCTTCGGCAACTCCGATGAAGAGCAAGAGCCCACACCTGCTCCGGAAGGCGGACGATATGACACGCTCAAGGCCTTCGATACGCCAAGCGCGCCATCAATGCCGGATGTGCGGCAGTCGATCCTCGGCGGACGCAACGGCTCGATCTTCGGCTCGCAGCAACCCACAACTCCAGGCGCCAACCTGCGTTATGGGATGGCTCTACCGGGTGATGCGGATAACAATGGGATGCCCGGCGAAAGCTCGCGTTCCGCCACAGCCTCGCCGTTCTCGGTGGGCGGCGACGGGGACGATCACAATGGTCGCCTCAACTTCTCGACAAGTCTGTCGGAGATGCGCTCGGCAGCGCTGGCGCAGGAAACCGCCAAGTTGAATGGTTCTGAGCAATTGGGCGCAGCGACTGATCGCAGCACACGCCGCGCCGGTGATGACAAACTGGACATCTGGGTTGAGGGACAATCGAGCTACTTCACGACCGACGGCATCGATGGCCGTCGCAAGGGCAAAGCTTCAGTGCTCTATGCCGGTAGCGACGTCGTGGTGGCGCCGGGCCTTATCATCGGTGCGTTGTACCAGCGCGATTGGCTCAGCGATCAATCGACGACACTCGGCCAGAACCGCGACGGTGCGGACTGGATGGCTGGCCCATACGTCGGGATGCGCTTGACGAAGAACATCTACTTCGATGCACGCTTTGCCTGGGGTAAAGCGACAAACCACGTGGATCCTCTCGGCGCCTACACCGATACATTTGAAACCGCACGCAAGCTGGCGAGCGCGCGGCTTACAGGCGACTGGACCCATGGCGCTTGGCGTTTCCGGCCATCTGCGGATCTGACCTACTTCACCGAGTCTCAGAAGTCATACGTCAACCAGATTGGGATCGACATTCCAGACTCGCGCATATCGCTTGGCCGCATCACATTTGGTCCTGAAATCGGCTATCGCATGCAGTTGCCACAACAAATGGTGCTCGAACCGTACGTTGGGCTGAAGGGTGTGTGGGACTTCGCTAAGAGCAAGGATGTCAGCGCCGGCGGAGTAGCTCTAGCGCCAGATGTGCTGACGGGTCGCGTGGAAGTTGGTGCATCACTTAAAACTGCGAGCGGAGTGTCCTTTCGCGCGGTGGGCGCCTATGACGGGCTGGGCACATCGAACTATCGCGCCTGGCAAGGTCAAGGGTTTGTGATTGTGCCACTTAAGTGAGTGGGGTGGATGTCTCGCAATAGACAACTGTGTTGGCGACTGACTGGGTGACTTTATGAGTCGACCGGCTCAGAAACACAATCCATGAAGCGATGTCAGAGCAAGCATTGGGCGCTGCTGAGTGGAGGCACAGCCAGGTACTTGTTTGGACAGTCCGATGTTGAGCCGTTAAAGATAAGTAGTCTCCGGTTCGGCGCGAAAACCGCTTTCAGGAGCAAAGGCAGCGTGGAGACAACGACCGGCGCGGCGGTCTGGCGAATGTCCCCAAGCCACCTCCAGTTGCCTGTTGAGGGTGCATCGTGATAGGCCCGGTGGAAACAGGAGCAGTTGCCGGTTATCGAACTCGGGAGACAGGAATGGGCGCCACAACAGCGGCGACACAAGCCAAAGAGACAACACGCCGCGGCTTTCTTTTGGGCGGGGTCGCTGGCGCTGCCGCGTGGCTGGCGTTCAATGGCTGTGCATCCGCCGCCAGCGACGTCTTCGCCGCCGAATTCAAGAAGGTGGTGGCCGACCGCAAGCTGCTCGAAGGCAAGATTAAGATCGATCTCCCGACCATTGCCGAGAACGGCCTCGTCGTGCCGCTCAACTTCGAGATCGAAAGTCCGATGACAGCAGCGGATTACGTCAAGTCCGTGCATTTCTTCGCCGAAGAAAATCCCAATCCGCAGGTGGCGAGCTTCTTTTTCACGCCACTGGCGCCGAAGGCTGCCGCCTCCATCCGCATCCGGCTGGCGCGCACGCAGAACATCGTCGCGGTCGCCGAAATGTCCAACGGCGATCTCTATACCGCGCGCAGGGAAATCAAAGTCACCATCGGCGGCTGCGGCGGTTGATCCGCCTCAACGCATCCGGTCGACACTTGATAAGCCAGCAGTCCTAAGTTGCACTCGAAAGTTCCGTTATGGCTGAAACTCCGAAACCCGTCCCCCGCGTGCGCATGCCGACCACAGCCAAAGCCGGCGAAGTGATCGAGGTCAAAACCTTGATTGCGCACGAGATGGAAAGCGGCCAGCGCCGGGACGCTGCCGGTCAGCTGGTTCCGCGCAAGATCATCAAGCAGTTCACGGCCGCTTTCAACGGTCAGGAAATCATGCGTTCCGATTGGAACTCGGCGATTTCCTCCAACCCCTTCCTATCGTTCTTCGTGCGCGTGCCGGAAACCGGCACCTTTTCGTTCAGCTGGCTCGATGACGACGGCTCGATCTACAAAGCCGAACAGAAAATCAACGTCACCTGATCGCGCCTTAACCTACATGACACGGTGGCGGAAAATTCATGTCGAATGATAGCTCAGGTTTGCTCGCTGGACGGGTGGCGGTGGTTACCGGCGGCAGCAATGGCATTGGCGCGGCAGCGGTTCGTATGCTGGCGGCTCAAGGTGCGACGGTGATTATCGGCTACAACAAGGGTGCCGATCGTGCTGAAGAGCTGCGCGCCTCGCTGCCGGCGGGCGGTCATTGCATCCAACAGATCACCAATGAAACCAGCGCCAGCATCGACGCGCTCGCTCACCTGATGAAAACGCGCTATGGCCGCTGCGACATCCTGGTCAACTCCGGCGGCACAACACAGCCGGTGCCGCATGCCAACCTCGATCAGCTGACCGACGCGCTGTTTGACCAGATCCTGATCACCAACGTGCGCGGACCATTTGCAGCGGTGCGTGCGCTCGCGGCTTTGCTGCAGGCAAGTGCTGCGGACGGCGCAGCGTCAGTGATCGTCAATGTCTCATCGATCGCGGCGTTCACCGCGCAGGGCAGCAACATCGCCTACTGCGCCTCGAAGGCCGCGCTCGACACCATGACCGCGTCGCTGGCGCGCGTGCTCGGACCTGATATCCGTGTATTGTGCGTTTCGCCAGGTGCCGTTGCCACCGATTTCGTCGCTGGTCGCGGCCGGGGCCAGCTCGAAAAAATGGCCGCTAGCACGCCGCTGCAGCGCGTCACGGAGCCCGACGACGTCGCTCGCGCGATCATGGCTGCAATCACAATGCTGACGGCATCGACAGGCACCTCGATCGTCGTCGACGGAGGTCGCCACCTGTAGTAATCGGGTTGCTGTTGCGCGTAGGTGAGCGGGGCGGCAGCCAACTGTTCACGCTTGCACGAGACGCTTGCACGGACGGCCACATCCCGCTATCACCCAGCGATGCTTGGCATGCCGCAATAGCTCAGTTGGTAGAGCACGTCATTCGTAATGACGGGGTCACAGGTTCGAATCCTGTTTGCGGCACCAACAAAATCAATAACTTAAATCTATTTTTAAGGCTTCCCAAGTTTCTTTGGTTGCACGCCGGTTACAAAAAATCGCGGCGCGCAATTGTCTGAGCGGCCCAAATTCATCCATCGGCAGCCCGATGAGCGACCCGTTGCGAATTCTGGACGAAACATGCGGGCAAGAGTGCGGGATATCCCGAGGTTATTAGCTCGCCGGGGCTCAGCCGCGGCGACGAGCTTGGCCCCGGCCAACTTCAAGTACCGACGGAGATTCGGACTGGCCAATCACTCAGACAAGGTCTTCTGCGCGGTGATCAATCCAGAAGTGGCCGTTGCCAAAGTCATTGGCGCCTGCGTCAATGTTGCCAAGTCGACTGAGGGGGATAGGAGTAGCCGTAATGTCGTTGCTACGTCTCGAGGGGGTAACGCGCAGTTTCTACGGCATCAAGGCGCTCAACGGCGCCACCTTTGACGTCAGCGCTCGTGGCATCACGGGGCTGATCGGCCCCAATGGCGCAGGCAAGACAACGCTTTTCAACTGTATTACCGGCGTCGTTCCCGCGGACGGCGGCACAATCCTCTTTGACGGTCTCGACATCACCCGCATGCGGCCGGACCGGATCACCCAATTAGGACTGGTGCGCACATTCCAGATCTCTCGCGCGCTACCGCGAATGTCGGTGCTCGACAACATGCTGATTTACGGCACTGCCCAACCTGGCGAAGGCGTTCTGCAGGCGCTGGCCAGCTCCGCAAAGTCGCGCACAAGGGAGGCCGAACTTGTCGAGCGTGCCGTGACGATTGCCAAACGACTGAACCTGATGCAGGTTCTTCACAACCCAGCGTCTGATCTCTCCGGCGGGCAGAAGAAACTTCTTGAAATTGGTCGTGCTCTGATGACCGAGCCGAAACTGATCCTGCTCGATGAGCCAATCGCCGGCGTCAATCCGACATTAGCCAATGAGATCGGCGAACAATTGCGATCACTGACCAACGATGGCATCGCCATCCTGCTGATTGAGCACCACATGGATACGATTGCCCGCCTCTGCGATCGTGTCATCGTGCTGGCCGACGGCAGACATCTTGCGTCGGGATCATTTGCCGAAATTGCCGAAAATCTGAGTGTGCAGGAAGCCTACATGGGCCGCCGTTGGCGGAGCAGCGGCGGATGATGTCCTCCCTTGACGCCACCGGCATCGTCGCAGGCTACGGCGCGGCCGACGAAATACTCAAGGGGGTCGATTTCAACGTCAGGTCCGGCGAAATATGCTGCATCATTGGCCCGAATGGTGCTGGTAAATCCACCTTGCTGAAGACCATCGCCGGTCTGCTCAAACCAAAGGCGGGCAAAGTGTCGCTGGACGGCTTGGACATCACCGGTCAGCTGCCGCGCGATATTGCCCGCAGAGGCCTCGCCTACGTGCCGCAGGAACACAATGTCTTTCCGACGCTCAGCGTGCGGGAAAACCTCGAAATAGGCGGCTATGTCGACACAGAAAACATCGGCGCGCGCATCGATCAAACGTTGCAGCGCTTTCCCGTGCTCGCCAGCAAGCGGCGGCATGCGGCGCGGGCGCTTTCCGGTGGCGAGCGGCAGATGCTGGCAATGGCCATGGCGCTGATGGTCAAGCCAGGTGTGCTGCTGCTCGATGAACCGTCGGCCGGTCTTTCGCCTGTCGCCGCCGAGGCCTTGTTTGACGCGATCGTCGAGATCGGTCGCGAAGGCATGGCCATCGGAATCGTGGAGCAGAACGCCATTGAGGCCTTGGCGATTTCCCATCGGGCGTACATTCTGGTGGACGGACGCAATAGCCGCACGGGAGACGCGAAGGCTCTGGCCGCCGATCCCGATGTGCGACGATTGTTCTTAGGCGTTTGAACTTGGGGCTCGATCAAGGAGGAAAACCATGACACGTGTGACACGCCGCAAAATTCTCAAAGGCGCTGCCGCAGCGGCGGCGGGAGTAGCTCTGCCGGTGCGAGCCTATGCAGCGGGTGAAGCGGTCAAGGTCGGTATTTTAACGCCTTTGACAGGCGCAGGCGGCGCCGATGGACCGCGCATGCTGAAGGCCATGCAAGCCGTTTTCGACGAAGTGAACAAGGCCGGTGGCGTTGACGGTCGCATGTTCCAGACGGTCGTCGAGGACGACCAAACCAACCCCGAAGCAGCCGTCCGCGCTGCCCGGAAATTGATCGAAGTCGACAAGGTGCCGATCATCATGGGCACCTGGGCGTCTTCGGTAACGACCGCGGTTTTGCCTGTCTGCTGGGAAAGCAAGACGTTCATGATGACCGTGTCAGGTGCTGATTCAATTTCGCTGCTGCCGCACCAGGGCTACCTCGTCCGCACGCAGCCGACCAGCAAGCTGCAGTCGATTGCGCATGCCAGCTACATTGCCAGCACCGGCAAAATGAAAATCGGTGTGATCGGTATTCAGGCTCCCTTCGCGCAGTCGACGAAGGAGCATCTCGACGCCACCATTAAGGCGGCCGGCGGGAGCGTCGTGTCGCACGTTATCTATGAGAAGGACAAATCGACCTATCGCTCCGAGATCGACCAGGTGATGAAAGCCAATCCCGACAATTTATATCTCAACGGCTACGCGCCGGACACAGTCGTCGTGCTGCGCGATCTCTACAAGGCTGGAATTGAATTGCCGAAATTCTGCCAGTCCTACGCTGTGCCTCAGTCGACGCTTGACGCGAACCCACCGGAAGTTTCCGAAGGCGTTGTCACGGGATCACCGTCCGCCGACGTTGACAGCACGGCCTACAAGCTCGCCGCTGACCGGCTCGGCATGAGAGAGATCGACGCCTATGTTGCGCAGGCGACCGACTGGGCCAGCCTCGCCGTGTTGACATTTGCAAAATCCAAAGAGGCAACCGGCAGCGCTTTCAAGGATAATGTCCGCAAGGTCAGCCAGGGAGACGGCGTCAAGGTGTACTCCGCAATCGAGGGCCTGAAGGCGATCTCGGAGGGTAAGGAGATCAACTACGAAGGCGCGTCTGGCCCGTGCGACTTCAATGAAATTGGTGACATCGCCAAATGTCGCTTCCGCTTCACCCAGGTGCGGAACGGCAAACTTGAGTTCTTGAAGATCGTCTAGTCGTTCGGCGATAGTCAGGACGCTGCAGGGGCGGTTTTCCAAAGACGGTCCAATTCGCAGATATATCTCTATCCATTGCCTGTCACTTTGCTGGGATAAAGATGGAAATCCTGCAGCTCATCGTCAACGGTATCATGTCGGGCACTATCCTCGCAGTCCCGGCCATCGGGTTGACGGTGATCTTTGCCGTGCTGCGATTTACGAACTTCGCACTCGCCTCTCACATGACAATCGGTGCATATGCTGGCCTCATCGCCAACGCGACATTCGGGTTGCCGGTCATTCCGTCACTCATCGTGGCGTTTGTCGGCGCGGGGTTGGTTGGCTGGCTGTCCGACGAATTCGTTCTGAAGCCCCTGCGGGCGTCTGGCTTCATTACAACGGCCATCGGCTCCATCGCGCTTACAATCGGGCTTGAGAATATTGTCCGCTTTATCTTCGGCAACCAGATGCGCGGCTACGATCTGCCGATTAGGCGCGACTGGCGCTTCTCCGGATTGCATATCAGTCCGCAGCAGGTCGAAAGCCTCGTCATTGCAATCGTCGTGATGGGCTTGTTATTCGTCTTCCTGTCGATGACACGGACCGGAAAAGCCATGCGAGCCGTCGCAGACAATCCTATGCTGGCGGCGATCAAGGGCATCAACGCAGACAGGATTGCTGGCATCGTCTCCTTTGTCGGCATGGGACTGGCGGGCGTCGGCGGCATGCTGATCGGACTTGATACGACAATCGACCCGCTGGTCGGTTTCAAGACGGTACTGTCGATTTTCGCTGCTGCTGTTGTCGGCGGGTTCGGCAGTATTCCCGGCGCCGTGGTCGGTGCACTCGTTATTGGCATCGGCGAGGAATTGAGCCTGTTGGTGCTGTCACCGGCTTATCGGACGGCCGTCGGCTTCATTGCAATCTTGCTGGTGCTGACGTTGCGGCCGCGCGGCCTGCTAGGGGCGAGGGCCTACTGATGGAGCACTATCTCATTGCGATGGGCGTGACTGCTGGGATCTACGCCATCATGGCGCTCGGCATGAACGTGATCTGGGGGATGGCCGGTCTCATCAACCTTGGGCTCGTCGGGTTCTTTGCGGTCGGTGCTTACACATCAGCCCTGCTTACTGTAAAACTTGGCTGGCCCCTCGCGGCAGGCATTGTCTCCGGTACCGCGTTGGCAGCCCTGGTCGGCATCGGCGTCAGCCTCATTACAGTCCGCATGCGCGGTGACTATCTCGCCATCGTCACGCTTGGGTTTGCCGAGACATTGCGCGTTGTCATGTCGAATGAACTGTGGATCGCCAACGGCACCGATGGCCTTTCCGGCATTCCGGGCCCGTTGCGTGGGACACTCGATCCACACGCATTTAATCTGCTTTTCCTCGGCATCGTTTGGACCGTCGTTGCTGTGTTATTCGTGTTTTTGCAAAGACTGTCGTTTTCGCCGTTCGGACGTGTCCTGCGCGGCATTCGCGACGATGAGGGAGTGGTGGAAGTCGCCGGTAAGAACGTCGTACTCTTTAAGGCCAAGGCGTTTGCAGTCGGCTCGGGCGCGCTCGGCCTGGCCGGCGCTCTCTACGGGCATTTCACGAGCTACATCGCGCCCGATCTTTTTGCGCCACTGCTGACCCTCTATATCAAACTTTCGTTGCTTACTGGTGGGCTCGGCAATAACGTCGGTGCTATCGTCGGCGCCGTGCTGATTGTTTTTTTCCTTGAAGCAACTCGATTCATCGTACCGCTCGTGCCCGCCGTCTCAAGCGTTCAGGCTGCTTCGCTGCGCGAAATACTCATTGCAGCAACTCTGCTGCTCATCCTGCGTTGGCGCGCCAAAGGGCTAATCCCAGAGCGTATCGCCAACATCTCTTTGCCTCCGCCCACTGCCGAGGCCCGCACGCAACCGATCTGAAGGAGCCGACGATGCCGACCAAGACACGCGTGCTGACGACGGGCGATGTGGCCAAAATTATTGAACTCTCCAATGAACGAACCGAACGGCAGTCCGTCTACAAGGCAGTCGAAGCAATCGCCGCGGAAACGTGTGGCTGGGTGCTGCTAACAACGCTGAAGTACGACGAGGCGGCACAGGCGGTGGTTCGACTGCATTCAAGCGATGAGAGGTCTTATCCGCTGGGTGGTACCAAGCCGCTCAATAAGATCACCGTCAGCCACGGCGGCATGGAAAACGGAGACGTGTTCCTCGCTGCGAACACGGAGGAGGTGAAGGCCGCGTTCTTCGATCACGAATTGATTTTTTCGCTGGGGATTTCGGCCATTCTTAACTCGCCGATCCGTTACGCCGGACGCCGCCTTGGGACACTCAACTTTTGTGGCGTCGCCGGCACCTATGGCCCCAACGAAATCCATGCTGCCAGGATCCTCGCAGGGCTGCTCGTGCCGTGCCTGCTGGAGGAGACGAAGGGGTGATAGACCACTACCGGGGGCGCGGCCCGATTGACGGCAACAACCGCACGTTCACATCGAACTGAATTCCATTTCAGGCTAAACCGCGCCGGACGAATTCTTTGGAGATGGGGGAATATGCCCTGCTCCGTGCGTCCGCGGACGGGAACGCGCACTGGAACAATTGGCACAAAGGAACTGCCGCGATGATGATCATCGATTCCCAGGTTCACGCTTACGAGGCGAACACGCCAGCACGACCGTGGCACACCGTGCCGAACTGGCCGGCTCACGTGACGGGCGACGAGATGGTGGCTGCGATCGACAAGGTTGGCGTCGATGGCGCGATCTTCATCTCAGCCTTTTCCATGTACCGTTACGACGCCAGTTATGCGGTAGAGGTGCAGCGGGCGCATCCCAATCGGTTCGCGCTGGTAAAACCCGTCGATCCGGATGACCCAGCGGTGGTCGAGATCATTGCCGACTGGAAGAACACTGCGGGCGCGGTGGGGATCCGCATCATCATGACCGAGGAGGCAAACCGCGACCCAAGCGATCCGCGGCTCGACCGCATCCTGCGCGCGGCAGTCAAATACGATTTCCCGGTCAACATGCTGTGCTGGGGCAATCTCGACGCCGGCACGGCGTTAATCGATCGCCATCCCGATACGCGATTTATTCTCGACCATCTCGGCATTATGCAACCACGGACAGCGCCTGCTGCGCCGGAGCCGTGGGCCGCGTTGCCAAAGGTGCTGGAGCTTGCGAAGCGAAAGAATGTGGTGATCAAGGTGAGTGGCGCCTGCACGTTGTCGCGAGTGCCATATCCCTTCAGCGATATCTGGGGACCGCTGGCGCGCATCTTCGATGCGTGGGGCTTTGAGCGCTGCCTGTGGGGCACGGACTGGACCCGCGCTTTCGCGGTGGTCAATTACGAGCAGGCCGTCGAACCGTTCCTCAGAACGGAACGCTTGAGCGATGGCGAGCGTGCAATGCTGATGGGCGGCGCCTGCGCCAAGGCCTATCGCTGGACTCCGCATCGCCAGGGTCAGACGGCCAGTAAATCTTTGCAGGGTTGACGTTGTGGTGGAACCATTAGAAACGCGGCGCGTGCGGCGTGCAGGGCCCGATTTCAGGTGGCCCGAGGGCGTACAAGTGGCCGTGGTGTTCAACATTGCCTACGAGGGTTGGTCAGACGGCAAGGCGCCGGGCATCGGCCCGATGGGCAACGTGTTGCTGCCTGGATTCTTCGATAGCAATGCCGCGTCGTGGGGTGCCTATGGTGCCGTGCGTGGCATTCAGCGGTTGGAGCGCATCGCCGCCGCGAACGGAATAAAAACAAGCGTGATGACCAACGGTGTGCTGGCGGAACGCTGGCCCGACACGGTCGCGGCGCTTGCGGCGGCAGGCCACGACATTGTCGCGCACTCCTATGGCATGGATGTCATTCCGGTCTATCTCGATGAAGCTCAGGAACGCGCCAACATCGAGCGGACGACAACGTTGATTGCCGCGGCGTGCGGCGAGCGACCGGTGGGCTGGATCAGTCCCCGCGCAACCAACAGCCCGCGCTCGCCACGTCTGCTGGCGGAGGCCGGATACATCTGGCACGGCGACTGCAACGACGATGATCTGCCGGCGCTCGTGGATATCGGCGGCGGCTTCGAGCGGCCGCTGGTCGCCATTCCATTGACCATGGATATCAATGACCTGCCGCACTGCATCCGCTACGGCAATGCGCCGGAATCGCTGATCGACCAGTTCAGAGCCCAGCTCGATCGCGCAACGCTGGCCGACGCACACCCGTTCATGATCGACGTGACGGCGCATACGCACGTGTTTGGGCGCCCGTCCGGGGCGTGGGTATTCGATGCGATGATACGGCTGGCGCGCGCGCGCAAGGACATCTGGATTGCCACGCGACGGGAGATTGCTGCCCATGCCATCGAGCACGCGCATCACTTTATCTGACCGACTGCAAGCAAGGGACGACAATGGCGGTTTCAAATAAGTCGCGGCAGCGTGCCATCGTGATTGGCGGGTCGATCGGCGGACTGCTGGCAGCGCATCAACTGCGTGCGATCGGATGGGATGTGCAGGTGTTTGAGCGCTCAACTGACGATCTCGCCGATCGCGGCGCCGGGATCAGCACGCACCAAGCCATTTTCGATGCAGTGGCGCGTGCAGGACTGGTGTTCGATACATCGAGCCGAACGGTGCCGAGCGCCTACGTCTGTTATGCGCGCGACGGTCGCGTGATTGAGCAAGCGCCGGCGTGGCGGACGATGACCAACTGGTCGCGCGTCTACCGCCCATTGCGCGAGGGCTTGCCGGCGGGATGTTACCTCAACAATCGCGTGCTGAGCGGCGTTGAAACGTCGGAGCAAGGCGTCACGGCACTATTCTCCGATGGCAGCCGCGTGGACGCCGATCTGCTGGTGGCTGCGGACGGCATCAGGTCGACCGTCCGCGCTCAACTGTTCGGCGGGTTTGCGCCGGCTTATGCGGGCTATGTCGCGTGGCGTGCGTTGGTGCCGGAATTCGAATTGCCCACGGCTACATGGGCGGCGCTCAAGGATGTGTACGGCTTCGGTGCGCCGGAGGGCGAGCTGCTGATCTCCTACGCGGTGCCGACGCGCGAGGAGGATAAGCACAAGGGAGCGCATAGCTACAACATCGTGTGGTATCGGCCCGCAGACGAGACAGAGCTTCGCGACTTATGTACGGACGAGCAGGGCCGCCGACATGAGATCTCGATCCCGCCGCATCGCCTCCGTCGCGATGTCATTGAAGCGATGAAGGCGGACGCGCGCGCATTACTGGCCCAACCGCTGGCCGAGGTAATCACCCGCACCGCGCAGCCGTTCCTGCAGGCGATTTATGACTTCGCCGCGCCGCGCATCACAAAGGGTCGCGTCGTGCTGCTGGGTGATGCCGCATTCGTCGCCCGTCCGCATGTGGGCGCAGGCGTGACGAAAGCGGCGCTGGATGCGATGGGCCTGGCCGACGCGATTGAAGCCGAGGGTGGCGATTTGAAAGTTGCCCTTCCTCGCTACAACGATGAGCGGACGCGGTTCGGGAATTGGTGCGTGGAGCGCGGACAGCAGATGGGCGCGCGGATCCGGAAGCGGCAGCCTGGAACGGTCGCGCCACCGCAAGCCGAGCTGGATCAGAATTGCCAACTTTTTCTAAGCGATTACCTCAGGGTTGCGCGCGACATCGAGGCGATGACGGGCGGCGGGGGATAGGGTAAGGGCGCTGAACGGCGCAAGGGGTGGAGCAAGAAGGGGGTGAGGGCACGTCGTTTGTGAGCCTTGCGTCGGCACCCACAGGTCGCGACGATTCTTAGCTAATCGATGAAATTTCGAGTGCTTTCCGAGCGCACGCAGCGTATTCTTGTTTCGTTCTATAGTACCTAAGGGATTTTTTGCAAACAAAAGGATTTCACCGATGAAACATATTCGATCGATTGTTTTGGCAAGTTATTTTTTAGGTCTTTTCTCCCTCTCCGTCGCCGCGGAAAAAGCGGTAACCCTCGAAAAAGTGGATGTTGCCT